>NZ_DASVUE010000075.1:0-13287 GCF_036387215.1 Allosphingosinicella sp. | reverse complement strand
ATTCTCGCGGACGGCGACATATTCCATCTCGGGAGTGATGATGCCTTTGCGGGCATAGTGCATCTGCGAGACGTTGGCGCCGGGCTTGGCTCGCAGCACGGTCTTGCGGACGTTGGGGAAGGGCTGGACTCCGCCCGAGCGGTCGGGCCCGAGCTGGCCGTTATCCTCGGGCTTCACTTCGCGCTGAAGGACCTCCTCGACGTCGCCGCGGGCGCGGATCCAGTCGCGGCGGAGCTCGGGGAGGCCGGCCATGATGTCGATGCGGGCATTGGGGTCGGTATAGGGTCCGGAGGGATCGTAGACCCTGAGCGGCGGCTCGCCCGAGGAGGGTTCGAGATGGATCTCACGCATCGCGACGCCCAGCGGCCCGACATGCACCTTTCGAGAGCCGCGGATGGGGCCGGTGGTGACCTTAAGCTCGGTACGGGCGGGGATATCGGCCATATTCGCTCTCCATCTATGGAGGGAGTACGGGCGGGCCGCCTCTCCCTCCCTACGCCGGTGTCAGCCGGATCAGGTTCGGCGGGTCGCGGCCGGATTCAGCCGCCTCTCAACCTTGTGCGCAAGGTCCCCCGGGGATGGATGAGCCATAAGCGCCTCCGGGACGGCGGGGAAGCCGGATTCCGCGCTTGCCGCAGATGGGCGACGCATTTCGGGCTAAGCATCGGAAAGCCAAGGATTTCCGCCGGGAACGCGCCTGTGACATTTTCGCTACAGCCTTTTTCGAAACGATCCGCCTCCTCTACAGCCGCTTTACAAGATCACGCGCTTGGATGAGCTAGGGCAGATGCCGGAAGTCGCGGAAAAGCGACAATGGCGGCTGCCTAGAGATGGCTTGGGGGGTCCCTCGGGGTCCCGGCATCTCTACCAAACCATGAGGGATCAAAGGTGACTCAGCAGACCATTTCAACACGCGGGCTTCTCCGCGGCAGCACTGCGCTAACCGCACTGTTTCTCGGCGCCAGCCTCATTGCCACTCCGGCAATGGCGCAGGACGCGACCAACCAGCCGGCCACGCAAAGCACCAATTCGACGACCACTGCCGACGAGCCCACCCAGGGCAATGAGGATGCGCAGGAAATCGTCGTTACCGGCTCGCTGCTCCGCAACCCTGCCGCCGCGACCGCTATCCCGGTGATGTCGGTCACTGCGGATGACATCGAGAAGCGCGGCATCACGACCGTCACCGACTATCTTCAGACGATGTCGGCGAACAACGCCGGCACCGTGCCGCCGAGCTGGTCGGCCTTTGGATTCACAGCCGGCGCGAGCGCCCCTTCGCTCCGCGGCTTCAACGACGCTTACACGCTCGTGCTGTTCGACGGCATGCGCTCGGCCGTCTATCCCCTGGCCGACGATACGCAGCGTAACATCACCGACATCAACACCATCCCTGCTTGGTCTGTCGGCCGTATCGACACGCTGCTCGGCGGCGCCTCCGCAACCTACGGCTCGGACGCAATCGCGGGCGTGGTCAACGTCATTACCAAGAGCGAGCTGCAGGGCCTGCATGGCAACTTCTCCGCCGGTATTTCGCAACGGGGTGACGCGGGAGAGAGAAGGGGCAGCCTCGCTTACGGCGTCGGCGACCTTTCCTCGGACGGCTACAACATCTACGTCGGCGCGGAATATCAGAAGAACGATCCGCTTTATTCGCGCGACCGCGGCTTCCCGTTCAACACCGGTAATTTGAGCAGCATCTGCGGCACCGCAGATCAGGGTTGCTTGAACAATGCGGTGCGTAACGGCATCCAGGGTGACGGCACTCTCGGCGGCTTCGCCCGGACACCGGCTTTCGCTGTGCGCCCGTATAATCCGGCCACCGTGCTTCCGACCGGATTCTCGGGCCCGCTCGGACCGTTCCAGTATGTGAGCGGTTGTAATAACGGCACCACCGCCTTCCAGGTGACCAATGCGCAGGCGGGGGCAACCACGCCGGCCGACCGCATCGTCTGCCAGAGCGATGAATTGAACCGGTACCAGATGTACGCGTCCGAGATCGAGCGGAAGGGCGCCTCGTTCCGCGCCACGAAGCGGTTCGGCGACTCCGAAGCTTTCGTGACCTTCAACTATTACAACACCAGGACGTTCAACGAGAATACTCCGGGAAGCTTCACTGGCTCGACCGCGGCCGGTGGACGCAACGTCAGCGTCAGTGGCTTCTTCCTCCCGATCTATGTCTGCCCCCAGGGGAAGGCCGTCGTCGGCACCAATCCCGCAACCGGCAACATCTCGGGCCCCGCGATCGCGAGCGGCTGTACCAACGCAAACGGCACTCCGGTTGCTGGGGCGGTCCTCAACCCGAACAACCCCTTCGCGGCGCAGGGCAGGTTGGCGTTGCTCTCACTGGCGGTGCGGGACCCGCGCCAGACCCTGACCAATGCCAGGAGCTACCGTGCTGCGATCGGCGCGCACGGCGAGTTCGGTGACGGCTTCAGCTATAACGTCGGCGCCACCGCATCGCGGGTCGACCTGGACGTCACGAACCGCAATTATATCTACCTCCAGGGTCTGCTGGATGCGATCGCCACCGGCTCGTACAATTTCGTGAACCAGGACGCGAACACCCAGGCGGCGCGCGACCAGGTCTTCCCGGAACAACGTAGCACGAAGGTTTCCAAGCTCTGGCAGGTCCAGGGTGCGATCGGTAAGGACATTGTCGCTCTTCCGGGCGGCGACCTGAACGTCGCGGTCGGCGCCCAATTCCGCCGGGAAACCCTTAACAACCCGAGCTCAAACGCGCCGAACGATACCAATCCCTACGCACGTTATTACGGTATCAACGCCGTCGGGGTGAAGGGCAGCCGCGATATCTGGTCCGCGAACTATGAGATTAGCGCTCCCATTCTTGATAGCCTGCGTCTGAGGGCGTTGGGTGCCTATGACCATTACTCAACCGGGCAGAAGGCGTTCTCGCCTTCCTTCGAAGCGGAATTCAGGCCGATCCAGCAGCTGAAGCTCCGTGGTTCCTGGTCGCGTGGTTTCCGCGCCCCGAACCTCAACGAATCGTTCCAGTTGCCGGCGACCGGTTATACCGCCGCCTCGATCTCCTGTACGAATCCGGTCTACACCGCCTTCTGCGCGGCGCACGCCTCCAACCCCGCTTACTATCAGGGCGGCTACTCGCCGGGTCTGACGTCTTCGGGTAACCAGGACCTCGAGCCGGAGAAGTCGACCGGCTACACTTTCGGTGCGGTTCTCCAGCCGAGGCGGAACATCACACTGACGGTCGATTTCTGGCAGACCCGGATCAAGAACCTGATCGTTCCACCGTCGGTGACTGCCGCAATCACCGAGCAATATTACACCAACAATGGCGTGGTGAATATTCCGGGAGTGACGGTCATCCGGGGAACTCCGGATCCGCTGAACCCCGCCGCTCTGCCGCTGCTTGGCTTCATCCAGGCGCAGTTCCAGAATGCTAACGGCTTCCTGGGCCGCGGCATCGACGGCACGGCCGATGTACGGATACCGCTGCCTTTCGCCGATCTCAGCCTGCGCAGCGTGCTCAACGCTTCGTACCTTTTGAGACTGCAGCAGGAGAATGACGACGGCACCACTTGGCGCTACGATGGTACGCTGGGTCCGTGCGGCTGGACCTCCTGCTCTGGTGCTCCGAAATTGCGCTTGAACTGGCAGAACACGCTCGAGGTCGGCAATCGGGGGAGCCTGACCCTCACCGCCAACTACACCAGCGGTTATTCGTCTGTGGCGACGGACTCGGGTGGAACGTACGGCGATTGCCAGCAGAGCGCCGACGACGGTCAGCTCCTGTCCTGGCACAACGGCGATCCGGTGCAGTGCCGCGGCAAGTCGGTCTTCTGGGTCGACGGGCATGGCGAGATCAAGCCGAGTGAGGGTCTGACCGTCTATGCTGACGTTCTGAACATCTTCGACAGGAAGCCGCCTGTCGATTGGAACGCTGCCTATGGCATCTATCACTTCAACCCCGCTTGGGCCGATCGTCTCTTCATCGGCCGTTACTTCCGTGTGGGCGCGAGGATTAACTTCTAACTCGAACAGCAGCGACACGACCTGGGGGCGGCTTTTGCCGCCCCTTTTTTTGCCTGAAGCCTGGCCAGTGCGGCGACTTGGAAGACGCGGCGACTGCGGCTAAACGAACGTTTTGGGGAGGTGGTAATGTCTCGTTTGAAGATGCTCGCCCTGCTCTGTGCAGCCAGTACGATCACGGCTGCGCCGCTTCCTGCTCAGCTCGCAGCTGAGCCGCAGCCCAAAGCGGCAGACCAGAAGCCCATCTGTCGTTACGAGCCGGTCGTCGGTTCAATCCGGCTCCTTCGAGTCTGCAAGACCAAGGAGCAGTGGACCGCCAAGTCGGCAGCGGACGCTCAGCAGGCAGACCGCCTGCGCGACCGCTCGCAGCGGATGGGTTCGATCAACCCGTAACGGTGCCGGAGGTCAGCACGAGCTGACGTTCCCCCTCGTCCACGCTTACGGTCGATCCGTCCTCGATCTCCCCCCGCAGGATGGCGTCGGCGAGCGGGTCCTGGAGGTATTTCTGGACGGCCCGCTTCAGCGGCCGGGCGCCGTAGACGGGATCGTAGCCGACGCGGCCAAGCCAGGCGCGGGCGCCGTCGGTGAGATCGAGCGTGATCTTCCGGTCGGCGAGGAGCTTGCCCAAGCGCGCGACCTGGATGTCGACGATCGGGCCCATATGCGCCTGGCCGAGGCGGTGGAAGAGAATGATCTCGTCCAGCCGGTTCAGGAATTCGGGGCGGAAATGGCCGCGGACGACCTCCATCACCTGCGGCTCCACCTTTTCGACATCCTCGTCGTCGGTGAGGCTCGACAGATACTGGCTGCCGAGGTTCGAGGTGAGGATGATGATCGTGTTGGTGAAATCCACCGTCCGGCCCTGGCCATCGGTGAGGCGGCCGTCGTCGAGCACCTGGAGGAGGATGTTGAAGACGTCGCCATGCGCCTTCTCGACCTCGTCGAACAGCACGACCTGATAGGGGCGGCGGCGGACGGCTTCGGTGAGGACGCCGCCTTCCTCATAGCCGACATAGCCCGGAGGCGCTCCGATCAGCCGGGCGACCGAATGCTTCTCCATGAATTCGGACATGTCGATCCGCACCATCGCGGTCGAATCGTCGAACAGGAACTCGGCGAGCGCCTTGGTGAGCTCGGTCTTGCCGACGCCGGTGGGGCCCAAGAACAGGAACGAACCCATGGGGCGGTTCGGATCCTGGAGACCGGCGCGGGAGCGGCGGATGGCCGAGGCGACCGCCTTCACGGCGGCTTCCTGGCCGATCACGCGGCGGCCGATCAGCTGTTCCATCTGGAGCAGCTTCTCGCGCTCGCCGGAGAGCATCTTGTCGACCGGGATGCCGGTCCAGCGCGAGACCACGCCGGCAATGTCCTCGGCGGTCACTTCCTCGCGGAGCATGGCGGTGGCGGTGGCCGCTTCCGCCTCGGCGAGCTGCTTTTCTAGCTGCGGGATGCGGCCGTACTGAAGCTCGCCCGCCTTTGCGAGGTCGCCGGCGCGCTGCGCCTGATCGAGCTCGAGGCGGGCGGCGTCGAGCTGCTCCTTGAGCTTCGATTCCGCGGCGATCTTGTCCTTTTCCGCCTGCCAGCGTTGGGTCAGCTCCGAGGATTGCTGCTCAAGGTTGGCAAGCTCCTCCTCGAGCGCCTTGAGGCGGTCCTTGGAGGCGCGGTCGGTTTCCTTCTTGAGCGCCTCCCGCTCGATTTTCAGCTGGATGATGCGCCGGTCGAGATTCTCGATCTCCTCGGGCTTCGATTCCACCTCCATGCGCAGCCGCGAGGCGGCCTCGTCCATGAGGTCGATCGCCTTGTCGGGGAGGAAGCGGTCCGTGATGTAGCGGTTGGAGAGCGTCGCCGCCGAGACGATCGCGCCGTCGGTGATGCGGACGCCGTGGTGAAGCTCGTATTTTTCCTTGAGGCCGCGGAGGATCGAGATCGTGTCCTCGACCGTGGGCTCGCCGACGAAGACGGGCTGGAAGCGCCGCTGCAGCGCCGGGTCCTTTTCCACGTGCTTGCGATATTCGTCGAGCGTGGTGGCGCCGATGCAGTGGAGTTCGCCGCGGGCGAGCGCGGGCTTCAGGAGGTTGGAGGCGTCCATCGCGCCTTCGCCCTTGCCCGCGCCGATCAGCGTGTGCATCTCGTCGATGAAGAGGATGATGTCGCCCTCGGCCTGGCGGACCTCGTCGAGCACGCCCTTCAGCCGCTCCTCGAACTCGCCGCGATATTTGGCGCCGGCGATCAGCGCGCCCATGTCGAGCGCCATCACCTTCTTGTCCTTGATGCCGTCGGGCACGTCGCCATTGGCGATGCGCAGCGCCAGGCCTTCGGCGATCGCGGTCTTGCCTACGCCGGGCTCGCCGATCAGGACGGGATTGTTCTTGGTGCGGCGGGCGAGGACCTGGACGGTGCGGCGGATCTCCTCGTCGCGGCCGATGACCGGATCGAGCTTGCCGTCGCGGGCGGCCTGGGTGAGGTCGCGGGCGAATTTCTTGAGCGCGTCGTAGCGGTCTTCGGACGAGGCGGTGTCGGCGGAGCGGCCGCCGCGAAGCTCGTTGATGGCGGCGTTGAGCGCATCCGCCTTGACGCCCGCATCTGCAAGCGCCTTGCCCGCGGCGGTGGTGGAGGCGAGGGTGAGTGCGAGCAGGAGCCGCTCGACCGTGACGTAGCTGTCGCCGGCCTTCTGGGCGATCTGCTCGGCGCTGTCGAGCACGCGCAGCGCCTCGCCGTCGAGGCCGGGTGCCGAATTGGCGCCGCTGCCCGAGACCGCGGGGATCTTCGCCAGCGCTTCGTCCGTCTCCCGCCGCGCCGCCTCCGCGCTGCCGCCGGCGCGGGCGATCAGGCCCGCGGCCATGCCCTGCTCGTCCTCGAGCAGCGCCTTCAGCACGTGCACCGGCGCGATCCGCTGGTGGTTCATCCGAAGCGCGACGGTCTGCGCCGACTGCAGAAACCCGCGTGCGCGGTCAGTGAATTTTTCGAGGTTCATATTGGCCCCTGGTTCAGTTTCAGCAGGGCATGTAGTGTGGCATTTCGGTCACACAAGCCTCGCCGCACCTCATTTAGGCTTACTGGAATTTCCCCTTGTGCTGCTTCCAGGCGATCGGAGCGGACAGCGGAGGCGCCTTTCGCAAACCGTCTTTGATGAGTTGCGCGTCATGATGACCCTTCAGCTCGTGCAACTTCCTTTCTACCGTCTTCCAGTCAAGGGTATCCATGGCTTTCCGCATATCCTTGAGCGTCTTGGATCGAGGGGTGAGTAGGCCGGTGCCGCCGGGGACCATATTGGGGTCGAAGCCGGCGCCCGGATCGTCCGTCCGATCTTCAGGAAGCGGACCTACTTCCAGATTTCCAGGCAGGTTGTGCAATTGCCGCCGTCGATCGGACACAGCGGGCATAATTGCGTCAAGGGCGTTTCGAACGCCTGCGCCTTTGCCGCCTGAACCCGACAGCTGATCGTGGAAACTATCCAGTTCATGTCGTGGGAGCTTGTGATGAATAGCGTATCCTCCCCATGATGGGTTCTTTGCCGCTATTTTCTTCGCCGCTTTTCTGACGGAAGGTACAGCCCATTCACCTCTCTTCTTTTGGTGTTTGTCGAAGAAACGCCGAGTGAATGTTGCAGCCAAGCCGCCGAGGGCGGCGCCAAGGCCCGCGCCAAGGCCCATTCCGACGCCGGGAACCATATTTCCCAGCAAGCCGCCCAGCACTCCCCCGCCCAGAGCTCCCCAGACCCCGGCGCTGGCCCGCTGCACGGTGCCGCAACCAGGACTTGCAGGCGGAGGCGACACAATTGGAGCCATACCGACAGAAACTTGTCCTCGCGCAGTCAGACCTCGGCCGCGCCGATACCCGCCGGGTCGCGCCGATCCGGCCACTGGCGCTCGGAAGGCGAAGGCGCCCATGCCGTCGGCCTCGCGTTCCAACCCTTCATGTTCGTTGACCGGGGTGCCGCCGAAACGGCTCGTGGCTCGCACCCGGCCCTGCTTCTGCTGCACCACGTGCCATGCCTCGTGCGGCAAGTGCCGCTCCTGACCGGGGCCCAGGTGGATGTCGGTGCCCCGCGCGTACGCGAGCGCGCCGAGCTTCCCCGGGTGCGGGGAATTCCGGTGCACCCGCACATCATTCATCGAGAGGCCCGACAGCGCCTCGATTCCGGATTTGAGCCCGTCCGGAAGCCCGGTCCTGTTCGGCAAGGCGGCGTCCGGAAGGCTCTCCTGCGGCAGCAGCGGGATGTCGCCTATGCTGAAGCGGGGCGCGGGCGCTGAGGCGCTCGCCGGGCCGGAGCGCTGGGCATCGGGGGCGGACCTGGCGGCGTCGGGCGCCTTTCGGGCGCGGACCGGCTGGCGTGCGGCATGCTTGGGCAAGGGCTTCCTCCCGTTCGCTGAGCGACGCGCACCGGCCATTGCTGGCGCGGCCAGGATGCACTCCGGCCGCGCGCTTGGCGAGTCTGGAATTCCCCGGGCAGCGGGAGGGAGTCCCTGCCCCGGACGGGGGGCAGGGAAGATCGTCCCCGCCGTGCAGGCTTACCGCGCCGCCCGCTGCGCCTTCGGCTGGTTCGGCGCCATGGTCTTGCCGAAGAAGCTGTCGGCGTACCAGCGCGGCGCTTCGGGCGAGTCGGCGATTTCGCGGGCGATCAGATAGTTGATGCGCGCGAACTTGGCGCCGGCCTGCCAGTCGATCGGCTGCGAGAGGTCGTCCGTGGGCTTGTGGTAATTGGTCTTGAGGAAGCCGGTGAACTTCTGCTCGCCGCCATTGGCGAAGCCGGTCATCAGGAAGACCGACGGGATACCCTCCTGCACGAAGCGGTAGTGATCGGAGCGGACGAACAGATTCTCCTGCGGCAGGGGATCGGCGGAGAGCTTGACGCCCATCTGCGCGCCGGCCCGTTCGACGATCGGGCCAAGCGTCGAATGCTCGGCGCCGAAGGCGATCACGTCCTGGAAGTCGTAGAGCAGGACCGGCATGTCGAGGTTGACGACGCCGACCACCTTGCCGCCTCCCACGACCGGGTTCTTGGCGAGATATTGCGAGCCGAGCAGGCCCTTCTCTTCGGCCGTGACCGCCGCGAACAGGATCGGGCGGCGAGGACGCTGCCCGGATTCGACGAACGCGCGGGCAGCTTCGAGCATGGTGGAGATGCCGGTGGCATTGTCCATCGCGCCGTTGTGGATCTTGTCGCCCTCCAGCTTCGGATCGACGCCGACGTGATCGAGGTGCGCCATCAGGAGCACATATTCATTGGCGAGCGCCGGATCGGAGCCCGGGAGCATCGCGATGACGTTGGGGCTGGTGGTGCGCTGGCTGACGCTCTGCCGCTCGAGCTTGAGCGGCTGCTTCAGCGCAAAGCCCTTCGGCTTCGCGCCCTTCTTTCCGGCCTGGGCGAAGATCGCGGCGAGCGGAGTCTTCGATCCGGCGAACAGCGCCTCGGCCGCCGGCGTGTCCAGGGTCGCCGAGAAGCGGATCCCGGGAGCGTCGGTGAAGGGGCGGCCGTCCGGCCCCACCCAGGTCATGCTGCTGTGGTGGATACCGCCGGTCAGCGCGGACCAGGGGCGCCTTTCCTGATCGGCCGGGGTGCGGATGGTGACGATGCCGATCGCGCCCCTCTGCTCGGCCATCCGCGCCTTGCCGCGTGAGAAGTGGGCGCCGATGTCGCTTGCAGTGCCTTCGGGCACGCCGCCGAGCATGACGACGACCTTCCCCTTCACGTCGAGGCCGGCATAATCGTTGAAGCCCTGGGCGGGCGCGTCGATTCCGTAGCCGACGAACACGGCAGGCGCTTCGATGGTCTGATTGGCTTCGCTCGAGCTTGCGCCGGTGACGAATTCCTTGCCGTTCTCGAAGGTGCGGCCGCCGATCGTCAGCCGCGCCGGAGTTTCGCCGAGCTTGTAGGTGACGAAGGGGACCTGCTGGTACCAGCTGCCGTTGGGGCCGGCAGGCTTCAGGCCCAGGCCCTGGAAACGGGTGGCGACGTAGCGGGCGGCGATCTCGTAGCCCGGCTCGCCGGTGTTGCGGCCCTGGAGGAGATCGTCGGCAAGGAAGGCGACGTGGGAGCGGAATGCGTCGCCGGTGAATGCGGGAGTGCCCGTCTGCTGCGCGAACCCGGCAACGGGAAGGGACAACGCAGCGGCGGCTGCAAAAAGGGTCTTCAGGCGCATTTTCGGGAACCTCTCCAGGATGGTTTTGCAAAGGTCTTTAGCGCTCGCGGCGCGCGCTGCAAGGCGCAGATTAAGCCACGGAATGCGCTGAACTTTTCCAGCGTTCCGAAGCCGCTCTTCTGTTGCCTGCTAACCTCAATCAGGATAGATGCGCCGTATCCACATATCGGAGGGGATTATTCGATGCGCCGTTCGCTGCTGTCTTTGCTGCTGACCACTACCCTTGCACTGCCCGCTTATTCGGCCGTTTCGGCCGCCGCGCCGCAGGCCGCCGCCTCCGCATCCCCGGCCGCTCCGGTGAGCACGCTCGTGAAGCGCGTCGACATCCCCTATCAGGCCTTCACGCTCTCGAACGGTTTGAAGGTGCTGGTGCACGAGGATCGCAAGGCTCCGGTCGTCGCGGTCAGCGTCTGGTACAATGTCGGATCGAAGGACGAGCCGAAAGGCAAGACCGGCTTCGCGCATCTCTTCGAGCATCTGATGTTCAACGGGTCGGAGAATTCGCCGGGCGACTTCTTCGAGCCTCTGCAGCAGATCGGCGCCACCGATTATAACGGCACCACCAATTTCGACCGCACCAATTATTTCCAGACGGTTCCCTCGGCCGCGATCGAGCGCGCGCTGTTCCTCGAATCCGACCGGATGGGCCACCTGCTCGGCGCGGTGACCCAGGAGAAGCTCGATAACCAGCGCGGAGTCGTCCAGAACGAGAAGCGCCAGGGCGACAACCGTCCGGGCGGCCTCGTCTTCTACCGCCTCCTCGACGAGCTGTTCCCCGAAGGCCATACGTACAAGCACTCGGTGATCGGCTCGATGGCGGACCTCGACGCCGCCAGCCTCGCCGACGTGAAGAAGTGGTTCACCGACAATTACGGGCCGAACAATGCGGTGCTGGTGCTTGCCGGCGACATCGACGCGAAGACGGCGCGGCCGCTGGTCGAGAAATATTTCGGCGACATCAAGCGCGGCCCGGTCAACAATCCGGCCCAGGCCGCCGTGCCGACCCTCAGCGCGCCCAAGAACGTGGTGATGAAGGACCGCGTCGCAGCAACCAGCGTGTCGCGTTACTGGGTCGTCCCCGGAATGCTCGACAAGCAGAGCGTGGCGCTCGACCTTGCAGCCTCGGTGCTCGGCGGGCTTGCCAGCTCGCGCTTCGACAACGAGCTCGTCCGCAAGGAGAAGATCGCGGTCTCGGCGAGCGCGAACGTCACCCAGCTCCACCGCGTTGGCCTGTTCAGCGTTTCCGCGACCGTGCGGCCGGGCGTCGATCCGGCGGTGGTCGGGCGGCGGCTCGACGAGATCGTCGCCGACTTCCTTCGGAACGGCCCGACCCAGGCCGAACTCAACCGCGCGGCGGTCTCCGAGGTTGCCGGGCGCATCAAGGGCCTGGAGCAGGTCGGCGGCTTCGGCGGCAAGGCGGTCGCTCTCGCAGAGGGTCAGATCTACGCCAACGACCCGGAATTCTATAAGCGCAACCTCGCCCTTTATGCCGGCACCTCGCCGCAGCAGGTGAAGGCGGCGGCGCAGCAATGGCTTCGCCGTCCGGCGCTGAACCTCACCCTCGAGCCGGGTGAGCGCGAGGCTTATCAGGAGGCGAAGACGGTTGCGGCCGCGGCTCCGGCCAAGCCCGCTCCGGCGCAGGCGAAGCCGCAGACGCCGACCGCGTTCAAGCGGCAGATGCCGGCGGTCGGTTCGCTCTCGCCGCTGGACTTCCCGGACGTTCAGCACGCGACGCTCGCGAACGGGGTTAAGGTCCATTACGCACAGCGGACTGCAGTGCCGGCGACGCGCGTCTCGCTGTCGTTCGACGCCGGCCAGGCCGCCGATCCGGTGACCGCGCGCGGCACCCAGGGGCTGATGCTTGCGCTGCTCGACGAGGGCACCACCACCCGCAATTCGACGCAGATCGCGGAGGAGCAGGAGCGGCTCGGAGCCGACATCAGCTCCAACGCGACCATCGACCGGACGATGGTGAACCTCTCGGCGCTGACGCCGAACCTGGCGCCGTCGCTCGACCTGCTTGCCGACGTGGTGCGGAACCCCGCTTTCGCCCCCACCGAGGTGGAGCGCGTCAAGGCGCAGATGCTGACCGGCATCGCGCAGGAGATGAAGGACCCGCAGGGCATCGCAAGCCGCACGCTTCCGACCCTGCTCTACGGGCCGAACCACCCCTACGCCACCACCGGCAGCGGCAATGCCGCGGCGGTTGCGAAGCTCGGGCCGGCGGACCTCGCCTCGTTCAAGCAGGCCTGGCTGCGCCCCGACGCGCTCGAGATCTTCGCGGTCTCGGACCTGCCGCTGCAGCAGCTTCTGCCGAGGCTCGAAGCGCGCTTCGGCAACTGGCAGGCTCCGGCGACGCCGAAGGGCAAGAAGGTCTTCCCGACCGCGATCCCTGCAGCGCAGCAGCGCGTCGTCCTGATCGACCGGCCGGGTTCGCCCCAGTCGCTCATCTACGGCGGCCTCGTCACTCCGCTGAAGGGCTCGGACGACATCGTCGACCTGACGTCGGCCAACGACATCCTCGGCGGCAACTTCCTGTCGCGCATCAACATGGACCTGCGCGAGACCAAGGGCTGGTCCTACGGCGTCTCCGGCCGGGTGCAGCGCAGCGTGCAGGCGGTGCCCTACATCATCGGAGCGCCGGTGCAGGCCGACCGCACCGGCGACTCGCTGGCGGCTTTGATGGCGGACGTGAAGGACTTCCTCGGCACGAAGGGCGTCACGTCCGAGGAGCTGAGCCGGACCACCGCCAACAACATCCGTAGCCTTCCGGGGAGCTTCGAGACTTCGGCTGCAGTCCTCAACGGAATGCAGAGCAACGTGCTCTACAACCGTCCGGACAATTATTACGAGCAGCTGGCCGGCATCTACCAGGCGCAGACCTCGGCCCGTCTCGACGCGGCGGCGCGTGCGGCGATCAACCCGAACAACTTCGTCTGGGTGGTCGTCGGCGAAGCGGCCAAGGTCCAGCCGCAGCTCGCCAAGCTCGGCATTCCGAGCGTCTCGAGCTGCGGGCGGACCCGAGCCGCATCGCCGACGACCACCCAGACGAAGTTGTTCGGGTTCACCGTCCGGCGAATAGCCTGGTCGAGCTGCTGCGTCGTCATTCCGCGGTAGCGGCCGGCGATCGTCT
>NZ_DASVUE010000074.1:0-3172 GCF_036387215.1 Allosphingosinicella sp. | reverse complement strand
CGGGACCTCTCCCGAGGGCGTCCGGTATTCCGCGAGCACCCGGCTTCGCACCGCCTCCACGCGGTCGGTGCCCATCAGGCCGACCACGGCTCCACCGAAGCCGCCGCCGGTCTGCCTTGCGCCGCCATTCTCGCCGATCGCATCCGACATGATCTCGGCGAGTCGGTCGGTATGATCGACGGTGATTCCGAAATCGTCCCGCTGCGAGGCATGGCTCTCGCGCATGAGCTGTCCCATCGCCCGCAGGTTGCCCCGCTCCAATTCCGCCGCCGCCGCCACCGTGCGGTCGTTCTCGGTGATGACGTGGCGCGCGCGTCGGACGACCATCGGGTCGGCGTCGGCCGCTGCCGCCTCGAGCATACCGAGATCGGCATCCCGAAGCGCGGGGACGGCGAGGAGCGCGGCCGCCTCTTCGCATTGCCGCCGGCGCTCGTTGTAATGGCCGTCCACAAGCCCCCGGACGACGCCCGACTGCACGATCATCACGGCGGCGTCGGACGGCATGCGGACGGGGCGCAGCTCGAGCGACCGGCAGTCGATGAGCAGCGCGGCGCCCTCGACGGTCGCTGCCGAGGCCAGCTGGTCGAGATTGCCGCAGCGCATCCCGACGAAGTCGCACTCGGCGGCCTGCGCCCAGAGCGCGACCTGCTTCGGATCCTCCCGCCGTCCGGCCGCGGCCAGGATCGCGGTTGCGACCGCGACCTCCAGCGAGGCGGAGGAGGAGAGGCCGGTGCCCATCGGCACGTCGCCCGCCACCGCGATGTCGAAGCCGCCCATCTCGACGCCCGCCTTTGCAAGGATCGCAACGGTCCCGCGAACATAGTCCCGCCAGCCGCCGAGCGGCGCCTTCTCGAGGTCGGGCGACGGAAGGAACGCATCCTCCTCTCCAAAATTGAGAGCGGCGACCTTTATCTCCCCATCGCCGCGGCGGCGTAGCGCGACGCGGGTCTCGGCGCCGATCGCGACCGGCAGCGCAAAGCCGTCATTATAGTCGGTATGCTCGCCGATCAGGTTGACGCGCGCCGGCGCGCGGACGACGAAGTCCGGCGCTCCGCCGAAGCGGCTCGAAAAGCCTTCCGAGAGTCTCAGCTGCAGCGTCGACACTAAATCGTCTCCTTAAAGATCGGGATCGATGGCGCGCAGCCGCTCCGCCGCCTGCTCCGGCGTCAGATCGCGCTGCGGCTCCGCGAGCATCTCATAGCCCACCATGAACTTCCGGACGCTCGCCGACCGCAGGAGGGGCGGGTAGAAATGCGCGTGCAGCCGCCAGGCTTCGGGATTGTCCGAAGTGCCGGGCGCTTGGTGCCAGCCCATGGAGTAGGGAAAGCTGGTCGAGAACAGGCGGTCGTAACGGGCCGTGATCCGCCGCAGGATGCTCGCGAGCGCCTCCCGCGCCTCCTCCGCAAGCCCGGGAAGCGTGGCGACGTCGTCGCGGGCGATCAGCAGGATCTCGAAGGGCCAGGCCGCCCACCAGGGGACGATCGCAAGCCAGTGCGCGTTGCGGTCAACGATCCGTACTTCGTCCCGCTCCTCGCGCTCGACGACCTCGGCGAGAAGCACCGAGCCCCGGGTGCTCAGCCACTCCGCCTGACGCGCGTCCTCGGCTGCGACCTGCGTCGGCACGAAGTCGCTCGCCCAAATCTGCCCGTGCGGATGGGGGCTGGAGCAGCCCATCATCGCCCCCTTATTCTCGAACACCTGGACGTAGGAATAGCTTCGGCCGAGGCGGTCCGCTTCCGAGCACCAGATGTCGACAACCCGCTTGACCTGGTGCTGCTCAAGCTCCGGCAGGGTGCGCGAATGATCCGGGGAGAAGCAGACGACAAGCGCCTCGCCGGCCGCCGGCATCGCCCGGAAGAGCGCGTCCTCCCCTCCGGGCCCGCGGCTTTCTGCCGTCAGAGCGGGGAAGTCGTTGGCGAACACATAGGTGTTTTCATAGTCAGGATTGCGCACGCCGTTCGCGCGGCTGTTTCCCGGGCACAGGTGGCACTCGGGATCGTAGGGAATGAGGTCCCTCGGCAGCGGCGGCGTCTCGTCCCCGCGCCACGGGCGCTTGGCCCGGTGCGGCGACACGAGCAGCCACTCCCCCGTCAGCAGGTTCAGCCTTCGGTGGGGATGCTCGGAGATGTCCAGATCGGCGGTGCTGTCGGTCACATGAGTCCAGTCGGTCGAGTGCCCGGACACACGGTGCAAGGAGGTCTCCCACCCCGATCCGCCGCGCCCCGAGCAAAGGAGAAGCTTCCGGCTCTGGGTAGGAAGATGATTTTCCCCGATCAAGCGCCATCGAACGCCACCCGCCCCGGCCGGACCCGCTGGGACGGTTGCGATGGTCCCGCCTCCCGCCAGCCCGGGTTTGAAGCGCGGCGCGAACTCCTACGCGCGCTTGCCACCCGTTGCGGACCCTCGCAGCAACAGGTATTCACTTTCTCGCCCGATTTGCCTCGAGGGGGATGAGAGATGCGCAACTTTCTGCCGTTGCTTGGCGGTGTTCTGGCTCTGGCAACCCCGGCTTATGCCCGAGAAGCGCAGCCGAACCCGTATCAGTCGCGTAGCGTCTCGCCCGGCGCCTTCGACAAGCTGGAGGTCTCCGGCCCCTTCAACGTTGCCGTCCTCATCGGCCAAGCCCCGCAGGTGGCTCTTTCCGGCCCGCCCGCTTTGCTGGCCGACACGATCGCGGAAGTCAGCGGCGGCACTCTGAAGATCCGGTTCCGCGAAGGCGCCGCGTGGAGCTGGAACCAGGGCTCCGGGATGAATGTCGTGGTCTCCGCACCCACTCTTGTCTCCACCCGTGTCCAGGGTGCGGCGCAGGTCGAGGTCGATCGGGTGAGCGGCGACAGGTTTTCCGCTGCTACCGACGGATCGGGCAGCATCGTCCTTCGCGGGCTGGATGCCGGGCATGTCCAGTTGGCAACCGGTGGTTCGGGCGGGATCACTGCCGAGGGAACAGCCCGCGAGGCCGGCTATGCGGTGGGCGGATCGGGCTCGATCGATGCCAAGCGGCTGCGGGTCGAGACGGCGAGCATCGCGATCGGCGGGGCCGGCTCGATCCATGCCGATGTCTCCCGTAACGCCCGAATCTCGCTCGCCGGCAGCGGCCGGGTCGATGTCGTCGGCGGCGCGACCTGCATCGAGCAGCCGCTGAAGTCGCCGCAAGTCGAGTGCCGCTGATCGC
>NZ_DASVUE010000073.1:0-1944 GCF_036387215.1 Allosphingosinicella sp. | reverse complement strand
GGAATGGCAGCGGGCGACCATCTCGGGGCTTCTCGCCAAGGTCGTTCGGACCGTCGAGGACAATCTCCGCATCGGCCTTGCCGATGCCCCGCATACCCTCGCGAACGAGGCTTTTCACGCCGCGCTGACATCCGCCCATGTCGCTATTGCTGCTCCGATACTGGAGCGATCCGGCGCCCATGCCGAGCCGCCGCTCGTTGGCGTTCTCATCCGACGCACCGAGGAGCATCGGCTCGCCCGCAGCCGCGGTAACGGCGAAGCAGGGCTCCTCCTCGAGCTCATTCGCGACGACGACGAGCAGGTTTCGGAGCAGGCGATGGCGATCCTGATCGCGCACAGCCGCCGTTTCGACGGCTTCGGCGAACCGGTCGCGGCGCGTACGGAGCTTCCCGCCGAGCTCGAGCACCGGCTCGCCTGGCGGGTCGCGGCCGCGCTCCGCGCCTATATGATCGACCGCCACGGCGTGCCTGCCGCCGACGCCGACGCGATGCTGGTTTCCGCCGCCGAGTGCCTGCTCGCGGATTATGACGAGGGCGACGGCCTCGAGGCGCGCTGCATGCGGCTCGCCCGGCGCCTGGAACAGCTCGGCCGCGTCGATGACGACCTGATCGAGCGCAGCCTTAGGGAAGGGTCGCTGCCGCTGTTCCTCGCCTTCATCTCCGTCCGGGCATCGCTCGGCCGCGATGGTGCTTGGGAGATCGTTTCCGACCCTCGCGGGCGCGGCGCGCCCTTGCTCTTGAAGGCCGCGGACCTTGGCCGGGAGCAGGCCGGATCGATCCTGCTCGGCCTCACATCCTCCGAAGACCTGGTGGCATCCCAGCTCGATCTGTTCGACGTTACCTCCGTAGGGGCGGCGCGCGCTGCGCTCCGGCTCTGGCAGGTGGACTCCTTCTACCGCGAAGCGCTTGCGGAAATCGCCGCATGAGCGAGCGGAAACCCGCCTTGAGCTCGATCCGCGGCCGCATAGACGATGAGGATCGCCTTGTCGCCGCCGATTCCGACCTCGCCGGCCTGCACCTGAGAGCCGGGGGCGAGGAGGGGGGCGTACTCGCGCTTCCGCAGGTGGCGGCGCTTGCGCGGCTTGCGAGGCGGCTCGGGATCGTGATCTCCCGGGCGGTGATGGTCGCCGACGCCGATATGGATATCGATCTCTGGATCCGGGCCGAGCCGAGCCAGGGGGGAGTGGATCTCACCATTCTCAACTGGACCGAGCGGCCTGCACGCCCGCCGCACGAGGCGTCGGAGGCCGAGCGCGACGCCGACTTCCTCCGCGCCGCCGCCGACTGGATGTGGGAGACGGACGAGCGCCTGCGCTTCACCAGCCTCTCCCCGGCCGGAGCGGCCGCGGTCGGCAAGTCGCCCGCCGATCTCCTCGGCAAGGACCTCACCCGCCTGTTCCGCCTCGTCGAAGGCGAGGAAGGCTCACTCCCGATCCTGACTGCGCTCGCCGCTCAGAAGAGGTTCGATGATCAGCAGGCCGAGCTTCGGATTCGCGCGCGCAGCCGCTACCGCCTCGCCGGAGTGCCGCTGATCGACGGCGCCGGCCGCTTTGCCGGCTTCCGCGGCTCCGCAACCCGCATCGCCGCCGCACCCGCCGGGCCGCTGCAGCCGGTGGCGGTGGAGGACACCTCCGCCTTCGGCGAGCGGCTCGACAAGGCCCTTCGCGGCCCGCTCGACCACATCATCGCCAATGCCGAGACGATCGGCGCCCAGCCCGAAGGTCCGCTCCGCCGCGACTATGCGGGCTACGCAAACGACATCGCCGCCGCCGGCCGGCACCTGCTCGCACTCGTCGACGACCTTGTCGACCTGCAGGCGATCGAGCGGCCGGACTTCAGGCCGGAAGCGGACGAGATCGACCTCGCCGACGTCGCCCGCCGAGCCGCCGGCCTGCTCGCGGTCCGCGCCTCCGGCCGGAACGTGCGCATCGACAAGCCGACGGAG
>NZ_DASVUE010000072.1:0-1997 GCF_036387215.1 Allosphingosinicella sp. | reverse complement strand
GGCTTATTCCTTCGCCGTTCCGGGCTCGGCCATGCCGCGATGCATCTCGGCCGAGACGCCGCCGCCAAGCACCTTGGAGCCGGCGACCTGGAGCTTGTTCATGAGGCCGTAGACGACGCTTCGCTCCCCCTTCATCATCGCCTTGTAGCCGGTCCTCGCGACATCCGCGGGATCGTCCTTGCTGGAGCTTCCGACCTTGGTGTCGTCCATGTCCGCGCGGTGGAAGAACTCCGTCTCGGTCGCGCCGGGCTTGAGGCAGGTGACGGTGACTTCCGTGTCCTTGAGCTCGTTGTTCAGCGCATCGGAGAAGCTGTCGATGAACGCCTTGGAGCCGTTGTAGACGGCGTGGAACGCGCCGGCGATGTGGCCGGCGATCGAGCCGGTGATCAGGATGCGCCCCTCGTTCCGCGCCACCATCTCCCGGGCGACCTTCTGCACGAGATAGACGGTGCCGGTGATGTTGGTGTCGATCACGTGCCGCCATTCGGCCGGATCCTGCTCGAGGAAGGCATGGCCGAGGCCGTGGCCGGCATTGGCGAACAGCGCGTCTACCGGACGCCCGCCGGCGGCGGCAAGCAGCCGATCCACGCCTTCGAAGGTGGAAAGATCGGTCTCGACGTTCCGCACCTCGACGCCAAGGCCCTGAAGCTCGCGCGAGGCATCGACAAGCGGCGTGTCGGCCGCGACCACGAGATCGTACCCGTCCTGCGCGGCAAGCTTGGCGAGTTCCAGCCCGATGCCGGTGGACGCCCCGGTGACGATCGCGAACTTACGCTGGCTCATATTGCTGCTCCTTGGTGACTTTCACTTCGCCTTTCGGAAGGCCCGGCTTCAGCACGATCTTGGTGTAGGCATCCTGATCGTCGTGCCAGTGCCGGTACATGTCCGGCCCGTCCTCAAGGCTCGCGCGGTGCGAGATCATGAAGGTGGTGTCGAGCTTGCCCTCCTGGATCAGCTCCAGGAGCTGAGCAGTGTATTTCTGCACGTGGGTCTGCCCGGTCTTCATGGTGAGACCCTTCTCCATGAAGGCGCCGACCGGGAACTTGTCCATCATGCCGCCATAGACGCCGGGGACGGAGACGCGGCCGCCCTTGCGGCAGGCGAGGATCGCCTGGCGGAAGGCCGCGGGGCGGTCGGTGCCGAGCTTCAGCCAGACCTTGGCGTGATCGGCCAAATTGTCGATGCCGAGCCCGTGGCTCTCCATGCCGACGCAATCGATGCAGGCGTCTGGGCCGATGCCGCCGGTCATCTCGGCCAAGGCCTCGCGAATGTCGACTTCTCGGAAATCGAGCACCTCGGCGCCCATCTGCCTCGCAAGCTCGAGCCGGCGCGGGAAATGGTCGATCGCGATCACCCGGTGCGCCCCAAGCACGAACGCGGATTGGATCGCGAACAGGCCGACCGGGCCGCAGCCCCAGACGGCGACGGTGTCCCCTTGCTCGATCTCGGCATTGATCGCGCCCATCCAGCCGGTGGGGAGGATGTCGGACAGGAACAGCACCTGATCGTCGCTGAGCCCATCGGGGATCACGACCGGCCCGACGTCTGAATAAGGCACGCGCAGGTATTCGGCCTGGCCCCCGGCATAGCCGCCGGTGAGGTGCGCATAGCCGAACGCGCCGCCCATCGGGTGGCCGTAGAGCGTCTCCGACATGTCGGACGTGGTCGCCGGGTTGGCATTGTCGCAGGCGGAGAATTGCTGCTTGCCGCAGAAGAAGCAATTTCCGCAGGAGATTGTGAAGGGGATCACCACCCGCTGCCCCTTCTGGAGGGTGCTCTTCGATCCGACCTCGACTACCTCGCCCATATTCTCGTGACCGAGGATGTCGCCGGCGCGCATCGTTGGAATGTAGCCGTCATAGAGGTGGAGGTCCGATCCGCAGATGGCGGTCGAAGTGACCTTGATGATCGCATCGCGCGGATTGACGATCTCGGGATCGGGAACGGTGTCGACACGGACGTCGTGGCGGCCCTGCCAGGTGAGTGCGCGCATGGAT
>NZ_DASVUE010000071.1:0-2746 GCF_036387215.1 Allosphingosinicella sp. | reverse complement strand
TCCGGCACCCGCGACAGCTTCGCCGAGCTCATCCTCGAAAAAGGCTGCGAGGCCGATCCGGCGATGAAGGCTCTGAAGGAGACGGACAAGGACCGTCACAAGGATCTCTGCACCAAGATCCGCGAGGACGGCGCCTATGTGGAAGCTGGCGAGAATGACAATCTTCTCGTCCAGAAGGTCGCTGCCAATCCCGGCGCGATCGGGATCCTCGGCTACAGCTTCATGGAAGAGAATGCCGGCACCGTCCGCGGCATCCCGCTCGGCGGCATCGCTCCGACCGCGGCGACCATCAGCGACCTTTCCTATCCGGGGGCCCGGCAGGTCTACATCTATGCCAAGGGCGAGCACATGAACGTGATCCCCGGCATGAAGGAGTTCCTCGCCGAATATGCCAAGGCCTGGGGCAAGGGCGGCTATCTCGAGCAGCGCGGCCTCATCCCCTCGCCCGCCGACGTGCAGGCGAAGGCGGCGCAGGCGGTGCAGTCGCTGACGACCGTCAATGCGGCCGAGCTGAAGTAACCTCCCCTCCCTGCTCGCAGGGAGGGGCCGGGGGTGGACACGCCTCCGGGTAAATCGAAGCGGGTGACGAAACACCCAACCCTACCCCCCCCCCTGCGCGCAGGGGGGGAAGTTTAGGATCAACTCTTGTCCGTTGCCGCTCTTGCATTGCTGATCCTCGGCCTGGGCCTCGCGGCCTGGCTGGCGGCGCGCGCCAAGGCGGCGGCTTTCGCCAGCCCGGGCAAGGCTCGGCCGCACTCGCTTCCGGGCTTCCACGGCTGGTACGTGGCCCTCTGGGCGGTGCTGCCAGCCTTGCTGTTCCTTGCAGTCTGGGCGCCGGTCTCGGGCAACCTCGTCATGCAGGCGGTGAACGAAAGCCCCGCCGCGGCCTCGCTGCCGCCGTTCGAGATGCAGCGGCAGGCGATCCTCACCGAGGCGCGCGAGGTCGCCGAGGGCACGCGCCAGGCCGCCTTCAATCCCGAGGCGGAGGCGCTTTCGCCGGTCTACGGAGCCGCCGCCTCCCGCTACGCGACGATCGGTACCGTCGTCGCCCTGCTCCTCGCCTTTGCCGGCGGCGGCTATGCGTTCACCCGCGTCTCCCCCGCCTTCCGCGCCCGCACCCGAGTCGAGCGGCTGGTGATGGCGACGCTTCTGATCGCCTCGCTGATCGCAATCCTGACGACGCTGGGCATCGTGCTGTCGCTGCTGTTCGAGTCGCTCCGCTTCTTCTCGATGGTTTCCCCGATCGAGTTCCTGTTCGGCACCAACTGGAGCCCGCAGACCGCGATGCGGGCCGATCAGGCCGGCTCGTCGGGAGCGTTCGGGGCCGTGCCGCTCTTCTGGGGCACAATCTTCATCGGCGCGATCATCGCCATGATCGTTGCGATCCCGCTCGGGCTGATGAGCGCCATCTACCTCACCCAATATGCCTCGGCGCGGGTGCGGCGCTGGATGAAGCCGCTGCTCGAGGTGCTCGCCGGCGTTCCCACGGTGGTCTACGGCTACTTCGCCGCTCTCACCGTCGCTCCCGCAATCCGCGACTTCGCGGTGATGCTCGGCATCCCCGGCTCCTCGGAATCCGCGCTCGCCGCCGGCCTCGTCATGGGCATCATGATCATCCCCTTCGTCTCCTCCATGGCCGACGATTCGATTGCCGCGGTGCCGCAGGCGATGCGCGACGGCTCCCTTGCAATGGGCGCGACCACTTCGGAGACGATCAAGAAGGTGCTCGTCCCAGCCGCCCTTCCAGGCGTCGTCGGCGGCG
The DNA here is from genome assembly GCF_036387215.1 of Allosphingosinicella sp. GTDB lineage: Bacteria > Pseudomonadota > Alphaproteobacteria > Sphingomonadales > Sphingomonadaceae > Allosphingosinicella. Next base: position 984 of record NZ_DASVUE010000071.1, on the reverse strand, counting down.
TTCTCCTCGCCGTCAGCCGGGCAATCGGAGAGACGATGATCGTGGTGATGGCTGCCGGCCTCGCGGCGAACCTAACCGCCAATCCGTTCGAAAGCGTCACCACCGTGACGACCCAGATCGTCCAGCTGCTGACCGGCGATCAGGAATTCGACAGCCCGAAGACCCTCGCCGCCTTCGCGCTCGGTCTCGTCCTGTTCATCGTCACACTGCTCCTCAACATCGTCGCCTTGCGCGTCGTCAAAAAGTACCGCGAAGCTTATGAGTGACGCCGCCGCCCGCACCCCCACCGACTGGAAGGCGGATGCGATGCAGAAGCGCATACGCGGCCGCTATGCGGCCGAGCGGCGCTTCCGCTATCTCGGCCTCGGCGCCGTGCTTCTATCCACCGCGTTCCTCGCCTTCCTCCTGATCACGATGCTCGGCAACGGCGTCCGCGGTTTTACTCAGACCGAGGTTCGCCTCGGCATTGATTTCCCCAAGAGCGAGCTGTTCCTCGATCCGGCGACGCTCAAGGGTCCGGGCGCCGATGCCGCGCTTGCGACGGCCGACATCGACAGCGTGGTTCGCGCCTCCGCCACCGCCAGCTACGGCCCGCCCGGAGCGGAGATGCTCTCCGACACGGCATGGCTGCGGGTGCGCGAGGCGATCAAGCAGGATCCTTCGGTCCTCACCCGCACCGACAGCTTCTGGCTTCCCGCATCGAGCGCGCTAGACCTTGCCGCCAAGGGCGACTCCCCGCCCGAAGCCGAACGGCTCCACGCTGAGCTCGAAGCAAAGGATGCGGTCCGCACCGGCTTCAACTGGAATTTCCTCACCGGCGCCGACGCGACCGATCCCTCGGCGGTCGGCATCTGGGGCGCGTTCAAGGGTTCACTTCTGACGATGCTGGTGACCCTTGCACTCGCCTTCCCGATCGGCGTGCTCTCCGCCGTCTATCTCGAGGAATATGCGCCGCGGAACCGCTGGACCGATATGATCGAGGTG
>NZ_DASVUE010000070.1:0-3997 GCF_036387215.1 Allosphingosinicella sp. | reverse complement strand
CTGCTCATGCGCATCGACCTTGATGGTCATGTAGCGGATGACGTCCTCGTTGATCTGCGTCTGGCGCTCGAGCTCGGCGACGACCGGGGCCGGAGCCTCGATGTCGAGCATCACATAATGCGCCTTGCGGTTCTTCTGGATGCGGTAGGCGAGCGAGCGCAGGCCCCAGGTCTCGGTCTTGACGACCTTGCCGCCGTTGGTCTCGATGATGTTGGTGGCGGTTTCCGCCAGCGCGTCCACCTGGGCTTGGGCCAGGTCCTGACGCGCGAGAAACACATGCTCGTAAAGCGGCATGGAGCGCATTTCCTTATCTTGGCCGATCGCTGACGCCGCACGATGCGGACGCCCCTCCGGCTGTCGTCTCAAATGAGTACCGGGGCTGGAGAGCAGCGCCCTCAGCCCCGGTGAGGCGGTCACTTAGCGGATTTCTTCGATTTTGCAAGCCGCTTGCCTTCTCCGGCGGCGCTTCTAAACCGCCGGGCAAACAGGAGAGGCAAATGCGCGCATTCATCTTCCCGGGGCAGGGGAGCCAGTCGGTGGGCATGGGCAGGGCGCTGGCCGAGGCAAGCAATGTGGCGCGCGAGCTGTTCCAGGAAGTGGACGAGGCGCTGGAGCAGAATCTTGCCCGGCTGATGGCCGAGGGGCCGCTCGAGGAACTCACCCTTACCGAGAATGCGCAGCCGGCAATCATGGCCAATGCACTGGCGACGCTCCGGGCGTCCGGCATCTCAGCGGACAAGGCCGATTTCGTCGCCGGCCACAGTCTCGGCGAATATACCGCGCTCGCCGTCGCCGAAGCCTTCGATGTCGCCACCACCGCGCGGCTGCTGAAGCTCCGCGGCCAGGCGATGCAGGCGGCGGTGCCGGTGGGCGAGGGGGCGATGGCGGCATTGCTCGGCCTCGGCCTCGACGGAGCTCGCGAGGTCGCGGAGGAGGCGGCTCAGGGCGAAGTCTGCGCCGTGGCCAACGACAACGATCCGAATCAGGTTGTCGTCTCCGGCCACAAGGCGGCGGTGGAGCGGGCGCTCGAGATCGCGAAGGCGAAGGGCGCGAAGCGGGCATTGCTGCTGCCCGTCTCGGCGCCGTTCCATTCGCCGCTGATGGAGCCGGCCGCACGGGCGATGGAGGAGGCGCTGGGCGGCGTGGACATCCGGCCGCCGGTGGTGCCCGTTTACGCCAACGTGATCGCCGCGCCCGCCGACGATCCCGCCGAGATCCGCCGGCTGCTCGTGGAGCAGGTGACGGGCATGGTTCGTTGGCGCGAGAGCGTGGCTGCGATGGCGGCGGCGGGCGTCACTCACTTCGTGGAATTCGGCGGCAAGGTGCTCTCGCCAATGGTCAAACGCATCGCCCCCGATGCCCGCACGACAAGCGTCGTCTCGATGGAAGACATCGAAGCGCTGGTGAAGGAAGTTTAGGGTTCACGCGAAGGCGCGGAGGCGCGAAGAGATGCGGGATGTGGAGACCACCTCAGCGGACGTGATCGACGCTGCGCTTCAGCTGCACCGCGACCTTGGTCCGGGCCTGCTTGAGAGCGTCTACGAAACCATCCTGGCGGCCAAGCTCGCGAGCCGGGGCTACGGCGTTTCGCGACAGCAGCCGGTGGACATAGAATATGACGGGATGCGGTTCGAAGCCGCTTTTCGGATCGACCTCCGGGTCGATGATCTTCTCGTGGAGATCAAATCGGTCGAGCGGCTGAACGCCGCTCATGCGAAACAGCTGTTGACCTATTTGCGGCTGACGAAGCAGCCGCTGGGATTGCTCATCAACTTCGGTGGAGAAACTTTGAAAGAAGGTCTGCGCCGTGTGGTGAACGACTACAAACCCTCCGCGCCTTCGCGCCTTCGCGTGAACCAATAACAAGGATCAGAACATGTTTGACCTCCAGGGAATGACCGCGCTCGTTACCGGCGCTTCGGGGGGGATCGGGTCGGCGATTGCGAAGGCGTTGGCGGGGCAGGGGGCTCGGGTGGCGCTTTCGGGGACTCGCGAGGAAGCACTCCGCGGCGTCCAGAATGAGATCGGCGGCGAGAGCGTCATCCTCCCCACCAATCTCTCCGATCCGGCGGCCGTCGATGCGCTGGTGCCGCAGGCGGTGGAGGCGATGGGGAAGCTCGACATCCTCGTCAATAACGCGGGCGTCACGCGCGATAACCTCGCAATGCGGATGAAGGACGAGGAATGGTCGGACGTGATCCGGATTAACCTCGAGGCGGCATTTCGCCTCGCCCGAGCGGCGCTGAAGCCGATGATGCGCGCCAGGCACGGCCGGATCATCTCGATCACCTCCGTCGTCGGCTCCACCGGGAACCCCGGGCAGGCCAATTATGCGGCGTCCAAGGCGGGGCTGGTCGGAATGTCGAAGGCGCTGGCGCAGGAGGTCGCGACCCGGAACATCACGGTGAACTGCGTCGCGCCGGGCTTCATCTCCTCGGCGATGACGGATGCGCTTCCCGATACGCAGAAGGAGGCGCTGCTGGCCCGAGTCCCGGCGGGGAGGCTCGGCGAGGGCAGCGACGTCGCCGCCGCGGTGGTCTACTTAGCGAGCCGCGAGGGCGGCTACGTCACGGGTCAGACCATCCACGTCAACGGCGGCATGGCGATGTTCTGAGCGGGCTCGCCGCACGACCAGCAGGAACAAGACGGCGAGCACCAGCGGCGCGACCGGCAGGCCGAAATTCATCGCGAGGCTGCGCGAAAGAAGCGGGAGGATGAAGGCGGCGCCGAGCGCCAGCTTTTCCCAGGGAAGGAAGCCGGTTCGCCGCGCCTCGAGAAAGAGCCAGGACAGCGGGACTGCGGCAAGGGTCAGGTCGTAGTCGAGGAGGAACGGCGTCGAGACCAAAGCGCCCGCGGCCATTGCAGCGCCCTGCGCCCGATTGCCGGCGCCGCTTCGTGCGACCAGCGCCAGCGCCGCAACGACTGCGGCGAACAGCAGAAGCTGGAGGGCATAGGCGATTTCCAGCGGCGCGCCCCACAGACGCAGGGCCGCAAACAGGCTCTGCATCTTCGCCGGATCGACGAGGCCGCTTTCCAGCGTCTCGCGGGCGAGTGCGGAGCCGCCGAAGAATCCCTGCCACGTCTCAGCTCCGAACAGCAGCAGCGAGGCAAGGCTGATGGTCGCCGCGGAAATTGCTGCCGCGGCGATGCTCTTCCACGCGCCGCGGAACAGCAAGGCGAACGGGATCACCAATGCCAGATGCGGCTTGATGATCAGCGCTCCCAGCAGCGCTCCGCCGAGCCAGGGCCGCCGTTCCACGAGCAATGCGCCGCCGCCGAACAGGGCGGCGGTGAGGAAGCCGTTCTGCCCCTGGCCAGCGTTCAGTAGCACCGCCGGATATGCGATGAGTGCGAGGAGCGACCCGTCCCAGCCGCCTGCCCAGGCGCGGATCGTCCGCCAATAGGCTGCGAACGTCCCTGCCAGCCACAGGATCAGCGATGGGAAATATCCGACGAGGCCGAACGGCAGCAAGGCGAGGAGGAAGGCGGGCGGATAGAAGAAGGCGGCATAGCCCGGATCGAGCCCCGCCTGCGCGATCTGCGCTCCGTGATGTGCGGCAATATCGTAAGCGGCCTGCGGATCGCCCGAGGCAGCGAAGCGGGCCGCGGTCCAGAAGCTCAGATAATCGGTTCCGATCGGATGCCCGGCCGGGTCGATCCCGCCGCTGGACATTGCGATCCAGACGATCGCCAGCAGCGGCAGCATCACCGCAAGCACCAGCATCACTGCTCGGGCGCGGGCGGCGCTGAGCCATTCCGCATCGCGGAAGAAGGAGAGCGTGCCCACCATTGGCGCCATGTACGCGCACCATGGTTGACGCGGCGTAAACCTGCCCGGACCGGACCTGTCCGGGACTTGCCAGCCTCGGGACCCTTGGCTAGAGCCGCCTCAACATCAGTTTCATCCTGAAAGGGGCATTATGAGCGAGACCGCCGAGCGCGTTAAGAAGATCGTCGTCGAGCATCTTGGCGTGGAGAACGAGAAGGTTACCGAAGA
>NZ_DASVUE010000069.1:0-5847 GCF_036387215.1 Allosphingosinicella sp. | reverse complement strand
TCGCCCTCCGCCGCCATGGCGCCGAGCTTCTGTATGTCCTGGCCGAAGAAGGCCTTGTGGAAGAACACCATCTTGAAGCCGTTATAATTGCCCGGATTGTGGCTTCCGGTGATCTGGATGCCGCCGTCCACCTCGAGCTCCGCCTCGGCGAAGTAGAGCATCGGCGTCGGGCCCATGCCGATGCGGACTACGTCCACGCCGGCTTCGGTAAGGCCGCGGACCAATTGCTCGGCCAGCGAGGGGGAACTCAGCCGGCCATCGCGACCGACGGCGACGCGAGTGCCGCCCGCGCGGCGGATGAGCGTCCCGAAGGTGCGGCCGACCGCATAGGCGTCCGCCTCTCCCAACGTTTCCCCGACGATCCCGCGTATGTCGTACTCGCGCAAAGAGGTCGCGTTGAAACGATGGTTCATTGATTGCTCCGGATTGTGGGTGTGGATTTCAAGACGCGCGAGGCGTTCTGCGGTTCATTTCGGCGACGAGGATGTCGCGCGCCACGTTGACTCGGTTGGCAAGCTCCTCGGAGCCGCCGGCGTCCGGGTGGACCTTGGCGATGAGGCGCCGGTGCGCCGCACGAATTTCGACGAGGCTCGCCTCGGGGCTCACGCCCAGGAGCTTCCGCGCATCGTCGACCGGCATCCTGCTGCGCGAGAGGCCGCGGCGGCGGTGGGCGGCCCAAAGGATCGATCCGGCCATCAGCGCAGAGCCCGGCAGCACCTTGCCGGTCGTCATGAGCCTAAGCCCCAGCAGAAAGAGCGTGGCTGCAAGCCCGTCCTCGTAGGTGAAGTTCTTCAGCCGGCCCGTATACCAGGCCCAGCCGAGCCCCGCGCCGACCAGAAGCAGGAGCACCGGCATCTCAGCCCGCCATCGCGGCCGCGCGCGGCGGGCCGGCGTCCCTGTTGTCGCCGGGAAGGCTGAGGCCGGCGATCATCTCGCGCAGCTCCTGGCGGGCAGCGATGTGGCTAAGGCCGACATTGCCGAGTTCCTTCAGGTCGAGGAGCGTCAGGCCCTTGGGGAAGAGCTCGCGGTAGATGACTCGCTCGCCGAGGCCGGGGATCACGCGGAAGCCGACGCGCTTTGCAAGCTCGTCGAGCGCGGCGCCGACGCGGCGCATGTTCTTCGCTTCGACATATTGGAGGCGGTTGCGGAGCAGCACCCAATCGACGCTCGCGCCGGTGGTCTTGGCGCGCTGGGTGCGGCTGTTCCAGACGAGCTCGGCATAGAAGCTCGGGCGGCGGACCTTGTAGGTCTCCGGATCCACCTGGCCGATCAGATCAAGGTCGACGAAGCTGTCGTTGATCGGGGTCACGAGCGTGTCCGCCCGAAGCATCGCCTCGCGCGCATAGGGGTCGTCGCGGCCCGGGGTGTCGACCACCACCACGTCGGCGCCTTCCGAGATCGCCTCGAGCTGCGCCTCGAGATCGTCGTTCTTCTCAGGATCGAATGTCCCGTAGGACGGCATCGGCAGCGGCGTGTCGGTGCGGCGGATGGTTGCGGCCCGGTTGTCGAGATAGCGGCCGAGCGTGCGCTGGCGCGTGTCGAGATCGAGCGCGGCCACCCTCTTGCCCGCCGCTGCGAGCGCGACGGCGCTGTGGACGGCGGTGGTGGATTTTCCGGTGCCGCCCTTTTCGTTGGCGAAAACGATGAAATGCGGCCTCTCGCCAGCCATTGCTACTCTGCTGCCCCTCTTGATCCGAACGCGGCGCGCCTTCAATGGACGCCCCTTCGAAGCTCTATCGGAGCCCCCGGTCCCGTGCAAATCATCCGTGAGATCAATGCGCTCAGGCGAGCCGTGGCCGAGCTTCGAATCGACGGCGGGAGGATCGCCTTCGTCCCGACCATGGGGGCGCTGCACGCGGGCCACATGGCGCTCGTTCGCGAGGCGAAGCGTCAGGCGGCGCATGTGATCGCCTCGATCTTCGTCAACCCCACGCAATTTGGGGCGAACGAGGACCTCGGAAGCTACCCGCGCCGGGAGGCCGAGGATGCGGCGATGCTGGAGTCAGAGGGCTGCGCGATCCTCTGGGCGCCTGATGCGGCGACGATGTACCCTGCGGGGCATGCGACCAGCATCACCGTCTCCGGCGTCAGCGACGGCCTCGACGGAGCGGCTCGGCCAGGGCATTTTGCGGGCGTCGCGACCGTGGTCGCGAAGCTGTTCAACCAAGTGCAGCCGGACGTGGCCCTGTTCGGGGAAAAGGACTATCAGCAGCTGGCGGTGATCCGGCGGCTGGTGGCCGACCTCGACCTTCCCGTGCGCATCGTGGGGGTGCCGACGCAGCGGGATCCGGACGGCCTCGCCCTCTCGTCGCGCAATGCCTATCTCTCGCCCGAGGAGCGGATCGCTGCCCGTGCACTGCCGCGCGCGCTGGTCGAGGCGGCGCAGGCGATGCGGGACGGCGGAAGCGTTGAGGAGGCGCTCGCACGCGCGCGCGAAGATCTGACGGCGGCCGGTTTCGCCACCGTGGATTATGTCGAGCTTCGCGACGCGGAGACCCTTCAGCCGCTGGCGGAGCTAACGAGGGCGGGGCGCCTGCTGGCGGCGGCGAAGATCGGACGCACGCGGCTCATCGACAATATCGAGGTTCTTCCGCTCCCCTGAATATGGTCACCAGCGCGTTAACCATTTCTTTGGAGAAGGTGCGCGACACAGGTCCCCGACAGCAGAACAGAGGGGCATGTCATGGGTACCAGCTACAAGAGCGCAGCCTTCCTTATGGAAAGCCGGTTCGAAGATGCGGCAAGGGGCGACGCACACGCGCTGTACGAGCTCGGCGTCGTTTATTCGACGGGCACGAACGGGGTCGAGGTCGATCTCATCGAGGCGCACAAATGGTTCAACCTCGCAGCGCTCAACGGCAGCGAAGAGGGGCAGACCTGCCGCGCCGAGATCGCCGAAGAGATGAGCGCACGCGAAATCGCCGAAGCGCAGCGCCAGGCCCGCGCCTGGCTCTCGATCACGAGCCGCCGCGCCGCCTAAGCCTTCCGGAAGGGCGTCATCGCCTCGAGGATCTCCATTTCGTGACTTACGGCGTTGCGCTCGGCCTCGAGGAAGTCCGCGACCGCCGAACGAAGGTGCGGATCGCGAAGATAATGCGCTGAAAAGGTGGGAACGGGCCGGTAGCCGCGGCTCAGCTTATGCTCCCCCTGCGCACCGGCCTGGACGCGCTTCAGGCCGCGCGCGATCGCGGCGTCGATCGCCTGATAATAACAGATTTCAAAATGCAGGTGCGGCACCTCGGCCGTCGTGCCCCAATAGCGGCCGTAGAGCGTGTCCCCACCGATGAGGTTGAGCGCGCCGGCGATCGGCACCCCCTCGTGCAGCGCCAGCACCAGCAGCACCCGATCCGCCATCCGCTCCCCGAGCAATGAGAAGAAGCGGCGGGTGAGATAGGGCCGGCCCCACTTGCGTGAGCCGGTATCCTGGTAGAAGCCCCAGAAAGCGTCCCAATGCGCCTCCGTGATGGCGCTGCCGGTGAGATGCTCCACCGTCAGCCCGTCCAGCGCCTCGCGCCGCTCCTTCCGGATCGCCTTGCGCTTGCGGGAGGAGAGGGAGCCGAGGAAGTCGTCGAAGCTTCCAAAGCCTTCATTGTGCCAGTGGAACTGGCTGTCCACGCGGATGAGCCAACCCGCACGCTCGAAGACCGGCACTTCGTCGGCGTCGATGAAGGTGGCGTGGGCGGATGAGAAGGCGTTGTTCTCGACCAGGGTCTCGGCGGCGGCGATCAGTCCCTGCGCGAAGTGGGGGTCGGCGGTCAGCAGCCGCCGCCCGGGCACCGGAGTGAAAGGCACGGCTATCTGGAGCTTCGGATAGTAGCGCCCGCCGGCACGCTCGTAGGCGCTGGCCCAGCCGTGATCGAACACATATTCGCCCTGGCTGTGGCTCTTGAGATAGGCGGGCATGACCGCGGCCAGCTTGCCGCCCGGGCCGTCGATCGCGATCGGCACCGGCTGCCAACCGGTCCGCGCGGTGGCGCTGCCGGACTCTTCGAGGGCGGAGAGGAAGGCGTGGCTGAGGAAGGGGTTGTGGCTGCCCGCGCAGGCATCCCATTCGGCGGCATCGAAGCTCGCGACTCCGCCGCCGACGCGCGCGACGATCTGGCTCATGCCGGATCTTCGTAGATGATCTGATCGGCATTGGCCCGTGCGCGCTTCACCTGCTCCTCCCCCCGGCAGGTCCAGGTGAAGACCGGCAGGCCGCGGCGGCGGGCCCGGGCGGCGAAGCGGGAGGGGAGGTCACGCACGTCATAAGCCAGGAAATCGGGACGGGCGCGCCACAAGGCAAGGCGCCGCTCGAAGGCACCGCGCCACCTGCGGCCGGCCTCCGTCACCACCAGCCCACGCACCAGCCGAGGCGCGTGAAGCGAGCACCAGCGGCTTACCTCCGGATTGAAGGACATGATTCCAACCGGCCCGCGATATCCTTCGAGCGATCGAACCACGGCAAGGCAGATCGGCGCCACCTTCTGGCCGCTGGCCTTCACCTCGATCAGCAAAGGGACCCGGCCGCCGATCAGCTGTAGCACCTCGGCCAGGGTCGGGATTGTGTCGGAGCTGCCCCTGAGCTCGATGTGTCGAAGCTCGGCTGCGGTCCGTTCCGCGACGGGCCCGGCCTCACCGGTCAGCCGCTCCAGCGTCGCATCGTGGAAGACGATCGCGTGAGCATCCCGGCTCATCCGCACGTCGAGCTCGATGCCGTGGCCCCTAGCGATCGCCGCTTCGAAAGCGCTTCGGCTGTTCTCGATCCGCCCGCCGCCATGGAGGCCGCGATGCGCGAAGGGGAGGGGGATCAGCCCCTCGACCCGCCGCCTCTCAGGGGCGGGTGCGAGCAATACGTCAATCGGCGCGAATGGCGACAACCGCATCGATCTCGACCGCCGCTCCGCGCGGCAGCGTCGGCACGCCGACCGCGGCGCGGGCATGCCGGCCGGCCTCGCCGAACACCTGCTCCATCAATTCGGACGCTCCATTGGCGACCAGCGGCTGATCGGTGAAGCTCCCGGCGCTGTTGATGAACACGCCGAGCTTCACCACCCGCTCGACCCGGTCGAGGCTGCCGAGCGCCTTCTGCATCTGCGCGATCAGCATCAGACCGCAGGCGCGGGCGGCGCGCTGGCCGTACTCCAGGTCACGGTCTTCGCCGAGGCGGCCGGTCATAACCTGGCCGTTGTCGAAGGGCAGCTGTCCGGAAATGTGGAGGAGCCCGCTCGCTTCCACGGCCGGCACATAGGCGGCAACGGGTGCGGCGGCTTCGGGAAGGGTGATGCCGAGCTCGGCAAGGCGGGTCGAGATGCTGTCGGTCATCGCGCCCGTAAGCACCGGCGCCGCATCCGGGTCAAGGGATCAGACGACCGGCGCCGGTTAAACCTGCCGTTAACCATGTGCGCGTAGCTCTCCTTTGGAGAGGGACGAACATGGCGCACATCGAACACGAGCAAAGCAGCCTTCATGCGGCAGTCTACCAGGCGGTCGAGGCATCGATCGCGCTGCAGCGCTGCCTTCCAGCCGCGCAGGCGCACGTCCAGCGGGCGCTTGTGCAGCTCCGGGGTTCGAAGGCGGACCCCGAAGCGGTCCGCCAGCTCGAATCGATGTCGGTGCACCTTCACCAGCTGACGGCGGCGGCTATGCGCCCCGAGGGCGATACCTGCGAAGCCGCCACCCGGCAGCTCAGCCTCCTCGCCGAGCAGTGGATGGCGCGCCTGCCGATGCAATGAGCCGGCGCCGCCGCTAGCTCAGCCTTGCCAGCATCATGAGGGCATCGTGGCGAATGTTGTGAAGCCGCGTCAGCTCCAGATCCCCGGCCGCAACATGATTGGCGAGGCTTTCCACCCCGTCCACCAAGCGTGC
>NZ_DASVUE010000068.1:0-6761 GCF_036387215.1 Allosphingosinicella sp. | reverse complement strand
CGCTCCGGCTTCGCGCACCTGTTCGAGCACATCCTTTCGCGCAAGACGCGCAACATGCCCTACAACATGATCAACCGGCTGGTTGAGGATGTCGGCGGCGACCGCAACGCGTCCACCAGCTACGACCGCACCAATTATTATGAGAGCGTGCCCGCCCGCTATCTCGAGACGATGATCTGGACCCATGCCGAGCGCATGGCCCGGCCGGTGATCGACCCGCAGGTGTTCGAGACCGAGCGCAATGTCGTCAAGGAGGAGTTCCGCCAGGGCGTGCTCGCGCCCCCCTACGGACGCCTCCGGCTGCTCCTGACCGAGAACAGCTTCGGAGTGATGCCGCACCGGCGGCCGACGATCGGAAGCATCGAGGAGCTGGACGCCGCCAAGCTCGAGGACGCGCGCGCCTTTCACGAAGCCTATTACGGCCCGGACACCGCGACGCTCATCGTGTCGGGCAATTTCGATCCCAAGCAGCTCGATGCCTGGGTCGACAAATATCTGGCGCCGATCCCCGCCCGGGCGAAGAAGGCCTCGCTGACGATCGCCGAGCGGGATCCGGCACCCACCAAGGCGCGGCTCGCCACCATGTATGCGCCCAACGTGCCGCTGCCGGTGGTCGGATCGACCTGGCAGATCCCGGGCGCCGCTCACCCGGACATGGCCGCCATCGAGGTATTGGACGGGATCCTCACCAGCGGCAACAGCTCCCGCCTCTACAAAAGGCTGGTTCGCGAGAAGCAGCTCGCGACCAATGTCGGCGCGCAGCTCTTCCCGATCGAGGAGCAGGGCTATTGGGCGCCGAACGTTTTCGTCGCGAGCGGAAAGAGGATCGAGGATGCCGAAGCGGCGCTGGCCGCCGAGGTCGCACGGGTGCGCGACGAGCCGGTGACGGCGGCGGAACTTGCCGAAGCCAAGAACGAGCTGCTTGCCCAGGCGCTGCGCCAGCGCGAGACGTTCAGCGGCCGGGCCTCGGGCCTCGGCGAAGCGCTCGTCCGCTCAGGCGATCCGAGGCTCTGGGACAAGAGGATCGCGCAATATCAGCGGGTGACCGCGGCGGACGTGCAGCGGGTGGCGCGGAAATATTTCACGCCCGAAAAGCGCGTGGACCTGCGCTACCTCAACGAAAGCCAGCGCCCGGCCGGCCAGTCCGCTTCGGCAGATATGCAGGGCTGGGCCAATCCGGTGCCGATGCCGCGCTTCAAGTCGGTTCCGCCGGCGACGGGCAAGCCCAACGAGCTCGCCGCCGAGGGCGAGCGCGAGCAGCCGCCGGCGCCCGGCGCCGCGGTCGCCGTCACTCCGCCGGTCATTTCGGAGACCCGGCTCCCGACCGGCCTTTCCGTAGTGACGGCGCGAAGCGGCGGCACGCCGATCGCGACCATGTCGCTGGTGATCAAGGGCGGCGCTTCGACCGATCCGAGGGGCAAGGCAGGGCTTGCGGCGATGGCCGCCGAAATGGCGACCAAGGGAACCCCGACCCGGAGCGCGGAGCAGATCTCCGCCGAGCTCGAGGCGCTGGGCGCGTCGATCGGCACCAATGCCGGCGCCGACGGAACGATCCTGTCGATCACCGCGCCGGTCGCAAACCTCGAGGCGGCGGGGCGCGTGCTTGCCGACATCGTCCAGAACGCGACCTTCCCCGCCCCCGAGCTGGAGCTGCAGCGCAAGCAGGCGCTCGACACGCTGCAGGTGGCGATGAAGACGCCGGGGCAGATCGCGGCAATGGTCGTGCAGCCGCTCGTCTACGGAAATGCGCCCTATGCGACGATCGGCTCGGGCACTCCCGGTTCGATCCGCTCGCTCACGCGCGAGGATCTCGTCGCCCAGCAAAGGAGCTGGTGGCACCCGGGCAATGCGGCATTGGTGATTTCCGGCGGCATCGATGCGGCACGCGCGAACGCGCTCGCCTCCACTCTGTTCGGCAGCTGGCGCAGCCAGGGCTCGGCGCCGACTCCTCCGGCGAGCCGCGCCGGCACCGCCCAGAAGGTGCGCACCGTCGTGATCGACATGCCGGGCGCAGGCCAGGCCGCAGTGCTCGCCGCAGTGCGCGGCGTCAGCCGCGGCGACCGCGATTATTATCCGATCAGCGCCGCCAATGCGGTGCTCGGCGGCGGCTCGAGCGGGCGGCTCTTCCAGGAGGTGCGGGTAAAGCGCGCGCTCTCCTACGGCAGCTATAGCGGCCTCTCTCCCCGGGCGGAGGCGGGACTGCTCAGCGCCAGCGCGCAGACTAAGAACGAGACCGCGACCGAAGTGGCGCAGGTGATCCTCGGCGAGCTCGACCGGCTCGGCAAGGAGCCGCTCCAGCCGCAGGAGGTGTCGAACCGCGTGTCCTTCATCACCGGTGCCTTCAACCGCCAGGCGGAGACGAGCGGAGGCCTTGGCGCGGCCCTTGCCGGGCTGATCCAGCAGGGCCTGTCGCCTTCCGAGGCCGCCCGGTTCGTCGCCAACATGGAGGCCGTGACGCCGCAGGCAGCCTCCGCCGCCGCCGGCCGCATTATCGGCGCCGACAAGGCGACGCTGGTGATCGTCGGCGATTCGTCCAAGTTCATCGACAAGCTGAAGGCGGTGCGGCCGGACGTGGAAGTGATCCCGCTCGCCGAGCTCGACCTCGATTCGCCGACTTTGCGCAAGAGGAGCTAGGCGGCCGGAGGGTAAAGGTCCGGGGGAGCCGATGCTGTCGAGCCACGAGAGGATGCTGGTAAGGCGGTATCTGCTCCCCGGGGCGGAGAGCCGGATCATCCTGCTCGTGGCGACGATCGGGCTTACGGCGGTGACGATCGGAGTGGCGGCTCTGATCGTCGTGATGAGCGTGATGAACGGCGCGCGGACGAAGCTTTCGATCCAGTTCGCCGGCGTCGACGGGCATGCCTCCATCTCCCGCCCCGGCCAGTATCTGGCGGACTGGCGGGAGCTTGAAGCGGAGGCGCGGCGGCAGGCGGCGGTAAAAACCGCGGTGCCCGCGCTCGAAGCCCCCGCAATGGCGAGCGTGGAGGGGCGGGTTCTCCCCGCAATCGTCCGCGGCATACGCGCTCAAGATATGAGCATCGATCCGCTGTTCGCCGCCAGCGGGCGCTCCTTCCTCGGCGCCGTGCCCGCACATGGGGACGAGGTCGTCGTCGGGAGCGTACTGGCTGAGCAGCTGGGGATCTCCGTCGGAAGCCCGATCACGATGATGCGCCCTTCGCTCACCTCCGAAAGCAGCCTTTCGCTGAAGAGCACGGGCTTCGTCGTCACCGGACTTCTCGAAACGGGAGTGGCGAAATACGATTCCAAGCTCGTCGTCATGAACCTCGGCGCCGCGCAGCGGATGCTGGACAGCGGCGACGTCGCCAGCCGCATCAATCTCACCACCGAAAGGCTCGAGGGCGCCGCCGAGGGGCTCGCGCCGCTGAAGTCCGGCCTGCCGAAAGGGACAATCCTTCAGACCTGGCGCGAGCTCAACAAGCCGATCTTCGACGCGCTCGCGCTGGAGCATATCGGAATGTTCATCGCCGTGTCGCTGATCGTGGTCGTGGCGCAGTTCAACATCCTGTCGTCCCTGATGATGCTGGTCGGATCGAAGGTGCGCGACATCGCGATCATCCGGACGATGGGCGCCAGTCGCTCTTCGATCCTCAGGATCTTCGTTACGGTGGGGACGGCGATCGGCTCGTCGGGAGCTTTGCTCGGATCAGTTATCGGGCTGACGCTGGTCGGGTCGCGGGAAAGACTCGCGGTCTTCCTCGGCGATCACGTCCTCGGCGGCAGCCGCTCGGCCGAGCTCTCCGCTCTCATCGATCTGCCGGCGAGGATCAGCTTCGGCGAAACGGCGGGCATTCTCCTGATGACGTTGGCGGGGACTATTCTCGCCACGCTCTACCCCGCGCTCCGGGCGTCGAGGGTCGATCCCGCGATCGTGCTTCGATACCAGTAAAGCCGCCCGCATTCTCGACATCTTAAGCCGATCCTGCGACGCTTCGGGCGATGCGGGAGAAGGAACTTCGGCTTGCCCTGGTCTGCTACGGCGGGATCAGCCTCGCCGTTTACATGCACGGCATCACAAAGGAGGTCTGGCACCTCGCCAAAGCGAGCCGGGCCTATCATGCCGGCGTCGCCTCGGAAGGAGCGAGCGAAGGAGTCTACCGGCGGCTGCTGGAGCTATTCCGCGACGAGCACGGGGTGGAGCTCCGGGTGCTGGTCGATATCCTCGCCGGTGCGAGCGCGGGCGGGATCAACGCGATCTTCCTCGGCCATGCGATCTCGGGAGGCCATTCGCTCGATCCGCTGACCGAGCTCTGGCTGGACACGGCCGACGTCGACACATTGCTGGATCCTTCGGTGAGCGCGATGTCGCGGGTCGCGAAGGCGGCGGCGGTGCCGATCGCCTGGGCGATGGCGGCGAAGCGCGGCGGCACGGTCGAGCAGACGGTGGAGGCGGGCCACCGGGAGGAGGTGCGTGCCAAGCTCGCCAACTTCGTCCGGGCCCGCTGGTTCGCACCGCCTTTTTCGGGGCCGGGATTTACCCGGCTGCTCCTGGACGCGCTGGATGCGATGCAGGCGGGCGAGCGCCAGCCCCCTCTCCTGCCGCCCTATCAGCCGCTCGACCTGTTCGTGACCGTCACCGATTTCCACGGCTATCCGCAGCGGCTTCGGCTCAATTCGCCCCCGGAAGTGGTCGAGACCGAGCACCGGCTGACGCTCGCCTTCCGCGATCCGGGCGGTGCCGGGCGCCGCCTCGCGGACCCCGCCGAGCTCGCCTTCGCCGGCCGCGCAACGGCGAGCTTCCCGGGCGCCTTTCCGCCCTTTCAGGTGACGGAGCTTGATCAGGTGCTCGGCGAGCGGGGGCAGGACTGGCCGGAGCGCAGCGCCTTCCTGAAGCGCGCCCTCCCCGGCCATGCGAAGCCGGAGGCGGCGGTGCTGATCGACGGCTCGGTGCTTGCGAACGCCCCCTTCCGCCCGGCGATCGACGCGCTCCAGAACCGGCCCGCCCGCCGCGACGTGGACCGGCGCTTCGTCTATATCGACCCGAAGCCCGGCCTCCGCAGCGTCCGCCTCGGCGGAGCGGGCGAAGCGGCGGCTCCGGGCTTCTTCGCAACCATCTTCGGAGCGCTCTCCGACATTCCGCGCGAGCAGCCGATCCGCGACAATCTGGAAGCGATCGACGGCCGATCGGCGCGGATCCGGCGGCTCCGCCACATCGTCGAGGCGATGCGGCCCGAGGTGGAGGCGGCGATCGAGCGGCTGTTCGGGACGACCTTGCTGCTCGGGCGGCCGAACCCGAAGCGGCTGGCGGCATGGCGCGCCAGGGCCCAGCAGGTGGCGGCGCGGCAGGCGGGCTATGCCTATGCAGCCTATGGGCACCTCAAGGTCGCGTCCGTGACGGAGGAGATCGCCGCGTCTCTGTTCCGGCTCGCCGGCGGCGGCGGCAGGCAGCGGCATGAAGAGGTGCGGCAGGCGGTCTGGGCCGCGGTGCGGGAGCAGGGGCTGACCGCCGAGGACGCCATGACGTCGGCCGGAGCTTGCCCGCCGGTCATCCACTTCCTCCGCTCGTTCGACCTCTCCTACAGGGTGCGGAGGCTCCGCTCGGTGGCGCGGCAGCTGGCTCAGATATCGGAGCGGCATGCGGTCTCCCCGGCGGGGCTCGAACAGGCGCGCAGCACGGTCTACGACCTCATCGGCCGCTACCGTTCCGCGCTGCCTTCGGCGCCGCCGCCCGACAATGTCGAGGAACGGCCCGCCGAGGCGATGCAATGGCTTGCCGACCGGATGGACCTGAAGGCTGCGGACGACGAGGCGGATCTCAGGCTGTCGGAGGCGCTGAGCGCGCTTCCGAAGGTCGAGCGGCGGGCGCTGATCCTCGCCTATCTCGGCTTCCCCTTCTACGACATCGCCACCCTGCCCCTGCTCCAGGGCGAGGGCCTCGACGAGTTCGACCCGGTGAAGGTCGACCGCATCTCGCCCGACGATGCGGTTGCGATCCGGCCCGGAGGCGCGGCGGCGACGCTGAAGGGCATCCAGTTCAACAGCTTCGGCGCCTTCTTCAGCCGCGCCTATCGCGAGAACGACTATCTGTGGGGCCGCCTCCACGGCGCCGACCGGCTGATCGACATCATCGTCTCGACGCTCCCGGAAGGCGCCGCCATCGCGCCCGGGGAGATCGCGGGCATGAAGCGCAGCGCCTTCCGAGCCATCATCGAGGAGGAGCGGCCCCGCCTCACCCACATCGGCACACTCTTCGAGGAGCTGGACCGGGAGATCGGATGCGGGCTTTGACTTGGCGGTATCTTTGCTAGAGCTTAAGCCGGGCGCCCGGGGAGGACATGGATGCAGTTCCTGAAGACATTGTTCTGGGTCGGCCTCGCGGTCATCCTCGTGCTGTTCGCGAGCGGCAACTGGCACCCGGTGACGATCAAGCTCTGGGGCGGGCTGGAGATGGACGTGAAGCTTCCGGTGCTCGTCATCGCTTCGTTCCTGATCGGCTTCCTGCCGATGCTGATCCTCCACCGCGCCCGGCTCTGGAACCTCCGCCGGCGCCTCGAAGTGCATGAGCGGCAGGCGGCGGCGGCGCTGAACGTTCCGTCGGGCCCCGGCCTCTCGCCCGCACCCGACGTCCCTGCTCCCGAAGAGCGGCTCGCGACCGATGCGAAGGCCTGGCCCGCGCCATAAGCGGCGGCTGGACAAAGGCCCCCTCATCTCCCAAGTGAGCGCCTCTCAAGGAGACGCCCAATGAGCTGGCTCAACCGGGTCCGCAACAGCATACCCTTCCTCCCGAAGCGCGAGACGCCGGA
>NZ_DASVUE010000067.1:0-4683 GCF_036387215.1 Allosphingosinicella sp. | reverse complement strand
GGTCGCCCACATGCTGGTGGAGATGCCGCTGCAGGGTTTCCCGGTCGCGCTCGGTGTCATCTACGAAGACCCCGCGCCCACCTTCGAAAGCGCCGTCATCGAGCAGAACGCCCAGGCGAGCGCCGGCAAGAAGCCGGACCTCCAGGCCCTGGTCGGCAAGGGCCAGAGCTGGGAAGTGACCAAGGAACCGCACGCAATCTGACGCGGCGGACGACCCGGTGAACGAACAGCCCAGAGGACGCCACCTCGTCGCGGCCGATCGCGGCTTCGTCACGGGGGGCGGGTTTCTGGCCCGCATGTCCGGGCGCGGCTTCGGCCGGGTGCTGGATAGGATCGACGCGGGCCTCCTCGCCGGCGGGATTGATGCGACGCTTCCCGACGGCACCCGCCGAATCCTCGGCGGCCGCGCACCCGGGCCGATGCCGGTCGTGCACCTCCAAAGCTGGCGTGCGCTGGTGCGGCTGATGACGTCGGGCTCGGTTGGCTGGTACAAGGCCTGGGCGCAGGGCGAATGGTCGAGCCCGGACCCGGTGCCCTTGTTCGATCTCTTCATGCGAAATGGTGAGAGCCTTGGCGAAACCGCTCGGGCGAAAGGCTTTTTCCGGATCGTTAACTGGCTGGCGCATCGCCTCCGCCGGAACGACAAGAGCCGCGCCCGGCGCAACATCGAGCATCATTACGACCTCGGCAACGATTTCTACGCAGCCTGGCTCGACGAGAGCATGACCTATTCGAGCGCGGTCTTTTCCGAGCGGCCCCACGAGCCGCTGGAGGCGGCGCAGGAGCGGAAGATCCGGCTGCTGCTCGATCGGCTGGACCTGAAGCCCGGCCAGCGGCTGCTGGAGATCGGCTGCGGCTGGGGCTCGCTCGCCGAGATCGGGGCGCGCGATTACGGCGTCCACGTCACCGGCCTCACCCTGTCGCAGGCGCAGAAGGATTATGCGGAGCAGCGGCTTCGGGCCCTGCCTGCATCGATTGAGCTAACCGATTATCGGGATGTGGCGGGCACGTTCGACGCCGTCGCAAGCGTCGAGATGGTCGAAGCGGTCGGGCAGGAATATTGGCCGGATTACCTTCGAAGCATTGCTCGCGTGCTGAAGCCCGGCGGCAAGGCGGCGCTCCAGCTCATCTCGATTCGCGAGCCTCTGTTCGAAAGCTACGCCTCGAGCGCCGACTTCATCCAGACCTACATCTTCCCCGGCGGCATGCTGGTGAGCGAGCCCCGCTTCCGCGTCATCGCCGAGCAGGAGGGGCTAAGCTGGCACGACCGCCGCGGCTACGGCCTCCATTATGCCGAGACCCTGAAGCACTGGCGCCAACGCTTCGATTCCGCCGTCGAGGAGGGCAGGCTCCCCCCCGGCTTCGACCGCAGCTTCCACGATCTCTGGCGCTACTACCTCATGTACTGCGAAGGCGGCTTCCGCGGCGCCGGCATCGACGTCGCCCAGGTGACGCTTGTGAACACGGGATAACCCAAGCTCGTTCGGGCTGAGCTTGTCGAAGCCCTCCCTTTCTGTCTTCCTCACTCAATGGGTTTCTGGACCTACATGCTCCACTGCGCCGACCGCAGCTTCTACGTCGGCCATACCGACGATCTGGAGCATCGGATGGCTGAGCATATCAGCGGCCAAATGGGTGGCTATACGTCTACGCGGCTTCCGGTGAAGCTGGTGTGGTCGGATGAATTTCCATCCCGCTACGAAGCCTTGCAGGCGGAGCGCCAGCTCAAGGGTTGGGGTCGCTCCAAGAAGCTCGCGCTGATCCGGGGCGACTGGAAGATGATCAGCGAACTCGCGCGCAATGCTCAAGAAAAGGGAAGGGCTTCGACAGGCTCAGCCCGAACGGACAGGGGTGATTAGCCCCTGACTTCCAGCCGGTGGCCGGTCTCGAAGCCGGTTCGCAGCATCTCCATCACCGCTTCCGCCACCGCGCTGGCCGGCTTCACCGTCGTCGGATCCTCGCCCGGGAAAGCGCTGGCCCGCATCTTCGTCGCCGTCGCGCCCGGATCGACGATCGCGACCTTGGGGGAGGGGAAGTTGCGGTTCTCCTCGGCATAGCTCAGCAGCAGTGTTTCCAGCGCCGCCTTGGAGGCTCC
This sequence comes from Allosphingosinicella sp., assembly GCF_036387215.1. Taxonomy (GTDB): domain Bacteria; phylum Pseudomonadota; class Alphaproteobacteria; order Sphingomonadales; family Sphingomonadaceae; genus Allosphingosinicella. The sequence continues at coordinate 2,588 of NZ_DASVUE010000067.1, read as the reverse complement.
ATAGGCGCCCCAATAGGCCCGCGGATGCCGCCCGACGCTCGAGGTCAGCGCCAGCACGCGGCTGCGTTTGCTCTTGCGGAGCATCGCATCGAAGGTGGCGATCATCGCCTGCTGCGCGAGCAGGTTGAGCGTCATCACCCGGTTGAATTCCTTGCTCTCGACCGCCTGGACGGGCGCCAGCGAGCCGAGCATCGCCGCGTTCAGCACCAGCAGGTCCAGCGCCTCCCACCGCCCGGAGATGGCGGCGCCGAGGCGTGCAATGCTGTCGCCGTCGGTGAGGTCCAGCGGAGCGATCGTGGCGCTCCCGCCCACCTCGTGGATCCGCTCCTCGACCTCTTCCAGTGCGGAACCGGTGCGGGCGGTGAGCACGACATGCGCGCCCTCCCGCGCCAAAGCCTCGGCGATCGCGGCACCGATGCCGCGGCTGGCGCCGGTGACCAGCGCCAATTGTCCGTCGAGAGCTCCCGGCATCAGGCGTAGCGTTCCGCCAGCAGCGCCAGCTGGTCCGCCGGCTCATGCTCTTCATGGTCGGTGAGGCGCGTCGGATAGTCGCCGGTGAAGCAGGCGTCGCAATGCTGCGGCTGCGCCTCGTCGCGGATATCCTCGCCCACCGCCCGGTAGAGGCCGTCGATGGAGAGGAAGGCGAGGCTGTCGGCGTGGATGTAATTGGCCATCGCCGCCACATCCATTTGCGCCGCAAGCAGCTTCGCCCGCTCCGGCGTATCCACTCCGTAGAAGCAGCTGTGCCGAGTCGGCGGCGACGCGATCCGCATGTGCACTTCGCGCGCGCCGGCATCCCGTAGCATCTGCACGATCTTGAGGCTCGTCGTCCCGCGCACGATCGAGTCGTCGATGAGGACGAGCCGCTTGCCCTGGATCAGGGCGCTGTTGGCATTGTGCTTCAGCTTCACGCCGAGGTGCCGGACCTGGTCCGAGGGCTGGATGAAGGTGCGCCCCACATAGTGCGAGCGGATGATCCCGAGTTCGAACGGAATGCCGCTTTCCTGCGCGTAGCCGATCGCCGCCGGAACGCCCGAATCGGGCACAGGCACCACATAATCGGCATCGACATTGTTCTCGCGCGCAAGCTCCGCGCCGATCCGCTTGCGGACTTCGTAGACCGACGACCCGTCAACGATGCTGTCCGGCCGCGCGAAATAGACATGCTCGAAGATGCAGGGCCGCGGGCGCACCCCAGCGAACGGACGATGCGAGCGGATGCCCTTGTCGGAGACGACCACCAGCTCGCCCGGCTCTACGGAGCGGATATAGGTCGCGCCGACCACGTCCAGCGCCACTGTCTCCGAAGCGAAGATATAGGCGTCGCCGAGGCGGCCCATCACCAGCGGGCGGATGCCGAGCGGATCGCGGCAGGCGAGCATGCCCTCGCTCGTCAGGCAGACGAGGCTGTAGGCCCCCTCCACCTGCTTCAGCGCGTCGATGAACCGGTCGAGCAGGGTCCGGTAGGTCGAGGTCGCGACCAGGTGAATGATCACCTCGGTGTCTGAGGTCGACTGGAAGATCGAGCCGCGCCGGTTGAGCTCGCGCCGGACCTTCAAGGCGTTCGAGATATTGCCGTTATGCGCGACCGCGAAGCCGCCCGAGGAGAGCTCGGCGAACAGCGGCTGCACGTTGCGGAGCGCCGTCTCGCCGGTCGTCGAATAGCGCACGTGGCCGATCGCCGCCCGCCCGGCGAGACTGCGGATGATGTCGTCGCGGTCGAAATTTCCCGCCACGTGCCCCTGGGCCCGGTGGCTGTGGAAGGCGCGGCCGTCCCAGCTGGTGATGCCCGCGGCTTCCTGCCCACGGTGCTGAAGCGCGTGGAGCCCGAGCGCAACGATCGCCGCGGAAGTGTCGGCGCCCCAGATGCCGAACACGCCGCATTCCTCGCGCAGCTTGTCCCCGGAAAGCTCCGGATCGAAAGGATTGGTTGTCAGCATGGCTCCGCCCGTCGCTCGCCCGATGACCGGCATATAGGGAGGGGCGCGCGCTTTGTCGCCCCGCTATCGCGGAATCGAATTTCGAATGATGGAAAGTGAGTGCCTCGCTTAGACCGGCTTGCCTGAACCCTTGCTGGCTGTAACTGTTGAGGCGTCATGAAAAGGCTCCTCCTTCCGCTTCTCCTCCTCGCGGCCTGCCAGCAACAGCCGGCCGGGCAGGTCGGCGGCGGCAACGATGCAGCGGCGAAGCAGGCGAGTGAGCAGCCCGGCCGGCTGCCGCGGCTCGGCACGCTCATCGGCCTTTACGAGGGCGGCGGCACTCCCAGGAACCAGATGTGCGTCGTCGAAGGGAAGGGCGGGGAAGCGCGCTTCGGCCTCGTCGTCTGGGGCGGCAACATGCACAGCTGCTCCGGCGCCGGCACTCTGGCCAAGGACGGCGACAAGCTCCGCCTGGCGATGGCGGGCGATTCCGCTTGTACGATCGAGGCGACGATCTCGGGCAAGACACTTCGCCTCCCCGACAAGACGCCTGAAGGCTGCGCTTATTATTGCGGCGCCCGCGCGAGCCTCGGCGGCGCCGAGCTCACCCAGACCGGCACCACCGAAGCTGACGCCATGAAGGCGAAGGACCTGGTCGGCGACCCGCTC
>NZ_DASVUE010000066.1:0-10381 GCF_036387215.1 Allosphingosinicella sp. | reverse complement strand
CGTTTCTCGGTCGGGCGCGGCACCTGGGTCGATAGTGAGAAGAGCGTCGATTCGGCCGCGAACTCGTCGACGCTGCATCCGCCGCGGCGATGCTTCCTTCGTATGAGCGCTTCGAACATTGGTCCCTCCGTCCACGACCGCGAAGGGTAACGGGCGCGGGGTTAACGAATCATGCTGGGGCCGAGACGGCCTTGCCGCCCGGCGCGGCTGCCAAAGCAAGGTCGCGAAGGGCAGCGGGGGCGAAGGCAAGCCCGACCGGGAGCAGCGGCGCGACCATGATGCCCCAGTAGAAATTGTCGGCGCGGCCGACGAAAGCGAATGCGACGAGGTAGAGGATGAGGAGAAGGCCCGCGCGCTCGGCCAAGCCGTTGCGGAGCCCTGCCCAGCCGAGCAGCGCCAGCGGGATCACCACGGCGACCAGCGAAAGCGGCAGCAGCGCGAAAGAAGTGCAACGCTGGACGAGGCCGAGGATGAAGGCCCAGCCGCCGGCGCTCGCCCATCCGGGGGAGACCTGGTCGCCGGGCTGGAGGTAGGCGGACAGAGCCGCGGAATGGGCTGCGAAGGCGGCGAAGAAAATGAGGATTGCGGCAGCCCAGGCGGCGGCTTCGAGCCTGTTCTGCTCGCGAAGCGCAAGGAGGGCCATCACACAGAGATAGGGCAGCGCAAGCTCGCGGAAGAGCAGCGCCGCGAGCCCCAGTGCGACGCTGGAGGCACAGTGGCGGCTGGAGCGGCAGGCGAGCGAGAGGACGATCAGCAGGGCCGCCCAGCTTTCGTGCCAGAAGGTCAGCGCGGGCACGGTGAGGAGGATCATGCTTGCCGCTGCGATGCAGGTCGCGGCCGCCCATACCGGCGTGGAGCCGCTGACCGACCTCAGACGCAGCGTCAGCGCGCCGATGGCGGCGATCGCAAGCAGGCGTAGCGCCACGCCGGCGCCGTCGGGGCCGAGGGTGCCGATCGTCCAGGCAAGCGTCGGAAGGCGGACGGTCACGACCGGCCGCAGCGGGTAATTGCGGGTGCGCTGCTCGGTGGTGGCCGCGGAATAGTAATTCTCGCCCTGCCCCACCCGACCGGCAATGGCCTTGTAGAGCGCGAGATCTGTGCGGCTGAGATCGACGACCGCCTCCTCCCGAGCCTGCACGGGCTGCAGGGCAATCGCCGTTCCGTAGCCGCAAAGCGCCAGCAGCAAGGCGAGCAGCAGCCGCGCGTGGAGCGGCTGCAATCCGGCAAAGCGCGTACGCGGAAGGATCATTTGCGCCAGGTGATCACCGAGGAAGCGGCGAAGTTCCAGACCGAGCCGATCAATGCGCCCGCAACGCCCGCGACCCACCAGCTGTGGTTGGTGCCGTGGATCCAGGTGCCGACGCCGACATTCGCCGCGGCGCCGACGAGGCAGACGGCGTAGAAGCTGAAGAGGCCGGTGACGAAGCGCGAGCCGCGGAGACGCCGGTCGGAGTAGGTGAAGATGTTGTTGAGCGCGAAGTTGAACGTCATCGACGTCCAGACCGCCGCCGCCTGCGCGAGCGTGAAGCTGACGAGGCCGCTCAGCAGCATTCCGCCGAGGACCCCGAGATGGACGCCGACACCCAGACCGCCCACCAGCATGAAGAGAATGAGGCGGATGGGGACGATGTGCCCGACCGCCTTGTCTGCAACCAGCTTCAGATATTCGGCGGTGACCATCAGGTCGAGCTTGCTCGTCCCGGCGGTGCGGGTGCGAAAGACGTAGGGCAGTTCGGCGACCTTTAGCGGCTCGGGCGCGGAGGCGGCGATATCGAGCAGGATCTTGAAGCCGCCGCCGGAGAGGCGCGGGAGCGACGCCTGCAAAGCCTCTCGCGAGATGACGAAGAAGCCGCTCATCGGGTCGCTCAGGTCCGTCTTCAGCAGGCGCTGGGCGAGCATCGTCGCGCCGCGGCTGGCGGCATGGCGCTTGGCGTCCCATTCGCCCACGCCGCCGTCGCCGACATAGCGGGAGCCGACTGCAAGATCGGCCCCATCCCGGACTGCGGCGTAAAGGCGCGGGAGGATCGTCTCGTCATGCTGGAGATCGGCGTCGATCACCGCGAGGACTGGAGCGGAGGTCGCCATCATCCCCTCGATCACTGCCGAGGAGAGGCCGCGGCGGCCGAGGCGCTGGAGCACCCGCACGCGGATGTTGGTGCGGCCGATGGCACGGATGAGCTCGGCGGTGCCGTCGCCGCTGTCGTCGTCGACGAAGATCGCTTCCCAGACGATGCCGGTAAGCGCCTGATCGAGGAGACCGAGCAGCTTCTCGACGTTGGCCGCTTCGTTGAAGGTGGGGATGATCACCGCGAGCTCGAGCGGCGCATCCTCGAACGAAGGCCGTGGGTCGAGTGCGATTGCCTGATGGAACATGCGCCGTTTCTGGGGCAGCCATGGTTAACTTTCCGTAAGGAGGGCGCGCGCGGCGCTTGGCATGGCAAGTCCGGCGGTCTTATAGCTGATCCATGTCAGATTTGTTCGCTGCCGGTTCCGCTGTTTCCCAGGATTATGACGCGTCCTCGATCGAGGTGCTCGAAGGGCTGGAGCCCGTCCGGCGGCGGCCCGGAATGTATATCGGCGGCACCGACGAACGGGCGCTTCACCACCTTGCCGCCGAAGTGCTGGACAACAGCATGGACGAAGCGGTGGCGGGCTTCGCAAGCCGGATCGAGGTGGAGCTTGAGCCGGGCAACCGCCTGACGATCACCGACAACGGCCGCGGCATGCCGATCGACCAGCATCCGAAATATCCGGGCAAGTCCGCGCTCGAAGTGATCCTGACGATGCTCCACTCCGGCGGCAAATTCTCGGACAAGGTCTATGCGACCTCGGGAGGCCTCCACGGCGTCGGCGTCAGCGTCGTCAACGCGCTTTCGACCGAGACCATCGTCGAGGTGGCGCGCAACAAGGAATTGTGGCGGCAGAGCTTCTCGGAAGGACATCCGACGTCGAAGCTGGAGCGAGTCGGAATCGCGCCCAACCGGCGTGGAACGACCGTCAGCTTCACGCCCGATCCCAAAATTTTTGGCGAGGAGGCGAAGTTCAAGCCGGCGCGGCTCTACCGGCTTGCGCGCTCGAAGGCGTATCTCTTCGCCGGCGTCGAGATACGGTGGAAATGCGATCCCTCGCTCATCTCGGATGAAACTCCTGCCGAAGCGGTGTTCCAGTTCCCCGGCGGTCTCTCGGACCATCTGAAGGAGCAAATCGGCACCCGCGAGATGGCGACCGCCGAGTTCTTCCGCGGCAAGCAGGAATTTCCGAACGGCCAGGGATATGTTGAGTGGGCGGTCGCCTGGCCGCTGTGGAGCGAGGGCTCGGCTTCTTATTATTGCAACACCATCCCCACCCCCGACGGTGGCACGCACGCGCAGGGGCTGCGCACCGCTCTCGCCCGCGGCATCCGCGGCTTCGGCGAGCTGGTCGGGCAGAAGCGCGCCAAAGACATCGATGCGGACGACGTGATGAACGGGGCGGAGCTGATGCTGTCGCTCTTCATCCGCGACCCGCACTTCCAGAGCCAGACCAAGGACCGGCTGACCAGCCCCGAGGCGGCGCGGCTGGTGGAAGTCGCGGTGCGGGACCATTTCGACCACTTTCTCGCCGACCATATGGATCGCGGACGGGCCTTGCTCGGCTTCGTGCTCGACCGGATGGACGAGAGGCTGAAGCGCCGCGCCGAGCGCGACGTGAAGCGCAAGACCGCGACCAGCGGGCGCAAGCTCCGGCTGCCGGGCAAGCTCACCGACTGCGCGAACGACGATCCTGCGGGCACCGAGCTGTTCATCGTCGAAGGCGACAGCGCCGGCGGCTCGGCCAAGCAGGCGCGCGACCGGAAGACGCAGGCGATCCTCCCGATCCGGGGCAAGATCCTGAACGTAGCTTCGGCAACTGCCGACAAGATCCGAGCCAATCAGGAAATTGCCGACCTGATCCAGGCGCTGGGCTGCGGCACCCGCGACCGCTGCACGATCGACCAGCTTCGCTACGACCGGATCGTCATCATGACCGACGCCGATGTGGATGGCGCGCATATCGCGACCTTGCTGATGACCTTCTTCTTTCAGGAGATGCCGGAGCTGGTGCGGAAAGGCGCGCTCTATCTGGCGCAGCCGCCACTCTACCGGCTCACATCGGGCGGGACGATCGCCTATGCGCGCGACGATGCGCACCGGGCGGAGCTCGAGGCGACGCTCTTAAAGGGTAAGAAGATCGAGGTCAGCCGCTTCAAGGGCCTCGGCGAGATGAACCCGCAGCAGCTTCGCGAAACTACAATGGATCCGAAGACGCGGTCGCTGATCCGGATCACGCTGCCGCAGGAATATGAGGACCGGCAGGTTACCAAGGACCTGGTGGAGCGGCTGATGGGCAAGAACCCGGAGCACCGCTTCCAGTTCATCCAGAGCCACGCGGCGGAAGTGGACGAGGAAGCGATCGACGCCTGAGAACCGGAGGGATGAATGAGGCTGTTGCGGATTTTGCTCGCTATTCTGGCGCTGATGACGGGAAGCCTGGCGGCCGCGCAGGGGCAGCCGTCGGCGGGATTGCGGGAGCGGGCGGCATCGCTCGTGCAGCTGTTCAACGGCGCGAAGAAGCCTGAACAGCTCTTCTCGCCCAGCTTCCTTGCAGCGGTTCCGGTGGCGCAGGTGAACGCGATCTCGCAGCAGCTGAAGGGGCAGCTCGCGGCCGCGCGCTCCGTAGCGAAGATCGAGGCAAGCTCCGCGACGGCCGGGATCGTGTTCCTCGATTTCGAGAAGGGCACGCTTCAGCTCCGGCTGAACATCGCGCCCGCTCCGCCGCACCTGATCGAGGGGCTGCTCGTCACCGGCGTGCAGGTGAAAGGCGACAGCCTCGCCGCGGTCGCGGCCGAGCTCAGGAAGCTGCCGGGGCAGACTTCGCTTGCGGTCGCCCGGCTCGGAGACGGGGCGCCGGCCGCCACGATATCGCACGAGGCGGCGCGGCCGATGGCGATCGGCTCCACGTTCAAGCTGTTCCTGCTGGCGGAGCTGTCGCGGTCGGTGAAGGCGGGGGAACGCAGCTGGAGCGACGTCGTGAAGCTCGATCGCCGCTCCCTCCCCTCCGGCTTCCTGCAGAGCTGGCCCGAGGGCGCGCCGATGACGCTCTACACCCTCGCCGCGTTGATGATCTCGCAGAGCGACAATACGGCCACCGACACTTTGCTGCACGTGCTCGGGCGGGAGAAGGTCGAGCAGCTGCTCCCGGCGCTCGGAGTGAAGGCTCCGGAGCGCAACCGGCCGTTCCTGTCGACCTTGGAAGCCTTTGCACTGAAGACCGGAGCCTCGGCGGGATGGGCGGGTGCCGACGAGGCGAAGCGGCGGGCGCTGCTGGCGGATCTGGCGAAGCTCACTCCCGCCCAGGTCCCACTCGACAAGCTCGGCGGATCGCCAAAGCAGATCGACAGGATCGAATGGTTCGCCTCGGCCGACGATCTCGTGCGGACGATGGACTGGCTCCGGCTGAACGGCGGCAAGGAGGTGATGGACATCCTCGCCATCAACCCCGGCATCGGCAGCGCGGCGGCGGCCGGCGTGACCTATCTCGGCTATAAGGGCGGGTCCGAAACCGGGGTCATGAACATGACCTTCCTGGTCCGGGGTAAGAGCGGGCAATGGTATGCCGTGTCCGGCGGCTGGAACGACACCAAGGCGGCCGTCGACGAGGCCAGGTTCGCCGGCCTGATGCGGCGTCTGGTCTCGCTTCTGCCCTAGCTCGTCACTGCCGGAGCGACGAGCGGGAAGCGTGGGATCGCGACCGCAAAACCGGTGCCGGCTTCATCCACCATATGATAGCGGCCCTCCATGAAACCGCTGGGAGTGCTGAGCGGGCACCCTGAGACGTAGTCGAACGAGGCGCCGGGCTCGATCACCGGCTGCTCGCCGACCACGCCCTCGCCCATCACCTCGTGCCGGCCGCCGCGGCCGTCGACGATCGTCCATTCGCGGCTGACCAGCTGGACCGAGGTGCGGCCCTCATTCTCGATGCGGACATGATAGCCCCAGAACCAGCGGCCGCGGCCCGGCTCCGACTGTTCGGGAAGGAAGCTGACCGAGACGCGGACGGTGACGTCGCGGGTGGTAGCGCTATGAGGAAAAAGGAGTTTCACGAGCGCGACCTTTCCACTTGGGGACGCCTCCGTCAACGCGTCACGCGCCGCAACCGATCGATCAGCCGCTCCCGCGCCGCAAGCACGTCCGCCTGCCGCTCGATCAGGAGATCGCGGGCGAGGAAATGGCCGGTGAGGCGGAAGCCGTCAAATATCTCCGGCCACTCAGCGGCGCCGCCGCCGAGAAGGAAGGGGGGAAGCGAAAGCAGCCGGTCGCGATACTCCCCTGCCCCCTCGGCAGAGACTGCGCGGCCGCTCTTCGGGCTGACGAAGCGGAGGTTCGAGCTGGCCCCGGTGGCGGCGCATTCGGAGAGGTCGAGGCCGAAGCCGAGCTCCCCGAGGAGCAGGAGCTCGTAGCGGACCAGCGCCGCGGCCCATCCCTTGGCGCTGGGAGCGGCCTCTACCGCGGAGAGGATGCCATCCAAGGCATCGTAGAGCCGCGGATAAGGTTGTCCTTCGGGCAGTGCGGCGGCGGTGAGCGCGCAGGCCCAGTCGATCGCCGCAGCCGGCAACGCCTCCACCAGCAAAGGCGCCCGGCTGGCGATGAGCTCGACCGTAAGGTGGGCAAGCTGCTCCTCGGTCCGGGCGCGATATTCGGCCTGGACGAGATTGCCGGGCAGGAGGATCGGGCGGAGCCGCCTCGAGCGGCCGCCCCGGACGTAGCCGGGCTGGATGCCGTCGGCAGGCGTGAGCGCGCGCACGATCGCGCCATGCTCGCCATGCGCTCGAACGGCGCAGATGATCGCCTGGGCCTCGATCCGCATGCGCCGACGCTACCAGCGGGCGGCGGCACGGGCGAGCGTTTCGAAACGCCGCGGGAGCGCCGAATGCTTCGCTCGTATCGCCCGCTCGCCGCGTCATTTGGGCGGCCGAAACTGACGCTGTTGATGCGTTGGAGCGGGAATTGCGTCAGCTTCCGCAGCTTCCGCGGCGGCCATGGCTTCGGATGCGGCAAGTGCGGCATTGGCCCGGGCTGGGTCCATCCTCTCCACGAACCGGTCGATCGCGTTGAGGGCGCGGAGGGCGGCGGCGTGGTCCTCGCGTGCGACGAAGCCGATCAGGCGCCGCCGGTAGAAGCGCGGCACCATGATCGTTTCGAGCCCGAGCTCGCCGGAAGGCCGCGCCCGCCCGGCCTCCGCACACCGGTCGGCGAACGCCGCCGCCGCGTCCCAAGCCGCCGCGAACCCCTCCGCGCCAGGCTTTCGGCGAAGCGCATGGGCCGTCTGCCGGCTCAGCCCCACCGATCCCGCCGCCTCCTTCGGCCCGGCGCCTCGCGCGATCGCAACTATAAAGCGGAACTGGCGGTCGGGCGTCCACCCGTCGTGGCGGGCACGGACGGGAACGGGCGCGAAGCGGAGGAAGGCGGGAATGAACATGTAACGAATCTACCGCAGCTCCACGGGTGTAGGAAAGCGGAAATTAGAACAGACCGGGAACTAATCGCGAAGAGGAGGGGGCCGCAGGGAAAGGGTGGCATTGGCGACGATCGCTGTGTCCAAGCTGCAACGCCTGATGCCAAATCATTGCAAATAGGACATAAATCGCGGCTTACCCCCTAGACGGGCGTTCCTCCCGCCAATAGTCACGCCCCCCGGGATAGGTGGTTTCAATTCAAAAATTAGTCGTAGTCGCTATCGCAGCGGGCATCCCCGCTGCGGTCAGCGCGCAGGTCTTGGCGCGCGGAAGGCCCTCGGATCAGTCGATCCGGGTGACCCTTTCGGCCGCCCAACTTTTGCGCATGGCGGACGAGGCTCGCGCGCGGGGTGAATTCACAAGGGCGGAGACGGCCTATCGCGCTCTCATGCAGGACCGTGACGTGGAGGTCCGCACCGAGGCTCGGTTCCGCCTCGGCATGATGCTGGCGGACGACCTAAAACTCTATTCGAAAGCTGCGCTCGAGTTCCGCCGCATTCTCGACGACAAGCCCAATGCCGCGCGCGTCCGGTTGGAACTCGCGCGGATGCAGGCCATGCTCGGCGACCTCGCCGCCGCCCGAAAGGAGCTGCGCGCCGCCCAGGCGGCCGGCCTGCCCCCTGCCGTCGAGCAGCTCGTCCGCTTCTATTCGCGGGCGCTCAATGCCAGAAAGCCGCTGGGCGGCTCGGTGGAGCTGGCAATTGCGCCCGACAGCAATATCAATCGCGCGACGCGCTCCGACACGCTCGGCACGGTGATCGGAGATTTCGCGCTCGATCAAGACGCGCAGGCAAAGTCCGGGATCGGCTTGGACCTTCAGGGGCAGGGCTACTTCCGTGCCCGCATCAAGCGCGGTGCAGACCTTCTGCTGCGCACCTCGGCAAGCGCGACGCTTTATCGCGACTCCGACTTCAACGACATTTCGGCGGGCGTCCAAGCCGGTCCGCAGTTCAATTGGGACAGCAACCAGCTGACCTTTTCGGTGGGCCCTTCGTGGCGCTGGTATGGGCGCGATCCCTACAGCATCACGGTCGGCGGCAACGTGAGCTGGCAGCGCCCAGCCGGGAAACGCAGCCAAGTGCGGCTCGAAGGCGGCTTCGCTCATGTAACCAACAAGCGCAACCCGCTTCAGACGGCCGAAGACATTACCCTCTCGGCCAGTCTCGACCGCGCATTCAGCGCCCGAACCGGAGGCGGCGTACAGGTCTACGGCCTCAGGACGGCAGCGCGCGATCCCGGCTACTCGCTCGCTAACGGCGGGGCCTCCGTCTACCTGTTTCGCGAGATGGGACGTACGACGTTCGTGGGGACGCTGGGTTACAGCCGCCTCGAGGCTGACAAGCGGTTGTTCCTTTATCCCGAGCGTCGCCGCGAGGACCGTTATAGCGCCAGCCTGGCCGCAACCTTGCGAGCCTTACATATCGGCAGTTTCGCGCCACTGGTGCGCCTCAACTGGGAGCGCAACCGCTCCTCGATCGAAATCTACGACTATCGCCGTGTCGCCGCCGAATTCGGCGTCACATCCGCGTTCTGACTCTTGAAGGACAAGTTCATGCATTCGACCCGTTTCGCCAAGCTCGCGGCAACGACATCGGTAATCGCGTTGAGCCTGACGCTGGCCGCTTGCGGCGGCGGCGGGGGAGGCGGCGTCAACAGCACCCCGCCTCCGCCACCGACCCCCACACCTTCGCCCGCTCCGGCGCCGACGCCGGCGCCGCCTCCCACGCCGACGCCGCCTCCTCCTCCGCCGCCGCCTCCGCCGCCGCCTCCAACGCCGGCGCCGCCTCCCCCTCCCGCGCCAGCTCCCACGCCGGCGCCGCCTCCCACGCCGACGCCGACCCCGCCTCCCGCAACGGTGACGGGAAAGCCGACTGTCAGCTCCAGTTTCGCTGCCGCGGCGAACGTCTTCAAAGTCGATTATGATGTCGGTCGCGCACGAGCCGCTTCAGGCGGAGCCGTGACGGACGCGAGCCTCGCTTATGATGCCGGAACCGATAGCTTCACGCTCAAGGCCGGGACCGAGGACGTAACGTTCGGGCCCAGCCACGTGACCACAAATACGTCCAATTCTCTCCGCTATGAAAAAGTCGAGGGAAATAGCACGACGCAGCTCCACCTGGATTGGGGGACGCGGTCCCAATGGACCACCGCTCCCCAATATGTTGCGCTTGGCCAGCTTTTTTCCCGGCAGAGGGAAGCAGCCACGGGCATCGACCGCTATACCTCGGTCGATTTCGTCTTCGGGCACCCGAGCGAGGCTTCCGCCCTCCCGAGATCCGGCAGCGCCACCTATGAGCTCTCCTTCTCGGGAAGCCGATCTTCGTTGGCGAGTAATTACCTGCTCAACGTCACGGGACGCGGCGTGGCCCTCGTAGACTTCGCAAACGGCAAGATCGAGATCAGCGGTAAGACTGCCTCGCACAACTTCGGCGGCCAGGGCCTGTCGGGCGCCGAAGTCGAGGGGCAAGTAAGGGCAAGCGGCGCGATAACCTCCGGCAAAAACCAGTTTGCCGGAACCTTCACGGCACAGGGCGGCGCTTCCGACGCATATAAGGGGGACTTCACCGGATCCTTCTTTGGCCCGAATGCCCAGGATATCGGCGGCACGCTTCACGGCACCTCCGGATCCCTGTTCTACAGCCTGGCCTTCGCCGGCTACGACCTGCCGAAGACGTCTTCTGGCGACACGCTTGCCAATCTGAAGGGGTCGACCCGTTTGAAAACCGTCGGCACGTTCATCGACCTGCCTGCCCGAGAATCCCTGTGGAATCCGCTCGATGAGTCAATCATCTACGATGCCGACACCCAGACTTACAGGGTCTCGGGTAGGTCCGGTGCCATGGGATT
>NZ_DASVUE010000065.1:0-4874 GCF_036387215.1 Allosphingosinicella sp. | reverse complement strand
CAAGCGGATGAGCACCGAAGGCGCCGAGGTTGTTTTGACGGAGCGCCGCGAGTTCATGGCGCGCTATGTGCCGGTGATCACCTCGGAAGTGCCGGCCTCGCCCATCCGGCTACTGCCGCTTGCTCAGCGATCGCGCGTCGGCGCGGGAATAGCACGCAAGCGACGCTCCGATGCTCGTGGTGTGGAGTGAGGCATCATTAGGCCAGCTGTCGTACGCAAGTAGGTCCGGAAGTTTGGCGAACCCCCACGGGCAACGAGGAAGGCTCCATAGCGCTTCACGTCCACTTCGCGGTTGCCTCCGTCACGCTGCCATGACTCTGCTGAGTGAGCCCCGGAGCTCACAACACCATCTTCTACACGGCGAACGACTTTGCCGGCGCGGCTATGTCCTCCGCGCCGGCAACAGCCTTCAACCCATATGCCGATTGAACCAATCTATCGGCTTATGCGTGGGCCTGGTGAAGGGGTGCATCTTCACGAGCCTTGCAAGCTCGTCATCGAGCAGTTTCGGTTCGACGTCGATCCACCACTCCCTCGCCTTGGCGTCCCACCGGTAGCCCGCCTCCTTTAGATCATCGCGGCAGGCGAACGGCGCGCCGGCAGCGCGGACGCGATGCGTGATGCGCCGGGCGCCGTCGACCAGGTTCGCCGCGATCGTGCGACCATCGCGGGCCTGCGTCGCCAGCAGGATCGCTAGCGCCCAGGCATCTGGAGCCGCGCGGTGAGCTTCGTAGAAGAAGCCCCGCGCAGCCAGCAGCGCCGTTTGCGACCGCTCGGCGTGGCCTTGCCCGTGCAACCAGTCCAGGTCCTTCTGGGCGCAGATCCACGGCTGCGTAATCCAAGGGAACCGTGCTCGCCAGAAGCGAGCGTCGAATCCGGCGTTGAACGCTACAATGGCGTCGACGTCGGAGAGCTGATCCCGCAGGACATCCTCGTCGAAGTGCTTGCCAGCCAGTGTGGCATCATCGAGCCCGGTGATGGTCACGATAACCGGGCGCAGCGGCGCGCCAGGATCCTCCAGCCCACTGATGGGATAGCTGATGTCACAGAGCTGACCGTCGCGATCGAGTGCCATCTTCACCAAGGCGAATTCAATCATCTTGTCCGTGTCGCCAAGACCCGTGGTCTCGCTGTCGACGACTAGTAGCTGTATTGCTGGACCCTCAGCAGGCGTGGGCGCGACCCACAATTCGTGCAGCTCCGGCAGGCGCCGCAGGACGCGAAAGTCCCCCGACAAGTCCAGGGCACGGGCGGATACTTCCAGGGCGGGATCGCCCTCGAATTCATAGAACCTCATGTGATTTCCTTTCTTGTAGGCTGCCGCAACGGCAGCGATCAGGCTGCGAACCGCTGGCGGCTCCACCAAGCGTCAGACAAGGCGACAGCGCGCAGGCGGTCGCGGTACGCAGCGAATTCCCCAGCGAAGGGGCGATGGGTCATGTTGGCGGCGAAGCTGGCGATGCGATCGCACATCGGCCCGGCGCAGGATGACGTGGTCAGCTGCAGATAATGGGCGAGGATGAGGCTCGTGGTCAGCACGTCGGCCTCAGCCGTGCTCCTCACAAGCGACCACTTGCCTGCTTCGATGTAACCGGCGACTGCCGTCGGGGCCCCGACCGGCTTGACGGGGATTTCCAAGGCCGCCGCCATCTCGGCGAGATGAACGCGCGCCGCGTTGTGCCCCATCGCCAGCATCAGATCAGTGTGACGCCGGCCCCGCATGTCGAAGGGCTGGCCGAATGACTTCAGGCATTCCGGCAGCGTGACGCCATGAATCCCCGCGCTCAACATCAGCTGGGGAATGTCCGTGGCCGCTCCACCCCACGATACCAGGTCGGCGGGACCGACGCTCGAGATGTCTACTAAGAAGGCCTGGAGCATCTCGCGTTCAGTCTGTTCCGGGCAGCCCACGGTCCTGAGCGCCACCGGAGCGGGGACGCCTTGTTCGTCCTCCACGAGAGTCATCCAGCTAACCACGACCGGCCGACGAAACGGCCACCGCACCCCGCGAAAACGGGCGGTCGTCGAAGAGCAGGTCGAACCTGAGGAATGGGCGCTCATTCGCGAGATGCGCGCGCGCAAAGTGCCGGTGAGCGCGCTCGATCAACTTACCGAGCCCGAACTCGACTTCATCGCCGGACTGTTCGTCGAGAAGCAGAAGGATTTCCGGCACCGCGACCGGGCCGGTTCCTGGTGGACGCTGGTCCGCTCAGGCTTGCTAGACGTGTCCTCCGAGGCGTTCAACGAGGACGAGCGAGCTGCGATCCTGGCTGCAACGGACGCAGGCGCAGTGCGCGCCCGCCAAGCCTATGACGCATTGTGCGAGCTGGCCGGCCGCAAGCTCGACGTCCCGCACAGCTTCGCCGAGTTCGTCCTCTGCCGGACTGAGCGCCGCACCACTCGTAAGCCCCAGCGAAGCGCTGCGTGTCGATGTTCGTGGCGGGACTCTCTCCCAGGCACTCCTGGAATTCGCGCGGGAAACCGGGACGCAGATCCTTTTCGATAGCCGGCTTGTCGACGGCCTGAGGTCGGCCGGGTTGCGGGGCACCTTCACCCGTTCTGCTGCGGTCGAGCGGCTGCTGCGGGGCACGGGCATCGGTTTCCGACTGGCCGGCGGCAGCTTCAATCTGGTTCGACTTACGCATTTGCCGCCGCCGGACCGCGCAGCCGAGAGCCTGCCAATCCCCGAAATCCTGGTGATCGGCAGACGGACGCAGAACGTCGACATCCGCCGCTCGACGAACGACATTCGACCCTACCGGGTCCTTGGCCGCAAGGTCTTCGAGCAACCCACCCGCGATGACGTGAACGAGGTCCTCCGAAGCAAGTTGCCGGGGAACTCCGTCGAAGCGGCGCCGGCTCAGCTGCCGACTGAATTCGGCGACCCGAGATCGCTGGTGGACCTTCGCGGCCTTGGCGGCGACCGTACCCTGGTCCTCCTCGACGGGCGGCGTCTTCCGAGCATCCCCACATTCGAGTTCGACAATCTGCAGCCTGACGTCAACGCGCTGCCGCTGATCGCGATGGAGAGGATCGAGACGATCACTGGAACTGCCGGCGGAACCTACGGCCCGGGCGCGCTCGGCGGAGTGGTCAACATCATCTTGCGCCGCGACGTTGAGGGCCTCGACCTGCGAATGACAAAGGGCATCAGCGACCGTTCCGACGCGTCCACCACGGCCATCGAGGGCATCGGTGGGTTCCGAATTCGCGATAGCGGTACGAGGCTGATGATCACCGGGAGCATGCGCACCTCGAGCGGTCTGCTTCGAGGCCAGCGAGACTATACGGAGCGGCAACGACGGCGCCAGAGCGCGAACGATCCTGAAAGCTTCGCTCGGCTTCCTCTCGCGATCGGCGGGCTCCTGACCTACAATATCGGCAATGCCGTGTCGGTATTCAGCGCTGACAATCAGCCGCTCCGTCTGAAGCCGGAATTTGGCGGCGGGACGCTCGGCGCCACCTATTCCTTCCTGCCTGCTGATTTCAGTGGCTCAAGGAGCGAGGCGGTAGAATTGCTCCGTGCGAACGCAGGGGCCTTGATGCTGGAACCCGCTCCTGATCGCCGTTCCGGCACAGCCTCGCTTCTTCCGAGAAGCACCTCGGCATCCATCCTCGCCAGCTTGCGACAGGAATTCGGTGGCAGAATGGAGGCCTATATCGATACCGCCTGGCTTCGGAATGAAGGAAGGCAGGAATTCTCGTTCAACGAGCAAGGACCAACGACTGCGCTTGCGCCGACCAATCTCTTTCAACAGCCGGTGGTGTTTACGTTTCCGCGCCCGGATCTTCTCGGGACCTACCGCCAGACCATCACCAGCAATCGCGTGACGCTGGGGACGGTGATCAGGATGGGCCATGACTGGAGCCTCAATGCAGACGTTTCCGCTGCTCAGGTGCGAGCGGTTAGGCGGGACGCCTACAGTCTTCAGAGCCTCTCCTTCCTGAACTCCCTTAGGAGAGGAACGCCGGGGGGCCCCGGCCTGCCGGTGGTCGACCCCCTCGCACCTGCCGCTGTCCGCAATGCAACGCTCCTCGCCTATCGACAAACGTCTGACTACGGACAATTTCTCAAGAACAACTTCCGGAGTGCCGGGCTGCGCCTAGGAGGGCCGTTGCTGAACCTTCCGGGCGGTCCCTTGGCTTTGACAAGCGCGATCGAGTGGCGGCGTGAAAGCGTGCCGGTCACAACAGGAACCACCCGCTCCGCTTCAGAGCTCCCCAAGGTGCGGGAAAGCGCGCCGCGATCGCAAGTAGTGAGCTCCGGCTATTTAGAGCTGCGGGCTCCTCTCACCGCCGCTGGAACGCACCTTCCGATATTGCGGCAGCTCGAGCTGATGCTGGCCCTTCGCCGCGATGCGGCCAGAACGCTTTACCCGCGCGGCTTCGGTGCTTTTCTTCCGGGAGACACGGCTGCAAGCCGTTCTCGGCGCACTGCGCTCACTTACACAGCCGGGGTGCGCTTCTTTCCTCATGAGAAGCTTATGCTTCGGATGAGTTCTGCCACCGGCGAACTCCCGCCCACCATCCAGAACCTGCGCTCCAACTCGGGCACATTCGTTTCAAGAGCCCGGCCCTTGCGGATCCGAAAAGAGGCGGGCGGCCCGTCGGAAGCGAACGGAACTTCACCTTCCCGTACGGAGGATCGCCCGACTCGCCCCCCGAGCGAGCGAGCACCCTTTCTGCGGGATTCGTGATCAATCCCAACAACATCAGAGGGCCGCGTCTTTCCCTTGACTACTCGCGCATTCACAGGACGCGTGAGCCGTACGTCTTATCCTTCCTCTTCTACGATGACGCGAACGCATTGGCACGCGTCCCCGAGGTGCTTGCACTGGAAGAGAAGGAGCCCGAGCGCCTGCGTCGCCTGCCAT
>NZ_DASVUE010000064.1:0-2284 GCF_036387215.1 Allosphingosinicella sp. | reverse complement strand
CCATTCACGCGTCTCAAGGCGGAAATCGGCCACTGCTCTTGTCTCCGATGCGGCTCAGGGATAGCGGGGATGATAGGTTGACGGGAACGTAAAGCAAGCGAGGGGCGCGGGATGGATTTTTCCGTTACGGAACGTGAGGCTTACTATCAGGGCCGCGTCCGCGACTTCATCGAGACTCACGTCCGCCCCCGCGCAGGCGACTATAAGAAGCAGATCGCGGCCGGCGACCGCTGGCAGCCGGTCGAGGTGATCGAGGAGCTGAAGCCGAAGGCGAAGGCGGCAGGCCTGTGGAACCTGTTCATGCCGCCTGGCTCCGCGCTCCGGCACGTGGACGAGACGTTCGAGTTCGAGGGGACGCAGCTCTCGAACCTCGAATATGCGCTTTGCGCGGAGGAGATGGGGCGCATCCTCTGGTCGGCGGAGGTGTTCAACTGCTCGGCGCCCGATACCGGCAACATGGAGGTGCTCCACCGCTACGGGACGCGCGAGCAGAAGGAGCAGTGGCTGCGGCCGCTGATGAACGGCGAGATCCGATCGGCCTTCCTGATGACGGAGCCGGGCGTCGCCTCGTCCGATGCCACCAACATCGAGACCGAGATCCGCCGCGAGGGCGACGAATATGTGCTGAACGGCCGCAAATGGTGGTCGTCGGGCGCCGGCGATCCGCGCTGCAAGATCGCGATCGTGATGGGGAAGACCGACACTGGGGCGCGCAAGCACCAGCAGCAATCGATGGTCCTGGTGCCGCTCGACGCGCCGGGTGTCACGATCGAGCGCGCGCTCACCGTCTACGGCTATGACGATGCCCCGCACGGCCACATGGAGATCGAGCTCAAGGACGTCCGCATCCCCGCCTCGAACATGCTGCTCGGCGAAGGACGCGGTTTCGAAATCGCCCAGGGGCGGCTCGGCCCTGGCCGCATCCACCATTGCATGCGCACGATCGGCGCGGCCGAGGAAGCGCTGGCGGCGATGGTGAAGCGCCTCCAGAGCCGCGTCGCCTTCGGCAAGCGCTTGTCCGAGCACAGCATCTGGGAGCAGCGCGTGGCGCAGGCGCGAATCGACATCGAGATGTCGCGGCTCCTTTGCCTCAAGGCCGCCGACATGATGGACAAGGCCGGCAACAAGGCGGCCAAGCTCGAGATCGCGATGATCAAGGTACAGGCGCCGAACATGGCGCTTCGCATCATCGACGATGCGGTGCAGGCGCACGGCGCGGCCGGGGTCGGCCAGGATTTCGGCCTCGCCTACAGCTGGGCGGGGATCCGCACCCTCCGCCTCGCCGACGGGCCGGACGAGGTCCACAACCGGGCGATCGCGCTGATGGAATTCGCAAAGCACCCGGTGGAGGGCCTGCAATGAGCCTGTTCGATCTCAGCGGAAAGGTCGCGATCATCACGGGCTCGTCGCGCGGGATCGGGAGAGCGATCGCGGAAGCGATGGCGGAGCAGGGCGCGAAGGTCGTCATTTCGAGCCGCAAGGCCGAAGCTTGCGAAGAGGCAGCGCAGGCGATCAACGAGCGGCACGGCGACGGCACCGCCACCGTCGTTCCCGCCAACATCTCGTCAAAGGAGGATCTTCAGAACCTCGTCGACGAGACCCGCCGGCAGCTGGGAAAGATCGACGTCCTCGTCTGCAACGCGGCATCGAACCCCTATTACGGCCCGATGGCCGGCATCGCCGACGACCAGTTCCGCAAGATCCTCGAGAACAACGTCATCGCCAATCACTGGCTGATCCAGATGGCCGCGCCTGAGATGCTGGAGCGGAAGGAGGGCTCGATCATCATCGTCTCCTCGATCGGCGGCATGACCGGCTCGACGGCGATCGGCGCCTATAACATCTCCAAGGCCGCCGACTTCCAGCTCGCCCGCAACCTTGCCGCCGAGTTCGGCCCCGCAGGTGTTCGCGTCAACTGCATCGCCCCCGGCCTCATCCGCACCGATTTCGCCCGGGCGCTCTGGGAGAATCCGGATACGCTGAAGGCGGTGACGCGCGGCACGCCCATGCGCCGGATCGGGGAGCCGCACGAGATCGCCGGCGCCGCTGTCTTCCTCGCCTCCCCCGCCTCCACCTTCATGACCGGCCAGTCGATCGTGGTCGACGGCGGCTCCACAATTGGAGTGGGCCTTTGAGGCTGGCCGGCAAGGTCGCGATTGTCACCGGCGCCGCATCCGGAATCGGCAAGGCATCGGCGGCGCTGTTCGCCGCGGAGGGGGCAGCCGTGATCGCCTCCGACATTAACGCAGCGGAGGGCATCGTCGCCGCCGATGCAGGCCGCGAG
>NZ_DASVUE010000063.1:0-9973 GCF_036387215.1 Allosphingosinicella sp. | reverse complement strand
ATCTCGCCGGTGCGGGTATCGCGAAGCTCCAGCGCCACCAGCCCTTCCGGCTCGCCGCCGCCCACGAACTGCACCACTTCCTTGTTCCAGAGGACGTTGATGTTCGGATGCGCGAACAGCCGGTCCTGCAGGATCTTCTCGGCCCGCAGGCTGTCGCGGCGGTGGATCAGGGTCACGTCGTGGCTGTGGTTGGTCATGTAGATCGCTTCCTCGACCGCGGTGTTGCCGCCGCCGATCACCGCCACTTTCTTGCCGCGATAGAAGAAGCCGTCGCAAGTCGCGCAGGCGGAGACGCCCCTGCCCTTCAGATGCTCCTCCGAAGGCAAGTTCAGCCAGCGCGCCTGAGCTCCTGTGGCGATCACGATCGTGTCGCCCGAATAGATTGTGCCGCCGTCGCCGATCATCCGGAACGGGCGGCGGGAGAAATCGACCTCGACGATCGTGTCCCACATCATCCGCGCGCCGACATGCTCGGCCTGCTTCTGCATCTGCTCCATCAGCCACGGGCCCTGGATCACGTCCGCGAAGCCGGGATAATTTTCCACGTCGGTGGTGATGGTGAGCTGCCCGCCGGGCTGGATGCCCTGCACCACGACCGGCGACAGCCCCGCACGGGCGCCGTAAATGGCGGCGGAGAGGCCTGCGGGGCCCGATCCGAGGATGAGCATGCGCGTGGATACGGTGGCGGCCATGAAGGGAAGACTCTGCTTTGGGTTGGGTTGATGAGCTGGAGATAGGGGCTCAATCCCCCGCCGCGCAACCGTGCATTTGCGGGGCCTCGGCGCCGCTGATAGAAGGCCGCCACTTCCCCAGGAACAGGCATGTGAGGGCCCCAATGACCGCGCAAGAAAACCCGCTTGGCCTCGACGGCTTCGAGTTCGTGGAGTTCACCGGGCCCGATCCCGAAGCGCTTGCTGGCCTCTTTACGGGCATGGGCTTCACCCACATGGGCAACCACAAGTCCAAGAACGTCCGCCATTATGCCCAGGGCGACATCAACTTCATCCTCAACATGGAGCCGTCGGGCCAGGCGGCGGCGTTCCGCAAGGCGCACGGCCCGTCGGCCAACGGAATGGCATTCCGCGTGAAAGACGCGAAGCAGGCGTTTGAAATGGCTGTGGAAAGAGGCGCCACACCAGTCAACGTCGAGCGCGGGCCGGGCGAGATGGAGATCCCTGCGATCGAAGGGATTGGCGGCTCCTATCTCTACCTCGTAGACCGCTACGGTGCCGAGCAGATTTACGATGTGGATTTCGAACCGGTGCCGGGCGCAAGCCGCGACACGAATTCCGCGGGGCTCCACACGCTCGATCACCTCACCCACAATGTGAACCGCGGCCGGATGAACCATTGGGCCGAATTCTACGAGCGCATCTTCAACTTCCGCGAGATCCGCTATTTCGACATCGAGGGGCAGCAGACTGCGCTTGTTTCACGCGCGATGACAGCTCCGGACGACAAGATCCGGATTCCATTGAATGAATCGCAGGACGAGCACAGCCAGATCGAGGAGTTCCTCCGCGAATATAAGGGTGAAGGCATTCAGCATATCGCGCTTGCCACCGACGACATCTTCGCCACCGTCGACCAGCTTCGCGCCAACGGCATCCGCTTCCAGGACAGCCCCGAAACCTATTACGACATGATCGATCAGCGCATACCGGGCCACGCCCATGACGTGGAGGAGATGCGCAAGCGCCGGGTCCTGATCGACGGGTCGCCAGAGACCGGCGAGGGCCTCCTCCTCCAGATCTTCACCGAGAACATGATCGGCCCGATCTTCTTCGAGATCATCCAGCGGAAGGGCAATCAGGGCTTCGGCGAGGGCAATTTCAAGGCCTTGTTCGAATCGATCGAGCTCGACCAGATCCGCCGCGGCGTGCTCCCGGCGGCGAAAGAGCATGCCTGAGGGCCATGAACCTCGCTGACATTGCAACGCCCGCTTTCGCGCTCGACCAGGGGAAGTTCCAGCGCAATTGCGCCCGGATGATCGAGAAGTGCCGGAGCCTCGGCGTCGGGCTTCGACCGCACATGAAGACGCTGAAGGCGATCGAGGCGGCGCGGGTGGCGATCGATCCCGCTCACGGCGGCATCGCCGTCTCTACGCTGCGCGAGGCCGAATATTTCGCCGCCGAGGGCATCGAAGACATCCAATACGCCATCTGCATCACGCCGGATAAGCTGCCGCGCGCGGCCCGTCTGATGCGGAAGGCGCCCCGGTTCGGCTTCTTCCTCGACAGCCTCGATGCTGCCGAAGCGGTGGCGGCCTTCGCAAAAGCCGAGCAGGTGCCGCTCCGCGCCTGGATCGAGATCGACAGCGGGGACCACCGCACCGGGCTGGAGCCATCGGATGACCGCATTCTGCGCATCGCGGCGCTGCTCGCTGCTTCCCCGGCGATGCTCGCGGGCGTGGCGACGCATGGCGGCCACTCCTATGGCGCCCCCGATACGGACGGGATCGCCGCAATTGCCGAAGAGGAAAGGCTGGGGGTCGTGGAGGCTGCGGATCGGCTCCGGCAGGCGGGCTTCGAGGTCCCGGGCGTCAGCGCCGGCTCGACGCCGACGGCGGTGCACATGCGCTCGGCGGAAGGCCTCACCGAGATCCGCGCCGGCGTCTACATGGCCGGCGACCTGTTCCAGGCCGGCATCGGCTCGCACGGGGTGGAGGACATCGCCGCCTCGGTGGTTGCGACGGTGATCAGCCACAAGCCCGAGCGCAACCAGATCGTCGTGGACGCCGGCGGCCTTGCACTGTCAAAGGACCGTGCCACCTCCGCTCTTGCCGACGACATGGGCTACGGCCTCGTCACCGATCTCGAGGGCAGTCCCGCCTTCGGCCGCCTGATCGTCGCGGGCGTCCACCAGGAGCATGGGGAGATACAGGGCGAGGATCCCCTGCCCTTCGACCGGCTGCCGATCGGCTCCCGGGTCCGGATCCTCCCCAACCACGTCTGCATGACCGCCGCGGCGCATGACAGATATCTCGTCACCGCCGGCTCCGAAGTGCGCGGCGAGTGGGACAAGGTCGGCGGCTGGTAAGCCGTCAGGGCATTTCCGAGCGGTAATCCAGCTTCTTCGAGTGGAGCGTCCGGCGGGGATCGGCTTCGAACTGGTCGCGCAGCGCCCGGGCGAGGGACAGCACCGCCTCCTGCATCTCCGCCGGCAGCGCCAGATAGGCGGAGAGAAGCTCGCTCGCCCCGCTGCCGAGCCATTCGCCTTCGGAGCGGCGGCCGGTGAGGATGTAGCCGACGTCGACTCCGAGGTCGGGCAGCCGGGCCAGATATTCGGCCCTGAGCTCCCGCCGCTCATTCTCGTATAGGCTCTGCTTCGGCACGTCGGTCCCGGCCGAAGCGGCGAATTCCGCCTGCTTCAACCCCAATCGTCTCCGTTCTTCCGCCAATCTGGCGCCGAAACTCATCGCTTTTGAAAATTCCCCCTTGACGACCCACCGCAAATCAATGATTTAGCAGAAGAGTCGCAGTACCAAATCCATCGCACAGCTGGACTGCATCTGTCGCGCCTTTTCAAGTGCGGCGGACGTCGAACCGCGTCGGCTCTGGCGCCCCCCCAAGCAGGATGAGCTATGACCCTGGCGAGCGCGACCGACGAGGAATTGCTGGCCGCGGCTGCGCAGGCGGTCGTCGCCGCCTTCCGCGAGGATACCACCAGGCAGCACCTTCCCCCCACCGCGATCGCCGCGTTGCGCCTGCTCGAGACCGCTCTGATCCTGTACCAGGACAGGCGCACCGACCGGTAGACGGCCGCCTCAGATGTCGCCCTTGCCGGCGAGCATCGCTTGCAGATCCAGTGCGTTGCCGGTGGCGGCCGAGGAGGCGGTGTTGTCGAAGATGCACCAGACGGCCCTGCCCTGCTCGAGATCGGCCGCCATCGCCTCCGCATACCCCTGCAGCCGCTCCGGCTCGTAGCTCGAGCGGTACGGCACCGGGGAGCCATGCAGCCGATAATATGAGAGGCCGCGCCAGCCGCCCGGCGCTGCGGCGGCGGGCACCTTTGCGGGATCGGCCGCGACTCGGGCGACGTGCCGCTCGGTAAGCAGTGCGCCGGCCTCATCCTCGAACCAGCTTGCGTGTCGAGGCTCGCACACCAAAGCTGCGTCCGTCGATCCGGCCAGCACGCTGAAGAACCGCTCCGCCACGGCGGCATCGAAAGCGAGGCTTGGCGGGAGCTGGACCAGGATTATCGCGAGCCTCGGCCCGAGCCCCGCCACTTCCGCGACGAAGCCTTCCACCAGCTCGTCGGCTTCGGCGAGCCGCTGCTTGTGCGTGATCGTCTTCGCCAGCTTGGCGGAGAAGCGGAAGCCGTCCGGCACCGCCGCCGCCCACCTCTCATAGGTGCCGGGGCGATGCGATCGGTGGAAGGAGGAATTGATCTCGGCACAGCCGAAGCGCGCCGCGTAGCGCTCGAGGCTGGTGCCTTCTTCCGGAAATGCCGCAGCGTCGCGCAGCGGAATGCTCCAGCCGGCGGTGCCGATCCGAAGCTCAGCCATGGGCGAACATGGGCTCGTCGAACTTGACGCGCCAGAAGCTTGTCTCCGCTTCCTCCACGCCGAAATCATTGTCGCTGACCAGCAGCAGCTCGCGCTCGGAGAGGATCGCCATACCCTCCAGGTCCGCCGCCATCTCGGTGTGGGCGTCGGTGCTGAACAGGAGCTGCTTCGAAAGCTCAGGCAAGCCGCCGCCGTCGCCGCTCATCTCTTCGATCGTGGGACGGGTGCCGATATCGAGATGAGAAGCATCAAGCGCCAACGGCGCTTCGAGGCGCGTCCGGTAGATTTTCGTCGTCTCCGAGCCGCGCTCGAGCACCAGCAGGCTGTCGTCCGCTTCGGCCACGATCTCGCTGACCTTGATGTCGCTGCGCCCGAAATCGCCCGTGGCGGCATCGCGGCGGAAGCTCCCCGGCTTGTCCAAAGGGTAGAGGAACTGAGCGGCGACTTCCCCCGTCTGCGGATTGAGCTTCCACAGGCGGACGTGGCGTGCGCGCTCATGCGCCTGCTTGTCCGGATGAGCGAGCGGGCTCTGGAAGGCGAGGTAAAGCCAGGCTTCGTCCGGCGACAGCGAGATCGCCTCGAAGCCCCGGTTGAGCTGCCGCTTGCCGGCGATCTTAGGGAGGATGCCCGGTCGCCACCGGGAAAGCACTCGGCCGTCGGCGCTCACTTTCAGCAGCGAGGGCCCATATTCCTCGCCAAGGAAGAAGCTCCCGTCAGCGAACGCGGCAATAGCTTCGGTGTCGGCGCCGTTCGGGTCGGGCTCGAGCAAGTCTCCTTCCATATTCAGCGCCGGCTCGCACTCGGCATGCTCGCCGCCCGGCGTCGGCAGCCCGGAGACGGGGGTGCCGTCGGCGTTGAGGAGCCGGACCTCGCTCACCAGCTCCACCCGGTCGTCGAGCACGCGCAATTCGGCGATCGTCGGGCCGAGGTCGGGCCGGGGCATCACCTTCGCACCTTCGGCTCCCTTGAAGCTGCGGAGGTGATCGAGGCCATAGCGCTTCACCGCGACCTTCACCTTGAGGTTCGGGCCCCGATCCCCGAGCCCCCAAAGGATGCCGGGCGGGTCGCCGCGCCTCCTCGTCAGCCCGGATCCGAAGCTGGCGCTAAGCACCATCGGACGCTTCGGGCACTCGATCGTACCGAGCGGCGGATCGGACCAGCCGAGGCGGTCGATCTTGCACTTGGGGAGCGGTGCGGGCTGCATCAGGCGTCGAACGCCCTTGCCTCCCGCGAGTGCCTCAGCGGGCCTGCTTTTCCGTATATTGCTTGGGCAGCGGATGCTCGGCCGTCTCAGGCGACCAGGCGATGGTCATGATCCACCAGCGCTTGCCGTCGTTGAACAATTGCATGCTGTTGATGCCGCGCAGGAACGGCTTCTCGTCCTTCAGCGTGTGCCGCGCCTCATATGCCGAGAAGACCTGGACGATGTTGCCGAAGCTGTCCGTGTGGCGCGAGATCTCCTGCTCGTGGAAGCCCTCCGACTCCAGGAAGGAGGAGTTCGCTTCGATATAGGATTCCGGCGATGCGACGCGGGCGTTGATCTTGCCCGTAGTCGAGTTCCTGCCCGTGGGGATCATCCTCGCGCCGGGATAGAAGAGCGAGCGGAAGCGGTTCCAGTCGCGCTTCACGCCCTTGTCCCCCGAAATGACGTTGTAGACGGCGGACACGATCGCATCGACGGACGCCACGTCGGCCGGCTTGGCGGCGGGAATCCCGGCGAAAGGATCCGGCACTACGGTCTTCGGAACCGGGGTGGTGACGATCGGAGCGGGAGCGCTCGCCTTTGGAAGCGGCTTTACGTCCTGCGCGGCCGCGGGCGCGGCGAGAGACAGGCAGAGAGCGGCCGCGACGGCCGCGCGCGTTGTAACTGACATTGGCGGACTTCCCCTACTTCGAGAGCCTTTGTGCCCGGGGTTTAGCGGCAAGCGCACGGCAGGTACAGCCTCGGCCGGCGCCGCGCCCACCTTCGTCCTTGGAACCGCGCCGCAACGGGGTTAACCAAGAAGGGTCCACTTTGAAGCATCGGAGCGATCATGGCCCACCGACCCTTCCCGTCCTACTGGATGTTCCGCGACAGGAACGGCCACTGGCGCTGGAACTTCGCGGGCGAGAGCGGGACTGTGATCGCCGCCAGCAGCGTCGCTTATTACCACAAGGAGGGCTGCATCCGCGCCATCCAGACGATGCGCGGCTCTTCCGGCGTCTCGGTTTGGGGCCCGGAGCGGGACGTCCACCCCGCGCCTCCGGCCCCCGCACCCGCCATGCCAAGCTTCGAGATGGCTGACGCCGAGTGAACATAGCCGGCGCGCTCCGGCGCGGGATGATCGTCCCCGGCATCGCCGCCGCCCTCCTCGTCCTTGCCGCTCCGGCAGCGGCGGCTGCCGACGGCGCGGCGGATGCCAAGCAGATATTGAAGAAATCGATCGGCTTTCGCACCGTCAAGGGCGAAGGCCAGGTGGCCCCCTACGCCGCCTACCTCGCCTCGGTGCTGAAGGCGGCCGGCTTTGCCGAGGCGGACGTCGAGATCGCGCCCGTCGGCGACACCGCCACCTTGATGGCCCGCTATCGCGGCAGCGATCCGAAGCTGAAGCCGATCGTCCTGCTCGGCCATATGGACGTCGTCGAAGCCAAGGCGGCGGACTGGGAGCGCGATCCGTTCACCGCCGTCGAGGAGAATGGCTACATCTTCGGCCGCGGCTCGGAGGACAACAAGTTCGACGTCTCGATGATTGTGGCGACGCTCGCCCGCCTGAAATCGGAGGGCTACAAGCCGCGGCGCGGGATCGTGCTGGCGCTGTCCGGCGGCGAGGAGACCGACTGGATCTCCACGCGGCAGCTCGCGGACGCCCTGAAGGGCGCGGAGCTGGTGCTGAACGGGGATGCGGGCGGTGGCATTCTCGGGGAGAAGGGCGAGCCGATCCTCTACCGGCTGCAGGCAGGCGAGAAGACCTATGCCGATTTCGTGCTCGAGGTGACCGATCCGGGCGGCCATTCGAGCGCCCCCACGGCAAGCAACGCCATCTACCGGCTCGCCCACGCGCTGGACCGGATCGGCTCCTACAAGTTCCGGCCGATGGCGAACGAGCTCACCAAAGCGTCGCTGCGGGCAGCGAGCAGGCGGGTCGGCGGAGAGCTTGGCGCGGCCATGACGCGTTTCGCCGCCGATCCGGGCGATGCGGCGGCAGCCGAGCTCATCTCCTCGAAGCCCGAATATATCGGCCAGATCCGAACCACCTGCGTCGCGACGATGGTGAATGCCGGCCATGCCAGGAACGCGCTTCCGCAGCGGGCGACGGCCAACGTCAATTGCCGCATCTATCCGGGCGTTCAGATCGATACGGTCAAGCAGGAGCTGACCCGCGTGATCGCGGATCCTGCCGTCAAGATCGGCCTTTCCGACGAGGATAATCCGTTTGCGGACGCCTCCCCGCTCCGGCCTGACGTCATGAAGGCGGTCACCAAGGCCGTGAAGGCGCGCTACTCCGGGCTCGACGTGACGCCTTCAATGTCCGCAGGCGCCACCGATAGCCTGATCTTCCGCGCCGCCGGCATCCCCAGCTACGGCGTGTCGGGCCTGTTCCAGCGCTCCGAGGACAATTTCGCTCACGGCCTCAACGAGCGCGTTCCGGTAAGCCAGATCGCCCCCGCGCTCATGCACTGGCGGACGATCGTCACCGAGCTCACGCGCTAGCCGGGGCGGGCCGGTGGCGGGCAGATACGATGCGGTCGTGATCGGGGCGGGGCATAACGGCCTCGTCTGCGCCTTTTACCTTGCCCGGGCCGGGCTGAAGGTCCGGATCCTCGAGCGGCGCGGGATCGTCGGCGGAGCGGCGGTGACCGAGGAATTCCACCCCGGCTTCCGCAACTCGACGGCGAGCTACACGGTCAGCCTGCTTCAGCCGAAGGTGATCCGCGACATGAAGCTTGCCGATCACGGTTACCGCGTGATCGAGCGGCCGATCTCCAATTTCCTTCCGCAGGAAGACGGCGGATATCTGAAGCTCGGCGGAGGGCTGGAAAGGACGCAGGCGGAATTCGCCAGGTTTTCCAGAAAGGACGCAGCCGCTCTTCCAGCTTATTATGAAGCGCTGGAGCATGTCGCCGACGTGCTGCGCGACCTTGCGCTGCGGACTCCGCCGAACCTCGGCGGCGGGCTTCGCACCCTGATCGACGGGGCACGGCAGGGCCGCCGCCTCGCCCGGATGCCGCTCCAGCAGCAGCGCGACGTGCTCGACCTGTTCGCGAAGAGCGCGCGCACCTTCCTCGACAGCTGGTTCGAGAGCGAGCCGGTGAAGGCGGCGTTCGGCTTCGACGCGGTGGTCGGCAATTATGCGAGCCCCGACACGCCCGGAAGCGCCTATGTACTGCTCCACCACGTGTTCGGCGAGGTGAACGGCAAGCGCGGCGCCTGGGGCCACAGCGTCGGCGGCATGGGCGCGATCACGGAGGCGATGGCGAAGGTGTGCCGGGCGGCGGGGGTGGAGATCAGCCTCGACGCGCCGGTATCGCGGGTGCTGGTCGACGGCTCGAGGGCGGCCGGCGTCCGGCTCGAGAGCGGCGAGGAGATCCACGCCGATGCGGTGATCGCGAATGTGGGTCCGAAGCTGCTCTACGAGCGGCTGATGGACCCGTCGGACCTCACCCCGGAGTTCCTGCGCCGGATCCGCGCCTTCAAGGCCGGCTCCGGGACGTTCCGGATGAACGTCGCGCTCTCCGATCTGCCGCGCTTCACCGCCCTGCCGGAGGTGGGCGAGCATCTCCGCTCCGGCATCATCATCGCACCGACTCTCAACTATATGGACCGCGCCTTCACCGACGCGAAGCTCCACGGATGGTCGAAGCGGCCGATCGTGGAGATGCTGATCCCGTCGATGGTCGATGCCACCCTCGCACCGCCGGGGCGGCATGTGGCGAGCCTGTTCTGCCAGCAATTCGATCCCGCGCTCGACTGGAACGCGCACCGGGAAGCCGCGGCCGACACGATCATCAACACGGTCGAGGCCTATGCTCCGGGCTTCCGCTCGCTGGTGCTGGGCCGGATGATCCTCTCCCCGCTCGATCTCGAACGGACGTTCGGCCTCGTCGGCGGCGACATCATGCACGGCAACATGACTCTGGACCAGCTCTGGTCGGCCCGCCCAGTGCTCGGCAACGCGGCCTATAGAGGCCCGCTCAAGGGGCTCTACATGTGCGGCGCCGGCACCCATCCGGGCGGCGGCGTGACAGGCGCGCCCGGGCACAACGCCGCCCGCGAGATCCTCGCCGACCGCTCCTGGCCCGCCCGTCTCTTCGGCCGCCGCTAGAAAAAAATGGGCGGCGGGTCTCTAAAACCCGCCGCCCAGTGATGGACTGCTACCTGGAGAGGGGATCAAAGGTGCTGTCCGGTTGAAGGCTCAATGCTCCAACCCTCGCTTTGGTGCCCTCCCCTTTCGACGGATCGGCCGCAGCCGGCGACGGAACCGCCGC
>NZ_DASVUE010000062.1:0-14293 GCF_036387215.1 Allosphingosinicella sp. | reverse complement strand
AACGAGATGCCGCAGCTGATGAAGGCGGTGGACGATTATCTCGACATGCGGCTGGACCCGAGCTGCCCGATCAAGTGAGCTTCAAACAGTCCAGATGAGGACGTTGCCGAGGAAGACGGCGGCGGCGAAGAGCATCAGGAGCCCCTTCTTCGGATCGCGGCGTCTGGCGATCAGCCACATGCCGCCCGCGCCGAGCAGGAAGGCGGCGATCATCAGGATCGAGAGCAAGGCGGCGTGCATCGGCGCTCCCATCGCATCTTCCGCGCCCGCGGAGAAGCGCAGGCGGCCTTTTACGATCGGTTAACCGTGATTGCCTAGGCTTCGGGCATGGCAAGCCTTCCACGCCCGGAGATCGACCACGCCTTCTCGCAGATCGAGGAGGCGATCCTGCCGAGCATTTCGACGATGCTCGACAGCCTGATCGACGCCGCCTCGCTCGCGCAGCCGGGCTTCGATGCCGAGGCCTATGCGGCCGACCTCCGGTCCATGGCTTCGCAGCTGGAGGCGATCACGCGGCAGATGGAGGCGATCTCCCCTGCCCTCGCGCGTCAGGACGAGCGCGGCGCCTCGGCCGCCTGAGCCCTCAGTATCTCCGCATAGACGAGCGGATCCACGTTCCCGCCTGAGACGACGATGACGGTGCGCTCCGTAAGCGGCCCCGTCTTGCCGGCGAGCGCCGCGGCCAGGGCAACGGCGCCGCCGGGCTCGGCGACGATCCGGAGCTGACGAGCCGCAAAGGCCATCGCAGCGGCGATCTCATCCTCGGTGACCGCCACGCCGCGGGCGCCGGCGTCGCGGAGGGCGCCGAAGGTCAGCGGCGAGACGAGCTTGGTCTGGAGCGCGTCGCAGCGCGTGACGGGGGCGTCGTCTGGCACCGGTACGATGCTCCCGCGCTCGAGCGAGCGGGTCATGTCGTCCCAGCCCGAAGGCTCGACGATCACAATTTCCGAATCGGGGAGCGCGAGCGCGATGCCGCCG
Organism: Allosphingosinicella sp.; assembly: GCF_036387215.1. Lineage (GTDB taxonomy): Bacteria > Pseudomonadota > Alphaproteobacteria > Sphingomonadales > Sphingomonadaceae > Allosphingosinicella. Next base: position 13,315 of record NZ_DASVUE010000062.1, on the reverse strand, counting down.
GAGAGGCCGCCGCCGCCGCATGGGACGATTACTTTGTCCGGCGCCTGCCCGAGCTGGTGCTCGATCTCGACGCCCACGCTGCCCTGGCCCTCGATGATGTCGATATCGTCGAACGACGGGACGAGCGTGCCGCCCGTCTCCTCGGCCAGCCGGGCGCCGATCTCCTCGCGGCTTTCGGTGGCGCGGTTCATCTCCACGATCCGGGCTCCGGCCGCGAGGATAGCGTCCCGCTTCACCGCGGGAGCGTCCGAAGGCATGACGATGATCGCGGACATGCCAAGCTTGCGTGCCGCCAACGCTGTGCCGAGACCGTGATTCCCGGAGGAGAAGGCGACCACTCCACGCCCACGCTCCTCGTCGCTCAGCTGGATCAGCCGATTCGCGGCACCGCGCAATTTGAAGCTTCCGCCGCGCTGAAGACATTCCGCCTTCACCCACAGCCAGACGCCGCCGATCTCCACCGGAAGCAGCGGAGTCCTCACCACTTCGCCCGCGATACGGCGCGCCGCCGCCTCCACTCCCGCTCTGTCCGGCTTCTCTCTTACCACACGAATCTCCAATCACCTCGGCCGAGCCACGTTCCGACGACCGGAAAATCGCCTTGCCGACAAGAGCTAACACTCTGGCGACATTAGCGAAAATGCAGGTCTTTACACGGGGGTTCGAGGCCCATATATCGCGCCCCGCTGCCCCAAGGGGACTTCCAATAACCGCAAGGCAGCCTTTGTCGCCACTACCCGTTGGAGGTCCCTTGAATTGCACAGCCATCATAACGCGCTGGGGCTAGCTTCGCCCCGCTCCGGCACTGCCGCCGCTGCTGCAATCGCCAGCCAGCGTCCTGTCCAGCCGGTCACGCTCCTTCGTCCGCATGCCGCACGACGCGCCGCCCGTTTCTTCGTCGAGAAGTTTCCGGGCCGCTCGATCTATGCGGTGAAGGCGAATCCCTCGCCCGATCTGCTCGAGATCCTGTGGGACAGCGGAATCACGCATTACGATGTCGCCTCGATCGCCGAGGTGCGGATGGTCGCTCGGACGCTGCCGCAGGCGGTGCAATGCTTCATGCATCCGGTGAAGGCCGAGGAAGCGATCGCCGAGGCCTATTTCGAGCATGGGGTCCGCACCTTCTCGCTCGACACCATGGACGAGCTCCAGAAGATCCTGCGGGCGACCGGCCACGCGGTGGACCTCAATCTCTGCGTCCGGATCCGGGTCTCGTCGGACCATTCGAAGCTGAGCCTCGCCTCGAAGTTCGGCGCCGATCCGTCCGAGATGAAGGAATTGCTGTTCGCCGCCCGCCAGGCCGCGGACGCGCTCGGCATCTGCTTCCATGTCGGCAGCCAGGCGATGACCCCGGCTGCCTACGCCGAGGCGATGGCACGCGTCCGCGCGGCGATCGTCGAGGCGGCGGTGACGGTGGACATCGTCGACGTCGGCGGAGGCTTCCCCTCCTCCTATCCGGGAATGGAGCCGCCGCCGCTCGAGGCCTATTTCGAAGTGATCCACAACGCCTTCGAAAGCCTGCCGATTTCCTATTCGGCCGAGCTTTGGTGCGAGCCGGGCCGGGCGCTATGCGCGGAATATGCGAGCGTGCTCGTCCGCGTCGAGAAGCGCCGCGGCGAGGAGCTCTACATCAACGACGGCGCGTACGGCGCCCTGTTCGATGCGGCGCATATCGGCTGGCGCTTCCCGGTGAAGCTGATCCGCGGCGACGAGTCCGACACCAAGGACATGGCGTTCAGCTTCTACGGCCCCACCTGCGATGATCTAGACCATATGGCCGGGCCGTTCATGCTTCCGGCCGACGTCACCGCGGGCGACTATGTCGAGATCGGGATGCTCGGAGCCTATGGCTGCGCGATGCGCACGGCTTTCAACGGCTTCGGGTCCGATGTTAAGATCGTGGTCGAGGATGAGCCGATGGCCAGCCTCTACGGCGGAACGCCCCATGAGGCCCTGAGGAACAACGTGGTTCAGCTTTAAGCAAGCCGCGTTTTTGTAGACGGACGGTGAGCTGTGTGGCCTTCGGGAGCCCGGCTCCCGTCCATAATCTGTGAACCAGCAATGGCTCCGAAGGACCCGGCACTGCCGGCGTGTCGCGGATATTGGAGACTAAGATGAACGACCAGACCAAGATCAACGACACCCGCAAGCAAGAGCTGCTCGGAACCGAGGTCGAGCATATCGACATCAAGAGCTTCGACGCGCGCCCGATCGTCGATGCAATGAAGAAGATGAGCTTCACCAGCCGCGACCTCGGCCGTGCCGCGGAAATCTACAACACGATGCTCGCCGACCAGGATTGCTCGGTGATCCTGGTGATTGCGGGCTCAACCTCGGCCGGCGGCTGCATGGACCTTTATGCCGACCTCGTGAAGAACAACATGGTGGATGCGATCGTCGCCACAGGCGCCACCATCGTCGACATGGATTTCTTCGAAGCGCTTGGCCACAAGCATTATCAAGCGCTTGAAATTCCGGACGATGACACGCTCCGCTCGCTCTACATCGACCGGATCTACGACACCTATATCGACGAGGAGAAGCTGCAGGAGACCGATCACACGATCGGCGACATCGCCAACAGCCTCGAGCCGCGTCCGTACAGCAGCCGCGAGTTCATCAAGGAGATGGGCAAGTGGCTGATGGAGAACGGCAAGAAGGAGAACAGCCTCGTCAAGCTCGCCTACGAGCATGACGTGCCGATCTTCTGCCCGGCGTTCGTCGACTCCTCGGCGGGCTTCGGCCTCGTCAAGCACCAGGTGGACGCGATGAAGGCGGGCCGCCAGTACATGGTGCTGGACGCGATCGCCGACTTCCGCGAGCTCACACAGCTCAAGATCGAGGCGGGCACGACCGGCCTCCTGATGATCGGTGGCGGCGTTCCGAAGAACTTCACGCAGGACACCGTCGTCTGCGCGGAGATCCTCGGCCATGACGATGTCGAAGTGCACAAATATGCGGTGCAGATCACGGTCGCCGACGTCCGCGACGGCGCCTGCTCCTCCTCGACGCTGCAGGAAGCGGCGAGCTGGGGCAAGGTCTCGACCGCGATGGAGCAGATGGTTTTTGCCGAAGCGACCAGCGTCCTCCCGCTGCTCGCCTCCGACGCCTATCATCGCGGCCACTGGAAGACCCGCGCCAAGCGCGCCTTCGCGAAGCTGTTCGGCTAAACCGCGATTGACCTCATGAGGCGAATGAAGGCACCTTCCCCGGAGGCGGGGGAGGTGCCTTTTCATGCTTGGATCGCACGCAATTCTGGCGCCGGTGGTGGCGCTCGTCGCCTGGTCGCTGGTGATGATGGTCTGGATGTACGCCGTCCGCTTTCCGGCCATGAAGCGGAAGGGGATCAGCCTCAAGGGCCGCGTGGGAAGCAGGACGGGGAGCCTCGAAGGCGTGGTCGAGGATCACGTCAACTGGAAGGCGCACAATTACAACCACCTGATGGAGCAGCCGACGCTGTTCTACGCGATCGCGCTGACGCTTGCCCTGCTCGGCCATGGCGGCGGCGCGAACCTCTGGCTCGCCTGGGCCTATGTCGCGTTCCGGGTAGCCCACAGCCTCGTCCAGGCGACGACCAATGTGGTGCGGTGGCGCTTCTACCTGTTCATCGGCGCCTCATTGTGCCTGGCGGCGCTGACGCTGCACGCGGCGATGGTGCTCCTCTCCGCTTCCTGATCCTCGAAAAAAGGCATAGTCTCGGATCAACAGGGAGGATCAGAAGGTGGCAAGAACCAAGTCGGCGCTTATCATGTCAGCCTGCGTCGCCGCTCTCATGCTCGGCGGATGCGGCGGCGGGGGCGGCAGCGGCCCGGCTCCCATAACGACGCCGCCACCGCCTCCCCCGCCGCCGCCTCCTCCCCCGCCTCCGCCGCCGCCTCCTCCGCCGTCCAGCCCGCTGAACGATGCGGAATATCAGGCATCCAATTCAGCGACGGTCGCGAACGCTCTGCCTGCCTATCAGGCGGGAGCGACCGGCAAGGGCGTGAAGGTCGCCGTCATGGATACGGGCATCAATCCAACCCTGCCGGAATTTACCGGACGCCTCGATCCCGCCAGCCGGGACATCGCAGCCAATCGCGGCCTCGTCGACACCGACGGGCACGGGACCATGGTCTCCGGCATCATCGCGGCCAATCGCGACGGGAAATATATGCAGGGCGTGGCCTATGAGGCGACGATCCTTTCGCTCAACGTCGGCGACCCGGCGGGATGCAAGCCCGGGCAGGATTGCTTCCTCGATGACTCCCTGCCCGTCGCCATCGACTATGCCCGCACCAACGGCGCCAGGATCATCAACATGTCCTTCGGCAGCGAAGAGGGCATGACCGAGGAGATTTTCGGCGCGATCAAGCGCGCGATGGACGCGGGCATCATCATGGTGATGTCGGCGGGCAACTCGGGAACCGCCGATCCCAACTCCTTTGCCGTCCGCAATGTGAAGGACGGGGGATCGAGCGGGCTCTTCATCGTCGCCGGTTCGATCGATTCGAACAGGAACATCAGCAGCTTCTCGAACCGGGCAGGCTCGGGCGTCAGCGCTCAATATTATCTGGCGGCGCTCGGCCGCGGCAACGCCACGGTCAACCCGCAGGGGCAACCGGTCAACCCGAACGGCACCTCCTTTTCCGCACCGACGATCGTCGGCGCGGCGGCGCTGCTCGCGGGCGCATTCCCGAACCTCACCGGCGCGCAGATCGTCGACCTGCTCCTGAAGAGCGCCGACGATGCCGGAGCCGCCGGCGCCGACCCGATCTTCGGCCGCGGCATCCTCAATGTCGGGCGCGCGTTCCAGCCGCAGGGAACGACGGCGCTGGCCGGCAGCGCGGTACCCGTTTCGCTGGCGAATAACGGCGCGCTTTCCGGGCCGATGGGCGATGCATCACCGAAGCGCGGCGGCGGTGCGATCATCCTGGACGGCTATTCGCGCGCCTATGCGATCGATCTCGGCAAGACGCTGGCGCGCCTTCCGCAGGAGAAGCCGCTCCACCAGGCGATCGGCGGCCAAATCTACCGCACCGCCGCCGCGGCCGCGGGGCCGGTGGCGGTCACGCTGACGGTGCGGCACGATCTGCGGGGCGAGCCGATCGTCGGGATGGCGCAGACGAACCTCGGCTATGAAGACAGCCGCAGGGCAAAAGCGATGGCAGGCACGGCGATCAGCCGGCTGACGCCGAAGACCGCGCTCGCATTCGGCTTCTCGCAAAGCGGGCGGATGCTCCAGCAGCAGCTCGCCGGGCAATGGGGCAACGCCTTCCTCGTCGCCCGCGACCCGATGAGCCGCGCCGGCTTCCACCCTGACTCGAATACCAGCATCGGGGTGAGGCAGGATCTGGGGCCGTTCGCCCTCACCGCCGTCAGCGAGCGCGGCAAGTCGGTGGATACCGGCCTCCGCCGCAGGCTCGCCGCGCCGGATTACAGCATCAGCTCGTTCACGGTGGACGGCAAGGTCGGCCGATCGCGGCTGAGCCTCGGCGCATCGCGGCTGAGGGAGGAGGAGACCTTGCTCGGCGCCCGCTTCGCCTCCGCCTTTTCGAGCGCCGGTTCGACGAGCTCGTTCGTGGACGGCACTGCTACCTTCGACCTCGGCCGGGGCTGGGGCGCCTTTGCGAGCTACCGCCGCGGATGGACGAGGATGGCGGGGTCGGGTGCGCTCGTGTCGAAGACCCGGCTCAAGACGGACGCCTTCGCATTCGACCTCTGGAGGACGGGCATGCTGGCCGCCGGCGACAAACTGGCTTTGCGGGTGGCGCAGCCGCTTCGCGTGTCGAGCGGCGGCTTCGATCTGAAGATGCCGGTCAGCTACGATTATGCGACGCAGGCGGTCGGCTACGAGCAACGTTTCTTCAGCCTCGCTCCAACGGGCCGGGAGATGGACTACGAGCTCGCCTACGGCGTGCGGCTGCTCGGCGGCGATCTCGGCATCAACGCCTTCCTCCGCACCGATCCGGGCCACATCGAAGCGGCGAATAAGGATATCGGCGCCGCCCTAAGCTTCACGCTGAGGCGCTAGCGGCTGAAGCAGGCGGCAAGCTCGACATGGGTCGACCAGCGGAACTGGCCGACCGGCTTCACCCAATTGAGCGTGTAGCCGCCGTCGATCAGCGCCTTGGCGTCGCGGGCAAAGGTGGCGGGGTTGCAGCTGACATAGGCAATGCGCGGGACGGCTGAGCGGGCGAGCAGCGGAATTTGCTCCTTGGCGCCGGCCCGGGGCGGGTCGATCACCACCGCCTCGAAGCGGCCGAGCTCCTTTTCGTCATAGGGGCGGCGGAAGAGGTCGCGGTGGTCGACGAAGACCTGCCGCTGAGCCCGATTGGCCGCCGATTTCAGCGCCAGCGCGGCGTCGCGCGCGCCTTCGGCGGCAAGGATGCGGCCTTCCAGCGATAGCGCGAATGTGCCGAGGCCGGCGAACAGGTCCGCAACGATGCGGGCGGGGCCGACAGCCGAGCGGACGGCGGAGACCAGCGCCTCCTCCCCTTCCCGCGTCGCTTGGAGGAAGGCGCCGTGGGGGAGGGCAATGGGGACGCCGCCCAAAGTGATCGTCACCGGCTCCGGCTCCCAGCGCGTCTGGGCGCCGTAGCCGTCGTCGAGCGCCAGACGGGCAAGGCTGTGCGCCTCGGCGAAGGCGGCGAGCGCCTCGGTCGCCTGCAAGCCTTCGACATCCACCTTTTCGAGAAGCACGTCCGGCCCCTGATCGGAGAGCGTCATCCGGACGCCGCCGTTGCCGCGGGGGCCGAGCAGCTCGCCCATCAGCGTGCGAAGCGGGGCCACGAGAGCGAACAGCTCCGGCCGGAGGATGTGGCATTCGCGCATGTCGATGATGCGGTGGCTTGCCTCGGCGTTGAAGCCGAGCAGCACCTGCTTGCCCCGCCGCTCGGCGCTGAGCGATGCGCGGCGGCGGCTGTTCGGAGGCGAGATGTGCGGCGGGAGGACCTCCGGCAGCGGCAGTGCCTGCGCCGCAAGCGCGGAGGCGACGCGGTCGACGACGAAGGCGCCGAACGCCTCGTCATCCAGCTGCTGGAGCTGGCAGCCGCCGCATTCGGGGAAGTGACGGCATGGCGGCACGATGCGATGCGGCCCCGCGGTAATCGAGCCGTCGGGCGCAACCAGGTCGCCCGGCGCCGTGAGCGGGAAATGCCGGCCGCTCGCGGTGACTCCGTCGCCGCGCGAGGCGATGCGGACGATCGGTTCACTCACTGCACTGGGCCAAGGCGGCGGGCAAATGCTGGAGCAAGTCGTCGGCGATCAGCCCCGGCCCCGCCAGCGCCGCCGCCCGCTCGTGCAGCCACACGCCGGCGCAAGCCGCCTCGAACGGCTCCAGCCCCCTGGCGCGCATCGCCGCGATGATGCCCGTCAGCACATCGCCCGTACCGGCCGTGGCGAGCCAGGCCGAAGCGGGCGGAGCGATCGCGGCCCGGCCGTCGGGCGCGGCGACCACTGTGTCGGCACCCTTGAAAACGACCACCGCCCGGGCGCGCTCCGCAGCCGCCCTCGCCTGCTCGACCTTGCTTCCGGCGAGGGTGCCGAACATCCTGGCGAACTCGCCCGCATGCGGAGTGAGGATCGGCGGCTGCGGGAGCGGCCTGAGCCGCTCCGGGCCCGCCTGGCCCAGCAGGTGCAGCGCATCGGCATCGAGCACCAACGGCTTCGGAGTCCGGAGCATGCGCTCGAAAAGCTGGGTGGCGGCTGCGGAGCGGCCGAGGCCGGGCCCGAGCGCAACTGCGCCGACGCGATCGTCCACCGTAGAGTCGGCGCCCTGCACGACGGCGTGCGGGACTGCGGCTACGGGTCCGTCCGCGAGCAGCCGGACGTAACCGGCCCCGGCTCGTGCCGCAGCCGATGCAGCAAGAGCAGCGGCGCCGGGCATTTCGCCCGCGACGACGGCGACATAGCCGCGGGTATATTTGTGGTCGTCAGCGCCCGGCGCCGCCAGCTCCGGCCGCCCAACCTCGTGGAGCCCGCTATCGGCGGCCACGCCGATGTCGGCGACGACGATCCGGCCCATGTGCCGGGCGGCGGGCTGGAGGAGGTGGCACGGCTTCAGGGAACCGAAAGTGACGGTGAGATCGTAATCCGGGATCGGGGACAGGATTGCGCCGTCGTCGGTGGAGACGCCGCTCGGCATGTCGACCGCCACCCTCACCCGTGCTTTTGCGGCGAGGCGGAGCAGCGCGGCGGAGGCTGCTTCATCGAGGCCCCGCCGGAGGCCGGTGCCGAACAGCGAATCGACGAGCAGCGGCGCGGCGGCGGCGCTCTGGAGCGGTTCCACCTCCCCGTTCCAGGCCGCGCGTGCCGCTTTTGCTGCCTCGCTCTGCGGCTCGCCAAGCGCCGCTACCTGCACCTTCGCGCCGCGGTCGCGGAGGATCCGGGCGATGACATAGCCGTCGCCGCCATTGTTGCCGGGGCCGCAGAGGACCAGCGTCGGAACGGGCCCGGCGAACCTTCTTACCGCCTCGGCGGCAAGGGTGCCGGCGCGGTTCATCAGGGTTTCGACCGAGACGCCGCCCGCGATCACCTCCGCCTCGGCGTTGCGCATCTCCCCGGCGGTGAGGATCGGACGTGGCACGCGGCTAGCGGCCGCCGCCCTTGACGGTCGCCGGCAGCCGGTAGCGGTCGCCGGCCAGCGCCACCTCGATGCGGTCGCCGGAGACGACGGAGACGACCGCCGGATCCGCGCCGTCAGCCGCGATCACGCCGCGGCCGTCGGTGGTGACGAGCAGCCGGCGAAAGCCGCCGCTCGGGTGGCGGATGGTAAGCGTCGTGCCTTCAGGGCCCTTCACCCGCTCCATCGTGCAGACGCGCTCGAACGCCTCGGCGCCCTCGGCCGCGCATTCGATCCGGCCGTCGTCCGCCGCTTTGTCCTCAGCTGCGGCAAGGGCGCGGTCGGTGGCTTCCTTGGGGTCGCTGCAGGCGGCGAGCAGAAGCAGGAGTGCGGGCGCGATCCTCATCGGCGGCTGCTTGGCGGATGGCCGGGAGCGACGCAAGCGCGTCACGAGCGGCGGCTCCTGTGCGCGGCGAGCCGGTCGAAGAGAGCATCGGAGCCCAGGAGGTGGTCGAAGACCCGGTCCTGCTCCTCGTCCCGGGCCGCGCCGGCGGCGGCAAGGGCGATGCCGCGCTTCAGCGTCCGGAGGCTCTGAGGCGCGTTGGCGGCGATCGCCTGCGCAAGATCCCGCGCCGCTGCCGGAGCGTCGGTGGAGTGAAGCTCGACGAGGCCGATCCGCTCCGCCTCCGAGCCGTCGATCGGCTGGGTGCCGAACATGAGCCGCGCCGCCTGTCCCGGCCCGACGAGGCTGACGAGCCGGTGCACGTCCTCCTGCGGGTATGAGATGCCGAGTTTGGCCGGCGTTACCGCAAAGCGCGCGCCGGGGCCGCTGATCCTGATGTCGCAGGCCATCGCCACCGCCACGCCAGCACCGTAGGCTGCGCCCTCGACGACGGCGATCGTGGGGATCGGCACGTCGCGGAAGCGGTCGAGGCCGTTCCTGATGGCGAGGCGGAAGCCGGTACGTGCCTGGGGATCGTCCCGAAAGGCGTCGAAGCTGGCAAGATCGGCGCCGGCGCAGAAGGCGCCGCCCGGCTCCCCGGCAAGGATGAGCGCCCGCGCGCCGCCCTGCGCCGCTTCCCCCGCCCGATCGGCCAGGGCTGCCCAGCCTTCGAGCGGGATCGCGTTCCGCGTCTCCGGGCGGCGAAGCCGGAGCGTCGCTATGGGTCCCTCGGTCTCGAGCTCGAACATGCGCAGCGGCGTAAAAAAAGGCCGGGCATCCCGCAAGGGAGCCCGGCCGAGAAAGAGCGTGGCGCTTGCCGCCGAAGCGGCAGGGACCAGGCGCGGATGTGGGCACGGCGGGAGCCTGCGCTTCGACCCGTCGCGGATCCGGGAGCAAGAGCCGTGCCACAACGGCAGGCTGCGGGTGACGATGGTTAAGGCTGCTGGAACTCTGTGCCGTTGCGGCACGCGCGGGTCAGCGGAGACGGGTGGAGAGCTGCCACCAGCCGGGATGGAGCGCCGCGATCCGCTCCCGCGCTACGTCCCTCGCCGCCCCCGATCCATAAAGCGCGAAGCAGCTGGCGCCGGAGCCGGACATTCGGCTGAGGAGGACGCCGGCCCCTTCCGCAAGCGCGGCGAGCACGTCGCGGATCGGGGGCGCGATCACCGCCGCCGGTGCTTCGAGGTCGTTTCGCCCCCCGAGGAGCGTGTCGTGGCCGAGCGGCCCCCGATCCACCCCGTCCCAGTCTGCGAACACCGGCCCCGTCGGCACCGGCACCAGCGGGTTGACGATCAGCAGCGGCGCTCCCGCGATGCTGGAGCCGTCCACCGGAATGAGGTCGTCGCCCCTGCCCTCGCCCCGGCAGGTCCGGCCGAGCAGGCAGGCGGGAACGTCCGCGCCGAGCGGCCTCGCGATTTCGAGCAGAGTCGTCTCGCCCGCCTCGACCTCCCACCAGCGGGAGAGCAGCCGAAGCGCCGCGGCGGCATCGGCGGAACCGCCGCCGAGCCCCGACGCCACCGGCAGCCGCTTGTGGAGCGTCAGCGCGGCGCCCTTGACCGTTCCCGTCCGCGCCCGAAGCGCCGCGGCTGCGCGAAGCACGAGATTGTCCCGCTCCCCCGCCAGATCGCCGGCGAAGGGCCCGGTGACCTCCAGGCTCAGCCCATCGCCTTCGCGAACCCTCAGAAGGTCCCCGTCCTCCGCGAATGCGAACAGGGTCTCGATCCGGTGATAGCCGTCCGGCTCCCGTGCCCGCACGTGCAGCGCGAGGTTGATCTTCGCCGGTGCGATTTCCTCCATTTAGGGAGAAGCGAGCTGCGGAGTCAGGCCGGTCCCGATCTTCGCCTTGAGCCGCTCGGCGCTCTTTCCCTCGGCATTGAGCAGGGCCGCCTTCCACGCATAGCGCGCCTCGTAGCGGCGGCCGGCGCTGTAATAGGCGTCGCCGAGATGCTCGTTGATCTCGGCGTCCGCCGGACGCGCTGCCGCGGCTTTCTCAAGGAGCGGTATCGCGCTGCCGAGATTGCCGCGCAGATAATGCGCCCAGCCGAGCGAATCGGTGATTTCGGCGCTGTCGGGCTCGAGCCTGCTCGCCTCGGCGACGAGCCGCATCGCCTCCTCGACATTCTCGCGCCGCTCCAGCTGGCCGTATCCCAGGAAGTTGAGCACGAGCGGCTGGTTCGGCTGAAGCTTGTTGGCCGTCTCGAAAGCCGCCTTGGCCTCAGGCCACTTGTCCGCCTGCTGGAGCGCCGCGCCCTTCATCAGCCACAGCGTCCATTCGGGCTGGCCCGGCTTGCCGCCCTTCGCAAGCTCGAGCGCCCGATCGTAAGCGGCCGCCGCTTCCTCGTGGCGCTTGAGGTCGGAATAAACCTCGCCAAGGCGCGACCAATCGGCGGCGTCCGCCGAGGGCGCTTCGGCCGCGGCCTTGGCAAGGGCAAGCGCCGCCTCACCCTTGCCGCTCCCGGAAAGCAGCCTGATCCGGCGGTCGGCGAGGAGCGGATAGACCGGGTCCTGCGGCGGGATCCTGTCGAGGAGGGCTATCGCCTCGTCCCAGCGCTCCTGCGCGGCCAGCAGCGAGCTTGCGACCTGCCACCCCTCCGCATTGTCGGGCGCGAGGAAGGTGGCGAGCCGCGCATAGGTGAGCGCGACGTCCGCCACTTCCTGCGTGTTGAGATCGAGCGAGAGACGGACGAGGAAGTGGGCGACGCCGGCGGCCGCGCTGTCGACGGCGCCGGGGAGCCGCTTCCGATCCTCGATCTGCTTCCGGGCGGCTTCGAACACCTCGCCCCGGCCCTGCAGAAGCGCAAGCGCCGCCTTGCGGTCGCGCTTGCGGATCGTAGCCGCAGCGGCGAGGCGAAGGCGCGGTGCGCGCGCGCCGGCGCTTTCCAGCACCGGGGTAAGCTCCCTAATCCCCTGCTCGGTCTTGCCATCGGCAAGAAGCAGAAGCGGCCTGTGCTCGGCGGCGTAGCCGGCGGCGAGCTGGTCCGAAGCCGCCACGCCGAGGAGCGCCAGCGGATCGCCCTTGCCGGAGCCGAACGCCACCCATGCGCGCAGCACCGGCGCCATGAAGGCGAAAATCTGGTCCTTCTGGACATGGTCGACATAAGTGCCGGCGGTTTTCCAGTCCTTCGCCTGCAGCGCTTCACCGAGGAGAAGCAAGGATGCGTCAGGCGCGAGCTGGCCCTTCCGCTCCAGGATCCGAGCGGCCCGGACGGCGAGCTGGCGGTCCCCCGCCGACATCGCCTGGCTGAGCGCGCGCACGGCCAGCACCTCGTTGTCGGGCGAGAGCGCGAGCGCGGCGGCATAGCTCTGAGCAGCCTCCCCGGCCGCGCCGGCGGTGTCGGCGGCCCGGGCCTTCGCCCAGGCGCTGAGGAGAGCGCGGTCGTCGGTGCTCGCCTGCGCTCCAGTCGCGCCCCAGAGGAATATCGCCGCGGCGGCGCCCGCCATCCAGTGCTTACATGTTGGGGTAATTGGGGCCTCCTCCGCCTTCCGGGACGACCCAGTTGATGTTCTGCGTCGGGTCCTTGATGTCGCAGGTCTTGCAGTGGACGCAATTCTGGGCGTTGATCTGGAGCCGCGGCCGCCCGCCTTCCTCGACATATTCGTAGACGCCGGCGGGGCAGTATCTCTGCTCGGGGCCGGCATAGTCTTCGAGGTTCACCTCGACCGGGATCGACGGGTCCTTCAGCGTCAGGTGGACGGGCTGATCTTCCTCGTGGTTGGTGTTGGAAAGGAAGACCGAGGACAAGCGATCGAAGCTGATGACGCCGTCGGGCTTCGGATAGTCGATCGGCTTCACCATGTCCTTCCGCCACAGGCTCTCGTTGTCAGGGTGGTGGCGCATCGTGAACGGCAGCCCGATCTTCAGGTACCGCATCCACATGTCGGTGCCGGCGAGCAATGTGCCGAGCGCTCCGCCGAATTTCGCGACCATCGGCTCCACGTTGCGGACCATCTTCAGTTCGTCCGCCACCCAGCTGTTATGCAGGGAGTCTTCATAAGCCGTGAGGTCGTCGTTGCTGCGATCAGCGCCGATCGCCTCGAACGCCGCCTCGGCCGCGAGCATGCCGGATTTGATCGCGGTGTGGCTGCCCTTGATGCGCGGTACGTTCACGAAACCCGCCGAACAGCCGATCAGGACGCCGCCGGGGAAATGGAGCTTCGGGATGGCCTGGTAACCGCCCTCGTTGATCGCACGAGCGCCGTAGCTGACTCGGCGGCCGCCCTCCAGGATCTCGCGCACCGCCGGGTGCTGCTTGAAGCGCTGAAATTCCTCGAAGGGCGACAGATAGGGGTTGCGGTAATTCAGTGCGACGACGAAGCCGATCGCGACCTGCCCC
>NZ_DASVUE010000061.1:0-2476 GCF_036387215.1 Allosphingosinicella sp. | reverse complement strand
CGGCCTCGCAACTTCAGGCTCGGGCGACACGCTGGCCGGGATCGTAGGGGGTCTTTGCGCGCGCGGCGCCGATCCGCTGACGGCCGCCTTGTGGGGCGTCTATCTGCACGGCGAAGCGGGGCGGCGGCTGACGAAGGAGGTCGGCCGGGTCGGCTTCCTCGCCCGTGAACTGCTCGACCTCGTGCCGCCTTTGATGGAGGGGCCCTAGCTCGAGGCGGCCCGGTGCCGGTCGAGCTCGTCGCCAACCAGGCGGACGACGTGGACGACGTTGGTGGAGCCGGGGGTGCCGAACGGCACGCCGGCGATGACGACGATCCGGTCGCCGCCCTTGGCGATGCCGTGGCGGAGCGCCATGCGCTTGGCCTTGGCGATCATCTCCTCGAAGCTGGCGACGTCCCTGGTCCGCACCGCATGTGCGCCCCAGAGCAGCCCGAGACGGCGCGCGGTCTTGAGCGACGGCGTCAGCACCAGCAGCGGCACGGTCGGCCGCTCGCGCGAGATGCGGCGGGCGCTCGATCCCGAGACCGTGAAGCACACCATCGCCGCAGCGCCCACGGTGTTGACGATGTTGCTCGCCGCCGAGGCGATCGCGTCGTTGGTGGTGGGGTCCGGGAGGGTCTCGGTGAAGTGCACCCGGGCGCTGTGGCTTGGATCGGATTCCACGCTGGTGGCGATGCGGTTCATGATCGACACCGATTCGCACGGATATTTGCCCGACGCGCTTTCGGCCGAGAGCATGATCGCGTCGGCGCCGTCATAGACGGCGGTGGCGACGTCGGAGACTTCGGCGCGGGTCGGAGTCGGCGCCTCGATCATCGATTCCAGCATCTGCGTCGCGACCACCACCGGGCGGCCCAGGCGCCGCGCGGCCTCGACTATCCTTTTCTGGAGCGGCGGCACCTCTTCGGGAAGCATCTCAACCCCGAGATCGCCGCGCGCCACCATCACCGCGTCGGCAAGCTCAAGGATGCCATCCAGCCGGTCGATCGCCGCCGGCTTCTCGATCTTCGCGAGCAAGGAGGCGCGTCCGGCAATCAGCCGCCGCGCTTCCGCCACGTCCTCCGGCCGCTGGACGAAGCTCAAGGCGATCCAGTCGACATTATTGTCGAGCGCAAAATTCATGTCCGCCCGGTCCTTGTCGGTGAGCGCGGCAAGCGGCAGCACCACGTCGGGGACGTTCAAGCCCTTATTGTTCGAGATCGTTCCGCCGACTTCGACGGTGGTGTCGATCCGGTCGGAATTGGCGCTGCTGACGCGGAGCACGAGCTTGCCGTCGTCGATCAGGAGCCGGGTCCCCGGCTCCACCGCCTCGAATATCTCGCGGTGGGGCAGGTTGACGCGCTTGCCGGTGCCGCCGGCAAGGTCTCGATCGAAGGTGAAGGACTGGCCGTTCTCGAGCGTGGTGCGGTCGCCGTCGAACTTGCCGACACGGAGCTTCGGCCCCTGCAGGTCGGCGAGGATGGTGGTCGGCCGCTCGAGCTCCTTTTCGAGGCTGCGGATCGTCTCGATCCGCCGCAGATGGTCGGCATGGTTGCCGTGGCTCATGTTGATCCGGAATGCGTCCGCGCCGGACTTGACGAGCTTGCGGATCATTTCAGGCGTATCGCTGGCCGGGCCGAGCGTCGCGAGGATTCGGACCTTGCGGCTTCGGGGCGCGATCGGGGTGGCCATCATCTCTCCAACTGGTCTGGCGTCGCCGAATAGCCACTATTGATGCGAGTTCAACCGGCGATTGGCGAGTGCGCTTGAGCCACCCGCCCACACCCCCTAGAGCCGCCGCTCAATCTTCAGAATCGGGTGGAGCAAACATGGCGGAAGGATCGATCGCGGCCGACGAACTGCGATTGCTGATCGAGCGTATCGAGCGGCTGGAAGAAGAGAAAAAGGCGATCGCTGACGACGTCAAGGACGTCTACGGCGAGGCGAAATCGCGCGGCTACGACACCAAGACGATCCGTGCGATCGTGCGCCTCCGGAAAATGGAGAACCACGTCCGGCAGGAAGCCGAAGCACTGCTCGACACTTACAAGGCCGCGCTCGGCCTCGCCTGAGGAGCAAGACCATGATCATCAGCACCACGACCACGATCGAGGGCCGCCCGGTGACGCAATATCTCGGCGTCGTCACCGGCGAGGTCATCGTCGGCGCGAACATCTTCAAGGATCTGTTCGCCGGCATCCGCGATATCGTCGGCGGCCGCGCGGGTTCGTATGAGACGACGCTCCGCTCCGCCCGGGACACCGCCTTCCAGGAGCTGGAAGCGGAAGCGACGCGGCTCGGCGCCAATGCCGTGATCGGCGTCGACCTCGACTATGAGGTGATCGGCAAGGAAGGATCGATGCTGATGGTCAGCGTCTCGGGCACCGCGGTGCGCCTCGGTTGAAGCCGGACTCGCCTGCCGCTAGAGAGCGGGCAGGGGCTCATCAGCTGAAAGTGAAGAGCGGCAATGGCCGGCCATAGCAAGTTCAAGAACATC
>NZ_DASVUE010000060.1:0-4952 GCF_036387215.1 Allosphingosinicella sp. | reverse complement strand
TCGAAACGGCGATGCGGGAGCATGGCGGCCTCGACATCTTCTTCGCGAATGCCGGTGTGTCGGGAGGCCTCGCCTCGATCTTCGAGCAGTCGGCGGGGGACTGGCAGGAGATTTTGCGCATCAACCTGATCGGGCCGTTCCTGGCGATCAAGCACGCCGCGCCCGTGATCAAGGAGCGCGGCGGCGGGTCGATCATCTGCACGGCGAGCGTCGCCGGCATCCGCTCGGGCGCGGGCGGGCCAGCTTATTCGGCTTCAAAAGCGGGCGTGATCAGCCTCGTCAAGACCGCCGCCCAGCAGCTTTCCGGCTCGCACGTGCGGGTCAACGCCATCTGCCCCGGCCTCATCGAAACCGGCATGACCGAGTTCGTCTACGAACGCGCCCGCGCCAAGGGGCAGGAGCAGATGCTTGGCCACCTCAACCCGCTGAAACGCGGCGGCGAACCTCAAGAGATCGCCAACGCTGCACTCTTCCTCGCATCCGATGAAAGCAGCTACGTCAACGGCCATGCGCTCGTCGTCGACGGCGGCCTTTCCTCCTCGCACCCGTTCAACAGGCAAAGCTACGGCCGCACGGCCATTTGATCCGGAGACACGAATGAGCCCGATTTCAACCCACCGCCACGACGACGTCCTGATCGTCACGTCCAACAATCCGCCCGTGAACGCCCTCGGCCACGCCGTTCGCGAGGGTCTGGTGAAGGCGATCGAGGAAGCGGATGCGGATGAGGCCGTGAAAGCGGTGGTGATCATTGCCCAGGGCCAGACCTTCTTCGCCGGCGCGGACATCAGCGAGTTCGGAACGCCCAAGGCCTTCGCGCAGCCGATGCTTCCGCAGGTGGTCGACCGCATCGAAGCATGCACGAAGCCGGTCGTCGCCGCGATCCACGGCACTGCCTTCGGAGGCGGTCTCGAAGTCGCGCTGGCGTGTCATTACCGCGTCGCGGTGCCGTCGGCGAAGCTCGGCGTGCCGGAGGTGAAGCTGGGCCTGCTTCCCGGCGCCGGGGGAACGCAGCGGCTGCCGCGCGTGGCCGGCGTCCGGCGCGCACTCGAAATGGCGGCGACGGGCAATCCGGTCGGCGCCAAGGAAGCTTACGCGGCCGGTCTCGTCGACAAGCTGATCGAGGGCGACCTCCTCCAGCACGCGGTTGCCTATGCGCATGAGGTAAAGGACACGCGGCCGCTTCCGAAGTCGAGCGAGCGGGACGAGAAGCTACGGGAAGCACGGGAAAACCCCGGCATCTTCGATGAGTTCCGGAAGGCGAACGCGAAGAAATTCCGGGGCTTCGATGCGCCGGAATTCAACGTGCGCGCGATCGAGGCGGCGGTGGCGAAGCCCTATTCCGAGGGGGTGACGACCGAGCGGCAGCTCTTCATGGAGCTGATGAGCGGCACCCAGGCCAAGGCGCAGCAATATTTCTTCTTCGCCGAGCGCAAGGCCTCGAAGATCGAGGGGCTGCCCGAGGACACCAAGCCGCGCGACATCCGCCGCGTCGGCGTGATCGGCGCCGGGACGATGGGCGGCGGCATCTCGATGAACTTCCTCTCCGCCGGCATCCCTGTGACGATCGTCGAAATGGCGCAGGACGCGCTCGACCGCGGCACCGGGGTGATGCTCAAGAACTATCAGGCGACTGCGGCCAAGGGTAAGATGACCGCTGAGCAGGTCGGCCAGGCAATGGGTCTCCTGAAGCCCACGCTCGACTTCGACGCGCTCTCCGAATGCGACCTCATCATCGAGGCCGTATTCGAGAATATGGACGTGAAGAAGGAGGTGTTCGGCCGGCTCGACAAGATCGCGAAGCCCGGCGCGATCCTCGCCTCCAACACCTCCTACCTCAACATCGATGAGATCGCCGCCTCCACGTCGCGGCCGCAGGATGTGGTGGGGCTGCACTTCTTCTCGCCCGCCAACGTCATGAAGCTGCTCGAGGTCGTGCGTGGGGCGAAGACGGCGCCGGACGTGCTGGTGACGGCGATGCAGCTTGCCAAGAAGATCCGGAAGGTCGCCGTCGTCGCGGGCGTCTGCTACGGCTTCATCGGCAACCGGATGCTGATCCCGCGCCAGACGCAGGCGATGCGGCTTCTGCTGGAAGGCGCGACCCCGGAACAGGTGGACCGCGTCCATGTCGAATTCGGCATGCCGATGGGCCCGTTCCAGATGGCCGACCTCGCCGGCGTCGACATCGGCTGGCACCGCGACCCCAGCCGCATCGAGAATATCCGCGACGCGCTCTGCGCCATCGACCGCTGGGGCCAGAAGAAGAGTGCCGGCTTCTACGACTACGACGAGAAGCGCCGCCCCTCCCCCTCCGCAAAGGTGCAGGAGATCATCGAAGAGTTCCGTACCCGCGAAGGCGTCCAGGAGCGGGAGATTTCCGACCAGGAAATCATCGAGCGCACCCTCTACACGATGGTCAACGAGGGCGCCCTGATCCTCGAGGGCGGCTTCGCACAGCGCGCATCCGACATCGATGTGGTGTGGATCTACGGCTACGGCTGGCCGGTCTATCGCGGCGGACCGATGTTCTGGGCGGACACCGAAGGGCTGCCCAAGATCGTCGAAGGCATCCGGCGCCAGCAGGAGCGCCTGGGCGTCGATTTCAAGCTCTCCGAACTCCTCGTCCGCAAAGCCGAGGCGGGCGAGAAGTTCACCCGCTGAAGCCTGCTGCCGTTCATCCGGCGGACAGCAAAATCATGATTAACGAAGCGTCAGGGACGGCGTCCGGCGACTCCGATCGGAGCCGTTCGCGTTGGGGCGCCGCCTGCCAGTATCGACAGGAGCCTGTTCCAATGCTCAAGAAAATTCTTCTCGGCACCGCGGCGATCGCCGCCACCTTCACCGCACTTCCCGCAAGCGCCGAGGCCCATGGCCGGCATCGCGGCTACGGCTACGATTACCGCGGCTACGACCGCTATTATGGCGACCATTACCGCCGGGATTATTACCCCCGCGCTTATTACGGACGCGGCTATTATCCGCGGAGCTACGGCTACGGCTATACCTATGCCCCGCGCTCTTACGGCTACGGCTACGGCTACGCGCCGCGCGCTTATTACGGCGACCGCTATTATCGCGGCGACAATTATTACCGCCGCGGCCGCTGCGGCAGCGGCACGACGGGTGCGATCGTGGGCGGTGCGGCCGGCGCTCTCCTGGGCCGTGAGATCGGGCGCGACGGCGGCCGCCGCTACTACAGCTATCGCCGCGGCAGCGGCACCACCGGAGCGATCATCGGCGGCGCCGCGGGCGCTCTGATCGGCCGCGAGATCGGACGCAGCTGCTAAGGGGATCGGGCCTGGCAGCGATGCCGGGCCCGCTTCGCCTCAGGCGCTCCACCAGCTGGAGAGCACCGACTTCAGCGACTTGCGCTCCGCAAGCGCCGGCTCCGGGAGGAACGCTTCGCCGGGCTCAACCAGCGCCGGCTCCGGAGCTTCCGAATAGATGGTGAGGTTGCCGGGACGGCTCGGGCGGAGCCGCTCGCGGCCGCGCAGGAGGTCCTCGGCCGCTTTCAGCGCACGGACGATGTCTTCCTCGGTATAGGGTTTCATCAGGCAGCCGAGCGCCAGATCGGGCATCGGGAAGGACGGCGCCTTGCCGGTGGTGAAGAGGCTGGGCACATCCATTTCGTTGAGCTTGACCGCAACCGTGAAGCCGGTCGAGCCGCGCGCCAGCTGGAGATCGACGAGCGCGAGGTCGGGCCGCCGCTCCTCCACCGCATCGAGTGCGCTCTGCAGGTCGTCGGCGATCGCGATCACTTCGAAGCGCGGATTGAGCTCGATGAGATGCTTCAGAGTCTTGGCCAGCAGCGGCTCGTCTTCGACAATCAGGATCTTCAACATTCCTGCCCCCTCCCCAGGCGACTGAACATGGCTGGCCGTGCGATTGGCGCACAAAAGGCGCGGGAAGCGAATCCCTGGTGCGCGAATTTGCGGCGAACGATTCTGAACCCGCGCCGAAACGAATGGTTATCGGTGGAACGCGATGAATAAGCAGCTGAATTTCCTTGCCGATCCGCCGGCGCTGCCGGAGGGCTTCCGCTTCGCGCAGGACTTCGTCACCCCGGAGGAGGAGCAGGCGCTTGCGGAGCGGCTGGCGCTGCTGCCGTTCAAGGAATTCGAGTTTCAGGGCTATCTCGGCAAGCGGCGGGTGGTCTCCTTCGGCTGGCAATATGTGTTCGACGGCTCCGGCCTCCGGAAGGCCGATGACATGCCGGACTTCCTGCTGCCGCTGCGCGAGCGGGCTGCGGCCTTCGCCGGGCTCGCGGCGGAAGATCTGCAGCACGTGCTGCTGACCGAATATGCGCCCGGCGCCGGGATCGGCTGGCACAAGGACCGTTCGGTGTTCGGCGACACGATCGGCATCTCGCTGCTCGCCCCCTGCCGCTTCCGCTTCCGAAGGAAGAGCGGCCAGAAATGGGAGCGGGCCTCGCTCATCGCCGAACCCCGCTCCGCCTATCTCCTCCGCGGCCCATCGCGGACCGACTGGGAGCACAGCATCCCCGAGATGGAGGCGCTCCGCTACTCGATCACCTTCCGGAACCTCCGGCCCTAGACCAGGAGGAAGAAGCCGTTGATCGTGAACAGGGTGCCGACGACGCCGAGCGCGGCGCTGAGGATCAGCACCCAGCGGTTGAGCGCGAGGATGGCGACCGAGCCGAGCACGAGCGCCAGTTGCAGGAACACCTCGGCCATGTCGAAATTATCGTCCTGCGCGGCGGCCCGTTCGCGTGCCGCTTCGAACGCCTGCGCCTGGGCCCGGAGCTGCTTCTTGCCCTCGCCCTTCAGCGGATCGCCCGGCGCCGCGGCGTCGGGCTCGCTGTCGTATCGCGCGACCGTCGCCTGATACTCCTTCAGCCGCGCCTCCGCCCCTGCCCTTGCCTCGGGCGAGAGGCCGCCGGCGCCGAGCTGCGCCTCGATGTCGGCCGCGGCGATCTCGTAGACGGTCTGGCG
>NZ_DASVUE010000059.1:0-3841 GCF_036387215.1 Allosphingosinicella sp. | reverse complement strand
CGGGCAGGCGGTGCGGATGGCGGTGATGCCGCCCTGGGTGATTTCGCCGCTGCTCGCGCAGCCCAGCATGGCAAGCGACAGAAGGGCGGGAAGTGCGGCTTTGGGCTTGATCACGAACAATGGTCCTCAAACATATGGAGCGTCGAAAGCCCCCCGGAAGGTCGGGCGGGATCATAGGAACCGGGTTCCAACCCTGCAAGCAATCCAGTACAGGCGCGCAATGGCTACATCGAAGAAGCCCCTCACCCTGCTGATCGCGGCACCGCGGGGCTTTTGCGCAGGCGTCGACCGCGCGATCAACATCGTCGAGCTTGCGCTGGAGCGCTACGGAGCGCCGGTCTTCGTCCGCCACGAGATCGTCCACAACAAATATGTCGTCGATAGTCTGAAGGCCAAGGGCGCGGTGTTCGTGAAAGAGCTGGACGAAGTCCCGGACGGCGTTCCGGTGGTCTTCTCGGCCCATGGCGTCCCGAAGGCGGTGCCGGCCAAGGCGGAGGAGCGCGGCCTTTCCTATCTCGACGCCACCTGCCCGCTCGTCTCCAAGGTGCACCGCCAGGCCGAGCGGCATATCGAGCATGGGCGCCATATCCTCTTCATCGGCCATGCCGGTCACCCGGAGGTGATCGGAACCTTCGGGCAGGTGCCGGAAGGTAATATGACCCTGATCGAGACTGCCGAGGACGCCGAAGCGATCGCCCCGGCCAATGCCGAGAATCTCGCCTTCCTCACCCAGACGACTCTCTCGGTGGATGATACGGCCGGCATCATCTCGGTCCTGAAGCGCCGCTTTCCCACGATCACCGGCCCCAAGGGCGAAGACATCTGCTACGCGACTTCGAACCGGCAGGCGGCGGTGAAGGAGATCGCGCGGCGCTGCGACGCGATGCTCGTGATCGGCGCGCCCAACAGTTCCAACTCCGTCCGGCTCGTCGAAGTGGCCGAACGCGAGGGCACCCCCGCCTGGCTGGTCGGCCGCGCAGAAGACATCGACCTCGCCTGGCTGGACGGCGCCTCCACGCTCGGCATCACAGCCGGAGCCTCCGCCCCCGAAGTGCTGGTCCGAGAGGTGGTGGATTTCCTCGGCAAGCATTTCGACGTGCACGAGGAGCCGGTGGAAGGCGTCGAGGAGCGGATGGTCTTCAAGCTGCCCCGCAGCCTCGAAGCAGCCTGACCCGACCCGCGACGAATGACCAAGGTCGAGATTTTCACCGACGGCGCGTGCAAGGGCAATCCCGGCCCCGGCGGTTGGGGCGCGGTCATCCGTTCCGGCGCACATGAAAAGGAACTCTCCGGCGGCGAGGCGCTCACCACCAACAACCGGATGGAGCTGTTGGCCGCCATCCGGGCGCTGGAGGCGCTGAAGCGGCCCTGCGAGGTGACGCTCACCACCGACAGCGTCTATGTGCGCGACGGCATCACGAAGTGGATCTACGGCTGGCAGAAGAACGGCTGGCGCACCGCCGACCGCAAGCCCGTCAAGAATGCCGAGCTCTGGCAGGAGCTCCTCGCCGCGGCAAAGCCCCACAAGGTCGATTGGCGGTGGGTGAAGGGCCATGCCGGCCATGCCGAGAACGAGCGCGCCGACCAGCTCGCCTGCGCGGCCGCCTCTCAGTTCGTGAACCGCTCCGCCAAATAAGGCGCAGGGTCGATTGACGCGACCATCGGGTCCGGCGGGGTCCCAAGCAGCAGGGCGGCGCCAAGCTTGGCCGCTGCGGGCGCCGTCTGGATGCCGAACCCGCCCTGCCCCGCGAACCAGAAGAAATCCCGGCAACCACTAGCAAAGCCGTAGACCGGCAGCCGATCGGGCGCGAAGCTCCTGAGGCCGGCCCAGCTATGCTCGACCCGCTCGACCCGCCAGTCGACCACCTTTTCCAGCCGGTCGATGGCAAGGGCGACGTCATATTCCTCGGGGGCGCAATCGCAGGGGTCGCAGGCGGTCTCGTCATGCGGGCTCAGCCACAGCCGACCGCCCGCTTCGGGCTTGAAGTAGAAATGCCCGCCCGCGTCGATCACCAGCGGCAGATCCCGCGGAGCCGGAGGGGAGACACGCAGCTGCGCGATCGTGCGCCGGTAGGGCTGGATGCCGACCTTTCTCTCCCCTGCCCGATCGGCCACCGCATCGGCCCACGCCCCCGCTGCGTTGGCGATGACCCGGGCTTCCATGACCCCGCCGGACGTCTCGATCCGCCATCCCGCCGGCGTCCGCTCCGCTTGCTCGAAGCCGCAGCCGGTCAGGAGCTGTGCTCCCGCGGCCCGCGCCGCCTTGAGATAGGCCGCGTGAAGCGCTGCGACGTCGATGTCGGCGCAGCTCGGCTCGGCGAGGCCGTGCTCCCAGCCCGGCCTTAATCCCGGGACGATCCGCTCGAGCCGCTCGCGCCCGAGCAGCTCCATCGCGACGGGCGAGCCCCGGAATTCCAGCTGCATCTCGTGCAGCACCGTTTCTCCGGCGGCATCGGCGATGTGCACGGCGCCTCGAGGCGACAGAAAGGACCGCTCGTGGAAGGCCGCCGGCGGGTTTCGGAGGAAAGGCCCCGACGCGCTGGTCAGCGGCTGCACCAGCGGCCCGCCATAGCTTTCCGACCAGAAGGCGGCGGAGCGGCCGGTCGAATGATAGCCCGCCTGCCCTTCCGCCTCGAGGAGGATCACCCGCGCGTGCGGCGCGATCTCCGCGGCAAGGCTTGCCCCGGCCATTCCCGCACCGACGACGACGATGTCCGCTTGTCGAGTCACGCGGCCGCACGCTCGTCGAGGAAGCGGTCGATCCGCTCGAGCGCGGCAATGCGGATGGGATCCGCCTCACGCAGGATCTCGTGGCCCGCCTCCGGGAACATCATCAGCTCGGAATTCGGAAGCAGCTCCGCGGCCCACTTGATGGCTCCCGGGCTCACCAGGCGGTCGCGCTCCGTCCCAAGCAGGAGCACCGGAAGATCGATCGAACGAAGCTTCGCCGCGGTCAGCGAAGCGATGGAACGGTAGGCGGCGGCAAGCCAGCCCCAGCTCGGCGCGCCGAGCGAATAAGCGGGACGCTGCTCGAACCACCAGAGCTCGTCCGCATAGCGCTTGGGACAGGAGGTGAGGATCTTCCTCCGCAGCGATCCCTTCTGCAGCTTCCCCTCATGCTTCCAGACCGGAATCCTTCCCCGGCCGAACATCGTGAGATTCTGCGCGATCGCCTGCGCCAGCATGGGCGGCAGCGGCGAGGAATTGATGCCGACCATCGGCGCCACCAGCACCGCCGCAGCGACGGGCGGCCGGCGCTCGGCAAGGATCCGGAGGAGGAGATGCCCGCCCATCGAATGGCCGACCGCCACATGCGGCCTCGCGCCTTGAAGCCAATCCTCGATTAAGGCGGCACCGTCGCTGAGCACATCGTCGAAGCTGTCGAGGTGTCCGCCCTTGATGCTGCCCTGCGACTCCCCCTGGCTGCGCCAGTCGAACGAGGTCACGTTCCACCCGCGCGCGTGCCAGTAAGCGAGCGGCTCCACATATTTTTCGATGAAGTCGCCGCGCCCGCCGAGCAACAGAAGGCTTCCGCGCACGGGCCGCCCCTCCGGCTGGACCCACTCGAGCCGCCGCATCGGCCAGGTGTCGCCCGATTGCCACACCGCGACCCTTGCTTGCGGCGGAAGCGCTCTTCGGTCGATCGGGCCCACTTTCATCGGCGCTGGTTACGGTTTGGCAAGTAACCACGTCTAGTAGCTCTCTTCATGCAGGGGGTTTTTGCAGATTTGCTGGTCGCAATCCTCGCCGCGATGTTGATCGTGGCGGCGGCTGGAGACCTTCGCACGCGCACGATCCCCAATTGGCTCAACGGCGCGATCGCGCTCGGTGCGATCCCCTT
>NZ_DASVUE010000058.1:0-8193 GCF_036387215.1 Allosphingosinicella sp. | reverse complement strand
CCCCCGATCAGCTAGAACTGGAAAGTGAGGGCGAGGAGGACTAGATGACCTCCAGGCGTATTGGAGAATTGTAATGGGTGGTTTCAGCCTCTGGCACTGGCTCGTCGTCGGCGTGATCATCCTGCTCCTGTTCGGCAAGGGGCGCTTCTCCGACATGATGGGCGATGTCGCCAAGGGCATCAAAAGCTTCAAGAAGGGCATGAGCGAGGAGGACGAGCACTCCGCTCCGCCGCGCCGCATCGAGGGCGACCGCACGATTGACGCTTCCGCCGATCCCGCACGCCCCGTTGATCCGATCCGCACTGCCGATCCCGCTGAGCGGCGCGAGCCTTAACGGCGGCGCCTCTTAAGGGGCAGGGGCGCATGTTCGATATTGCACCGACTGAATTGCTGATCGTTGCCCTGGTCGCGCTGGTCGTGATCGGGCCGAAGGACCTGCCGCGCGTGATGCGCACCGTCGGCTATTGGGTGGGCCGCGCCCGCGGCATGGCGCGCCATTTCCGCTCCGGCATCGACACCATGATCCGCGAGTCGGAGCTCGAGGAGATGGAGAAGAAGTGGAAGGAGGAGAATGAGCGTATCATGCGCGATTATCCGACCCTCCCGGCGGCCGATGCGGCCGCTCCAGCCCCTCCCGCCGATGCGGCCGCTCCAGCCCCTTCCGCCGGTCCGGCGCCAGAGGCGCTTCCGCCTGCCGCCGAAGGGCGCGAGCTGCCATGAGCGAGGATGAGATCGACGGCAGCCGCGCGCCGCTGATGGATCATCTGATCGAGCTTCGGCGGCGGCTCATCTGGTCGTTCCTGGCGCTCGGGGCGGCCTTCGCAGTCTGCTTCTATTTCGCGGACCGCATCTTCTCGTTCCTCGCCCAGCCGCTGGTGCGCGCATTCCCGCCCGGGGAGGGGAAGCTCGTCTATACGAAGCTTTACGAGGCTTTCTTCGTCGAGGTGCGGGTCGCCTTCTTCGCCGCCTTCTTCGTCGCCTTTCCGGTCATCGCGAACCAGATCTGGGCCTTCGTCGCGCCCGGGCTCTACGCGAAGGAGAAACGCGCCTTTCTGCCCTTCCTGATCGCCACCCCGGTCCTGTTCGTGATGGGAGGCGCGCTGGCTTATTATGTGGTGATGCCGACGGCGTTTAAGTTCTTCCTCGGCTACCAGGGCAATATCGGCGGCATCGAGCAGGAGGCTCTGCCGTCGATCGGCGAGTATCTCAGCCTCGTCATGCACTTCATCCTGGCTTTCGGCATCGCCTTCCTGCTGCCGGTGCTGCTGATGCTGCTCGAGCGGGCCGGGATCGTCACTCGCCGGCAGCTCAAGGCGGGGCGCCGCTACGCGATCCTGATCGCCTTCGCGGTCGCTGCGGTTGCGACTCCGCCGGACGTCCTCTCGCAGTTCATGCTCGCCGTGCCGCTGATCCTCCTCTACGAATTGTCCCTGATCGCCATCTGGTTCACCGAGCGCCGCCGCGCGCGCGAGACTGGAACCGAACTCCTCTGATGGCCGAGGCGGATCCGCGCTTCATCGATCGGCACACTGCAATGCTGGGGAACGGGGAGGGGCCGGATTGGACCCTTCCAAGCCCGCCGCGGACCGGCTGCCGCGTCGTCCCCTTGATCGAAGCGTCCAACATGTTCCCGGCCCTGGAGCAGCTGGTGCTCGACGCGACGAGCAGCGTCTGGCTCTCCTTCCGCATCTTCGACCCCGAGACGGAGACCCACTCCCAACGCGCGCGGTCGATGGGGCTGCTCGACTGGGGAAGCCTCATCCATCATGCGGTCGCGCGGGGCGTGGAGGTCCGGATCCTGCTCGCCGATTTCGAGCCGGTGCTTGCCGATCACCTCCATGCCGGCTCCTGGCACACCTTCCGGCGGCTGCGCGACATCGCCGCAAGCTTGCCCGAAGCCACGCGCGAGCGGCTGCAGCTGATCGTCATCCAGCATGAGGGGGAGATCGGCTGGTTCTGGCGCCAGCTCCTGCGGCCGCTGCTGCGCGGCCGGATCCGCAAGCTTGTCGAGAAGCTCCTGGGGAGCGGCAGCGCGGAAGATGGCGGCATCGAGACCCGCCCCGGCCTCTGGCGCTACCTCGCCTGGGAAGAGGAGAAGCCGACCGGCTGGAAAGCCGGGCCGCCGCCGCGGCTGTGGCCCGCCACCTATCACCAGAAGTTCGCGATCGTCGACGGGCGCCAGGCGATCGTCGGCGGAATGGACCTGGACGACCGCCGCTGGGACGACCGCCGCCACCGCCAGCGCGCCGACCAGACCTGGCACGATCTGTCGGCGCTGATCGAGGGGCCGGCGGTGGAGGACGCCGCGCGCCATTTCGGCCGGCTCTGGAACCGGGAGCTGCCTCGCTACCGCGAAATCGTGGCGGAGTGGACCGGCGCCTGCGGCCGCGAACTGATGCTCGATCCGCTGACGGACATCCCGCTCATTCCGGCGGCTCCCCAGCTGCCGGCCGGGACTGCAACGGTGCAGCTGGTCCGCACGCTTTCCCGCAAGTCGAGCTCCGCCTTCGCCATCGGCCCGAGGCACGGGATCCGCGAGATCAAGGCTGCGCACCGCCGGCTGATCCTGTCGGCGCGACGGCAGCTTTACATCGAAGCGCAATTTTTCCGCTCGAAAGCCGCAGCCGACTGGATCGAGGAGGCGCTGAAAGCCAATCCCGAGCTCGAAGTCATTATCCTCATCGCCAATGTGCCGGAGGAGATCGCGTTCGAGGGGCAGGCCGACAATCTCGCCCACCGCCATGGCGAGCATCTGCAGGCGCGGGCGCTTGGGCGGCTGCTGAGGCGTGCGGGGCCGCAGCGCGTCGGCCTCTTCACGCTTGCCAAGCAGGAGCCGGTGAAGCCGAGCGAGAAGGAGTTCGTCGAGACGAGGGGCACGGCATTCGGATCGGGCGTGATCCACATCCATTCGAAGCTTCTGATCGCCGACGACGACCTGTGCCTGCTCTCCTCCGCCAACATCAACGGCAGAAGCTTCGAGTGGGATACGGAACTTGGCTTCCTCTGGCACGAGGCGGGCGACGGCATCGCCGAGTTCCGTCGCCGGCTCTGGTGGCAACTGTTCGGCGGAGCGCTTCCGGAGCGGATGAACCTGGAGGGGTGGCGCGACGCGGCGCGCTTCAACAGCGCCGCCGAGCCCGCCGACCGGAAGGGGTTCGTCCTTCCCTACCAGCTCGGCCGCGCCCGCCGCTTCGCCCGGCCCTACTGGTTCATCCCCGACGATCTCGTTTGAGCTGAGGCATCTTGTTGACGCGATTCCGCTTTCCGGCAATCAGGCGCGCATGCGAGACTTCTTCCGCCGAATCGTGACGAAAAATCTGGACTATTCAACGCGCTACCACCTGAAAGCGCGGCTTAGGGCAATCGACGTCAAGTTCCTTGCGGCAATCGTCGCGCTGGCCGTCGCGATCGTCCTCGTCCTGAAATTCTACTGATCCCGAAAATCTTTCTCGGGTCCCCCGTTCTGGTAACCAGTTCGCAAGCCCAGGCTCCTAGATTCGCCTGAAATCACAGGCGGGCAGGAGCTTCCAACAATGGCCGGGGTTACGATCTACCAGAGGGCGCAACGCGATTTCGGCGCCGATCTCCCCGCCCGCGGCCACCATGTCGTCTACCGGACCAACGAGAGCAATCGCTGCCCCGGCTGCGGCCGTGCGCAATGGTATGTCGGCCGGATGACGGCCGAGTGCGGCTTCTGCGGCACTGCGGTTGCGCTTGCGGAAGCGGAATGGAGCGGCGCCGGCCGGGCCGAGATGCCGAGCCGGAAGCTCAGCTGGCAGAAGGCGCTTTCGGAGGAAGTGGATTGGGCCGAGCGGCGCCGCCATGAACGGCTGCCGACGGAGGGACGGACGCTTCAGCTGCTGATCGACGGATCCCCGCACAGCTTCGCCATCCAGAATATCTCCGCCGGAGGGCTGATGGGGGCGGACCCGGTCGGGCTCGCGCCGCGATCGAAGGTGCTCGTGCGGTTCGAAGGCGGCATCCTGGTGCCGGCGGAAGTCCGCTGGGTCGAGGGCAGCCTCACCGGCCTCGCTTTCACCGCGCCCGTGCTTTTCGACACCGGCCGCACCGACTAAGCTCAGGCTGCGGCTCCAAGGCCGCCTTCGATCACCGACCAGCCGGGCGGCTGCACTGCCTGAGGCGCCGGCGGCTCCGGCGCCGCCCAGCCGCAGCGCGGGCAATGGTTATGGCGCAGCGCGGGGTGGATCCCCCAGGGCTTTTCTCTCGAACACTCGACCACGTTCATCGCCAACACCTGCATTAACTCACGTTATTGCATAAATATGCATTTTCGTGCATATACTCAAGATGAATGTGAAAGATGTTTCGTGAGCGACAGCCGAAGCCGACGACAGAAAGCGCTCTCCGACCTGCTTCGGGCGGAGGCGCTTGCAAGCCAGGAAGAGGTGACCGAGCGGCTGAAGGCCCAGGGCTTTGAAGTGACGCAGGCGACGGTGTCGCGCGATCTCGTCCAGCTTGGCGCGGTGAAGGTGAAGCGGGGCGGCGCGATCGCTTATGCTCTGCCCGATCAGATGGGGAGCAGCGACTGGGCGGCGGCGCGGCTTCAGCGCATTTTCAGCGAATGGGTGCAGTCGGTGGAATCGGCCGGCAACATTGTCGTTCTCAAAACTCCGCCCGGCTCCGCCCACCTCGTCGGCCTCGCGCTCGATCAGGCGCAGCTCGAGGAGGTGGCGGGCACGATCTGCGGCGACGACACCTTGTTCCTCGCGCTTCGCGATGGAGTGGCGCCCGATGCCATGGCGGGGCGCTTCCGCGCCCTCTCCCGGGACTAGGACGGGCTTTAGAGCCTGTTTACCATCTTCGGCTACTGACCGCTTGCGGCCGCCTCCGGCCGTGGCTGTGGGGACTGCCGATTTGACCATCATCTGTGCGCTTGCCGGGCACAAGGCTTCGGCCAGGACGATCTGGAACGAAGGCACGCATTTCAGCAAATGCGCCCGCTGCGATCTCGACCTGGTCGAGCTTCAGGGGCGCTGGGAGGCGCCGCCGCCCTGGTTCAGGATCGTCTGGAAGCCGCGCCCGGAGCCGGCCGAAGTACCGGAAGAGACGCTGGAGCTCACCGAACTTGCCGTCTGCGCCGCTCCCGTCCGGGAGGAGCGAAGCGGCGGTGACCGCCGCGTCGCCGGCAGCGATGGCCCACCGCCGTCGCTTCGAGTCGACAGGCGCCGCGGCCGCGATCGGCGGAAAAGCGCGAAGAGGCAGGCGATCGTCCGCGCCTGACGACGACCAAAAAAAAGGCGCCGCCCGAAGGCGACGCCCCTTTTTGCCGAAGCTCGGACCTCAGGTCTTCTTGTCGACCGCATTGGCAGCGGACTGAACGTCCTCGCCTGCGCCGCGAACGGTGTTGCAGGCGACGAGCGTCGCGATCGCGCTCGTGACCAGGATTACGTTGAAGGTCTTGCGGAGCATCTTTGTCTCTCCCGACGCTGCTGTAGGTGGGAGGTAAATGCCCGCCGGAGCGGAACGGTTCCCACGCGTAACGAGACGGCTTGGGAAAAGCGGGTCGTGAGATGTGGGGAGCCCGGAAAAATGTTGAGCCCGGAGGCGCTACCGGGGGGGGGGGGAGGTTAGCGCGTCCGGGCTCATGTTCTGGATAGCGAGAGCGGGGGGGCAAAAGGTCGCTATCCGAAGAGCAGAACGTGGCACACGGGCAGGGGTTCCGCCCCGCGCTGAAAAATTTCCAAAAAAAGCAAAAAGCTTGCGCGTGCCTCCAGCGTCCTCGACGCAACCCGCGTCGGGCTCGCAGGTTGTTGCTTCAAACGGAGGAAATCACAAATGGCCCAGCCGCCCAAAGCCACGCCGCATTCGGACATTGACGGCGTGCACCAGGATGAAGTGCGCAACACCGATATCGCGGCCGACCGCGGGGAGAGCGCCGGAACCGTCGAAGCCGCCAAGCAGGAGACGGTCGCGCGGCCGGTCCCGCAGGAGAATCCCAGGAACCGCGACGACCGCACAAGCTGAGCCGTCTTACCGCTCCGCCTTGTCGACCACGTTGATGTCGAGCGCGTAGCAGCCCAGCTCCAGGTCGCGGTCGATGCCGGTGCGCAGCTGCCGCCCGAGGCCGGTGACGATCCGGTCGAAGCGGGCGAACACCTGCTCGTCGCAACTGGCGCCCGAGCGCAGGCTCTCGGATTCGACGGAGAGCCGGGCGAGGTTCTGGCTCTTGCCGGTCAGCGAAATCGAGACGTTGTGGGCTCCGCAGAACATCGCGAGCTCCACCAGCTCGGTGACCAGAAAGGCGAGCGACACGGCGACGTCCTGAGTGACGTAATAGGGTTCGACATCGAGCCGGATCTGCATGTGCGATGCCCATGCCGGCGCGGTGGCGCGCAGGTTCGCGCCGAGCTCCGAGATGAGCGGCTTCACGGCGACGCCGCGATTGTCCTCGAGCTCCGCATAATGATTGCGATGGACGACCGCGAGCGCGTCGACCCGCCGCTGGATCGAGGCGTAGGCGGCCGCGACATCCTCGCCCTTGGCGCCGCGCGCGTGCAGGTTCAGCAGCGAAGCGACCACCTGCAGATTGTTCTTCACGCGGTGGTGCACTTCCCGGACGAGCCTCGTCTGGCGCTCCAGCGCGGCTTCCAGATCGGCTTCGTGCCGCGCGACCGTGCGCGTCACCCGGTCGAAGGCGAGGCCGAGCTCCCGGATCTCGCGCGCCGGCGTCGCGAGCAGGGGCAAATGGAAGTTGCGATCGCCCGGCTGGTAGCTCGACACCGCCTGCTGCATCCTGACGAGCGGCTTCAGCAGCAAGCGATCGACGATCAGCCAGCCGATCAGCCCCGCGCCCATCCACATGAAGATGGGCAGCAATGTCATCAGCAGCTCGGCCGCGCTCAGAGGCGAAGCGCCGGTGTGGATGTGGAGCCGGAACCTTCCGGCGAGCGCCGGCGCGTCGGCATCGACCGTGCGGATCAGCGGCCCATCCTCGAAGCCGTCATGAACCATCATGCGCCGCCCGCTCTGGGAAAGCGTGAGATCGTATTCGGTGCGCGTGCCCGGAAGCTCGGCTATCTGTCCGATCCTGTTGCGGGGGAGCGCGCCAATTCCCTCGAGATTGCCGCGCTCGTCGAACAGCGAGAAGTGGAGCGCTTCGCCGTCCGGCGTGATGGAGACAAGCGCCCGAATGCCCGCAGGCGCCCGAACGGCCGGACCGGGGACGAAGCCGGGGCTGGCGCAGGCGAGGGCGTTGCGCCTGCCGTAGAGCGCGAACCGTCCTTCGTTCCCCTGCTGCCGTTCCAGCCGGCGCAATGTGGTCTGGCAGGCCTCGGAATCGCCGTCGGTGATGCGGATCGGGGCGCTCGCGGCACGAATGGTGAGAACGCTGCGGGCCAGCGCCGCGTTGATCCGCTGCGCCTTCAGCTCCACGCGCGCCTCCACCGCCTGGCGGTGATCGCTCATATTCTGCCGAGCGCTCTGGATGGAGGCGAGGATCGCGATCAGCCCGAGCGGCAGCAGGCAGCCGCTCAGGATCAAGAACATCTTCAGCGGGGTCGAAAAACCCGCGAATTTGGATGCGAACCAGCCTGTATTTTGTTGCTGCACGTCGTGCGAACGCCTTTCGGCGCGGCTTTATCCAAGCTTTCCGAGCAGGTCGAGCAGATCGGGCGGAATCTGTTCGTCTATCGTACGCTGGTAGGCGGAGCGAAGCGCCTGGCCGAGGTCGGCTCCGCCGGAGCCCTTCTTGCCCTTTTTCGGCTGCGCCCTGTGAGGGGTGTCGGAGGAGTCTGAGGTCTGAGCGGACTTGCGCCGTGTCTCGGCATCTTTTTCGGTTTCGAAGCTCAAAGCGAAATACCCCTCACGGCTACCGCCGTCCCCGCAGTGTAAGTCAGCCCCCTTTTGTCCGCGACACGCAAAACGCAAGGGAAGCACCTGAAGCCGGTACGCGCTAGGCGGACCGTGTCGGCGTGGAAACAAAAAACTGGTTGATTTGTTCCACACCCATCAGAGCAGCGGTTGGGCCAGCTTTTTTGATCGTATTCGTGCTGCAGGCACGGCTCCAGGGCCGGGCTTGCAAAGCGCAGGGCAGGCAATCACAAGGGCCGCAATTCGAGAAGGAGTCGTAACGAACATGTCCCTTGGTCAGGATCTCGCGCCGCATCTTCCATTCCTGCGCCGCTATGCGCGGGCGCTTACCGGCAGCCAGGGGCATGGCGACGCGTTCGTCCG
>NZ_DASVUE010000057.1:0-4984 GCF_036387215.1 Allosphingosinicella sp. | reverse complement strand
GTGATGCTCCAGATCACCGACTATGTGATGCGATTCGCCCCCGTCGCCGTCTTCGCCGCGGTGACTGCGACCGTCGCCCAACGCGGCCTCGGCATCCTCGGCACGTTCGGCTATTTCATGGGCAGCTTCTATATCGGCCTCGTCATCCTGTGGGCGTTGCTGATCGGCGTCTGCTTCCTGATCGTCGGCAGCCGCACAGGACTCCTCGTCCGCTATATCCGCGACCCGATCGTGCTGGCTTTCTCGACCGCCTCGTCGGAAGCCGCCTACCCGCGCACGCTTGAGGCACTCGACCGCTTCGGAGTGCCGCCTCGCATCGCCAGCTTCGTGCTTCCGCTCGGCTATTCGTTCAATCTCGACGGGTCGATGATGTACATGACCTTCGCGTCGATCTTCGTCGCACAGGCCTATGGCATCGAGCTCAGCCTCGGCACGCAGATATTGATGCTGCTGACTTTGATGATCACGTCCAAGGGCGTGGCCGGCGTTCCGCGGGCGAGCCTGGTGGTGATCACCGCGACGCTTGCGCAGTTCAATATTCCCGAGGCGGGCCTGCTGCTGATCCTGGCCGTGGACCACTTCCTCGACATGGGCCGGTCGGCCACCAACGTGGTCGGCAATGCGGTGGCGAGCGTGGTGGTCGCCAAGTGGGAAGGCCAGCTCGACCCTCTCGAGCCGGCGGAGATCGAGCCCGCAAAGGCGCCCGCGCACGTGCCGCCGCCCCGGCCCGGCGACGAACCCTTCTAGTCAGGCATAGGCATAGGGGCCGCCCCGCGCGAGCGCGGCTCCGTAGGCGGGGCGGGCGTGGATCCGCTCCAGCCAGTCGGTGAGGTTGGGCCGGCTCCCATCGAGCCCGCCGCGGGCGCGCGACGCTTCGAGCGGAAAGCTCATCATGATGTCGGCGGCGGTGAAGGCGTCCCCGGCGAACCAGTCGCGGCTGCCGAGCTCGGTCTCGAGCCAGTCGAGGTGGGTGTCGAGCATCTTCTGGACCGGCGCCTTTGCAGGCTTGCCGAGGATGCCGAGGCGGCCGACCACAAGCAAGGCGAGCAGAGGCGGCATCATCGAGCCCTCCGCATAATGGAGGAACTGGCGGTAGCGGAGGAAATCGTCCCGGTTGCCAGGAGCGCCGAGCTTCCCGCCCGCCTTGTCGACGAGATATTCGACGATCGCTCCGGTCTCGGCGACGATGCAGCCATTGTCGTCGATCACCGGCGACTTGCCGAGCGGGTGCACCTTCCTGAGCTCCGGCGGCGCGAGCATGCTCTTGGGATCGCGCTCGTAGCGGCGGACCTCGTAGTCGAGCCCGAGCTCCTCAAGCAGCCACAGCACGCGCTGCGAGCGCGAATTTTCGAGATGATGGACGATGATCATGGGCTCTCCCGCTGGCCCGCCGCCGCTAACACAGAGCCGCGCCAAGGTTGAAATGGAACTTCCCTTGTCCCACTTCGTCCGGCACCGACACCCCTCCGAAAACGAAAGCGAGTTTGATGGCCGACCGCGTGGCGCAGGTTGAGGCAAAGCCGTGGAGCGGCCCCGGGATGCGCGAGTTCGTTGCGCTGATGGCGGCGCTGATGGCCTCGAACGCGCTCGCGATCGATTCGATGCTGCCCGCGCTTCCCGCGATCGGCGACGCCCTGGGGGTTCTGGAGGAGAATCGCCGGCAGCTGGTGATTACCGTCTACCTGCTCGGCTTCGGCGTTGCGCAGCTGATCTATGGCCCGCTTTCGGACCGCTATGGGCGGAAGGGCCTGCTCGTGATCAGCCTCGTCCTCTACGCCGTCTTCGCGCTTCTCTCCGGCATCGCATCGAGCTTCACCTTGCTGCTTGCGGCCCGGACCATGCAGGGCGTCGCCGCGGCATCGACGCGGGTGCTCGTCGTCTCCGTCATCCGCGACCGCTACGCCGGATCCGGAATGGCTCGGATCATGTCGATCGTGATGATCGTGTTCATGATCGTGCCGGTGCTTGCGCCCTCGTTCGGCCAGGGGATGCTGGCCTTTTCGACTTGGCGGCACATCTTCATCATCCTCGCCGTCTATGGCGGCATGCTCGCGCTCTGGACCCTCATCCGGCTGCCGGAGACGCTTGCGCCCGGGCACCGGCGGCCGCTGTCGCTGGGAGCGATCCGGGAGGCGGCGCTGGAGACGCTGAGGATCCGCCAGTCGATCGGCAACACGGTCGCTCAGACCTTGCTGATGGGCGCGCTGTTCGCCTTCATCAACTCGATCCAGCAGATCGTGTTCGATGTCTTTCGCCGCCCCGAGCTGATCGGCATCGTCTTCGCCTGCATCGCGGGGCCGATGGCGTTCAGCTCCTATGCGAACTCGCGGCTGGTGATGCGGTTCGGATCGCGGCGGCTGCTTCTGATCGCCCTTTCCGCCTTCACCGGCGTCGCCTTCATCCATCTCGCCGCGGCCGAGGCGATGGGCGAGAGCATCTGGATGTTCGTCGTCATGCAGGCGGCGACCATGTCCTTCTTCGGCCTGATCGGCGCCAATTCGGGCGCGCTTGCGATGGAGCCGCTCGGCCATATCGCCGGCACCGCTTCGTCGGTGCAGGGCACGATCACGACCATCGGCGGAGCGCTGATCGGCTTCACGATCGGCCAGCAGTTCAACGGGACGACCCTGCCATTCCTCCTCGGCTTCACCCTGTGCGGCGCCTCGGCGCTTGCGATCGCCTTCTGGGCCAACCGTCCACCCGCCGAGGACACGCACGACCGGGCCGAGGTGGAGGTTCAGGAAACCGCCGCCCGGCCCGGCTGAAGTTCACACTAGGGTCACACCCAGGAGCCTTCGAACGCGAGGGACTTCCCTACAGATCGTCGTCGGCGCTCGGCCCGGTCATCAGGGCTTCGGCCACTTCCTCGGTCTTGCCGCGGATCGCCGCCTCGAGCCGCTGGGCGAGCTCCGGATTGTCGCGCAGATAGTTCTTCGCATTCTCGCGGCCCTGCCCGATCCGGATCGAATCGTAGCTGAACCAGGCGCCCGATTTCTCGACGAGGCCTGCCTTGACGCCGAGATCGAGCACTTCGCCGATCTTCGACACGCCTTCGCCGTACATGATGTCGAACTCGACCTGCTTGAACGGCGGCGCGACCTTGTTCTTGACGACCTTCACCCGCGTCGTGTTGCCGATGATATCGTCCCGGTCCTTGATCTGGCCGGTGCGGCGGATGTCGAGGCGGACGGAGGCGTAGAATTTGAGCGCATTGCCGCCGGTCGTCGTCTCCGGATTGCCGTACATGACGCCGATCTTCATCCGGAGCTGGTTGATGAAGATGACGAGACAGCGCGACTTGGAGATGGAGCCGGTGAGCTTCCGAAGCGACTGGCTCATCAGGCGGGCCTGGAGGCCGACATGGCTGTCGCCCATCTCGCCCTCGATCTCGGCCCGCGGAACGAGCGCGGCGACCGAATCGACGACGAGAACGTCGATCGCGTTCGAGCGGACGAGCGTGTCGGTGATCTCGAGCGCCTGCTCCCCCGTGTCGGGCTGCGAGACGATCAGCTCATCAATGTTGACGCCGAGCTTCTTGGCATAGACCGGGTCGAGCGCGTGCTCGGCATCGACGAAGGCCGCGGTGCCGCCATTCTTCTGCGCCTCGGCAATGGCGTGGAGCGCGAGCGTCGTCTTGCCCGAGCTCTCCGGCCCATAGATTTCGACGATCCGGCCGCGCGGAAGGCCGCCGATGCCGAGCGCGATGTCGAGCCCAAGCGAGCCGGTCGAGATCGCCTCGATCTGCATCGCCTCGCGCGATCCGAGCTTCATCGCCGAGCCCTTGCCGAAGGCGCGGTCGATCTGGGCGAGCGCTGCATCGAGCGCCTTTTGCTTGTCCATGTTGTCTGAAGATCCAACGACTTTGAGAGATGCCACCATGGCCAAGCTCCTCGTAGATTGCCCGCGCCGTTCGTTCAACGCATGAGTAGCCATGTACCGCATCTGTTCCGCCGGAACAAGTAGGAAACATCCTATTCCGCATCCTATTTTGCGGAAGCGCGGTCCTCCGCCCGTTCGATCGCGGCAAGAGCATCGTCCATTGCCTGCTGAAAGGCCGAGCGCTGGTAGATGTCGTTGTGGGTGGCGCCTTCGACCGTGCGGTTGAAGACGAGGTTGGGAACGGCCGCCGCCAGCGCCTGCGCACGGGCGGGCGGGATGAGGGTGTCATTGCCGGCGACGATCAGCGCCACCGGCACGTGGGAGCTGCTTAGGTCCTCGGCCGGGTTCATCCGGTGGCGGAGGAAGAGGCCGACGGGAAGCCAGGGATAATGGCCGCGGCCGACGGCGGCGAGCGAATCGAACGGCGTTGCGAGGATCGCTCCGGCGATCTTGCGGCGGCTCGCGAGGTGCGCTGCGACGGCGGAGCCGATGCTCAGCCCGACCGCGACGATCGGGCGGCCGCCGAACCGTTCGGAGACGAAATCGTGGATCAGCGGAGCATCGGCCAGCAAGGCCGCTGCGCCCGGGCTGCCGGTGCTTGGCCGGTAGCCGCGATAGTGGAAGGCGACGATGTCGGCGTGGGGATAGACGCCGTGGAGGTACGAAGCACAATCTTCGGCATTCCACGCATTGCCGGCGAAACCGAGAATGACGGGGCGCTCGGTGCCGCTCCTGGCGCGCGGTGGGATGTGGACTCCGTGCAGCCGGTTGCCGTCGGCAGTATCGAGTTCCAGCCGCTCCGAGCCGGGCGGAAGCGGCCCGGCGTCCCATACCGCCCGCGCCGGGAAGATGAGCGCGGTCTGGGCGAAGAAGAAGGCGATCAGGATCGCCGCGTAGACGAGGCCGAGGAGAAGGAGGAGCTTCAGGGCCCACATGGGCCGAAGCTCAGGCCTTGGCGCCGCAAGCGGCGCTCAGGGCCGGTTCGATCGCGTCGATCGTATAGGGCTTGGCGAGCACCGTCGCTTCGGCGTGCTCGGGCGGCGGCGGCGAGATGTGGCCGCCGGTGGCGAGAATGAAGGGGATGCCCTTCTCGTTCAGCCGGTCC
>NZ_DASVUE010000056.1:0-6077 GCF_036387215.1 Allosphingosinicella sp. | reverse complement strand
CGCCGAGCCGGTCCCGGTAAGGCTCCCTGCCGCGCCAGGAAGGGAACAGATCCTCTGCGGGAACGGCTTTGGCGGGTGCGGTCGTGTCTATGAACATGGTTCCACACTAATCCAATCTGGTTACCCTGCCGTTACCCGTGCTTCACTCGGCAGGAATGAGCGCTCCTTGAGGCGGATGTGACGCGGCCGTCCGGGAGGCCGCTGCTCTTCGCCGCCGCACCAGGCTTCCAAGCGGCGTGACGAAGTGGAGCAGCCCGGACAGATAGGCGTCGAACAAGGTGTCGGTGACGTTGCGTCCGTCGAGCAGGCGCCGGAGCCGAAGCGGATCCGCGCCGGGTGCATTGAGCCCCAGATCGACCAGGGTCGCCGAACGTACGCCCTGCGCCGCCAGCAGCGAGGGCGCATCCGGGTGGAAGGTCCCGCTCGGATAGCAGAAGTGAGTCAGCGGCACGTGTCCGATGGCAGCTTCGAGGAATGCCCTGTTCTCCTGGATCTCCCGCGGCAGCGTCGCGACCTTGCTTTCGACGTCGATGTGGCGGTGCGTGTGAAGCTGTATGTCGAGCCCGCGCCGGTGCGCATCCGCGAGCTCGGCGGGCGACATCATGTGGAACTGGCGGAGCTCCAGCCAGGCCTCGTCGACGCCCATGTCGCGTCCGAACCGCCGCAGTGCTTCGAGCCGCTGCCCGACCGGAAGCGCCTCGATGCCCCGCGTCACCGCACCGCCGTCGACATCAAGTCGTTCGGAGGCGGCGACGAGATAATCCACCGCGACATTCACCACCGGAAGGTCGCGGCCGGAATACCAGGTGGTGGCGTAGAGTGTCGCCGGAAGCTCGTATCGCTCCAGTACCGGGAGCATGTGCGTGAAGGTCGAGACCCAGCCGTCGTCGATGGTGATCGCCACCGCCGCCTTCGGGAGCGTCCCCTCCGCAAGCCGGTCGATCGCCTCGCCGAGCGGAAGCACCGGCAGGCCCGAGCGCTTGAGGCGTGCCATCCGCTGCTCGAACTGTTCGGGGGAGATGAAGGTGCATTCGCCATATTCATGGCCCGGCGTCACCCAGAGCCCGTGATAGCAGAGGATCCGGAGCTGCTTCGCGGTCGCGGCACGCGCGAGCGGGGACATGCCCAGCAAGTGCGCGGCCCCCAGCAGCGTTTCCTTCAGCGGCATAAGTGCATCGCCTCCCCGCCCTCGTCACGTAGCCGGAACGGACTAAGAAATTTTTAATGCACTCGGCCGCCCCGGCGCTTCAGCCGTTTTTTTGTGGACCGCCGAGCCCTCGGGACGGCAGAAAGCGGCCATGTCCTTCCTGGCGCTCCTGCTTGCGGCTCTGCTCGGCCTTGCGCCGGGGCTGTCGCCATTGGCGCCCGGGTCGGACCGCGATCCCGAGGGCGGGCTCACCATCGATCTCGATGCCGGGGCCGAGGGCGCAAAGGCCGTGAACCCGCCGGTGCTCGGCCCGCGGGGACGGCCGCTGGTGGTGATCGACCCCGGCCATGGCGGCCGCGATCCGGGCGCGATCTCCCCCTTCGGCCAGCGGCGGGAAAAGGACGTGACGCTGGCGCTCGCCCGTGCGATCCGGGACGAGCTGCTAGCCTCCGGCCGAGTCCGCGTCGCGCTCACCCGCAACGACGACCGCTACGTCGTCCACCGCGAGCGCTACGAGATCGCGCGGCGGCTCGGTGCGGGTCTCTTCATCTCGATTCATGCCGATGCCGCGCCCGCCAATGACGGCGCCCGCGGCGCCTCCGTCTACACTTTGTCCGAAGTCGCCTCGGACCGGCAGGCGGCTTTGCTCGCCGAGCAGGAGAACAAGTCCGACATCATCGCCGGCGTCGATCTCGGCGGGCAGGACGAGGGCGTGAACCGGATCCTGATCGACCTAGCCCAGCGAGAGAGCATGGACGCCTCCGCCGAATTCGCCCGCCTGCTTCAGCGGGAAGCATCGGGCTTCTTCCCGTTCCGGCCCAATTATCACCGCTTCGCCTCCCTGCTGGTGCTGAAGGCGCCGGACATCCCGTCGATCCTCTTCGAATCCGGCTATCTCACCAACGCCACCGACGCAGCCTACATCCATTCGCCGGAGGGACGGCAGCAGATCGCAATCGGCATCCGGCGCGCGGTCGAAGCCCATTTCGCGCGCCGGATGATGCGCACCGCGCAGCGCTGAAGCGAGTGCCGCCCGCCCTTCACCACCGCCTGCACTTGGGCTAGAGCCGCGCCTAATGGTCTCCGAAACAAGTACATCCAGCCGCTTCACCCTCCGCCGGGAGGATGCGGGCGCGCTTCGCGAAAAGCTGCGCCGGCTGTGGGCGAAGCGCTGGGCCAAGATCGCGGCCGTGCTGCTTGCCGCGCCGATCCTCCTCTATTTCCTGCTCTGGCTGCTGTTCGCGCGCGGGCTTCCTTCGGCGGAGTCGCTGCTCACCTACCAGCCCGCGCTTCCGACCAACGTCCGCGACATCAACGGCGAGCCGGCCCAGACCTTCGCGCGCGAGCGGCGCGTCGAGCTCGCCTTCGAGGAATTCCCGCCCGTCCTGATCCGGGCTTATCTCGCGGCCGAGGACCGGACCTTCTTCAGCCATGGCGGGCTCGATTATCCGGGCTTCGTCAAGGCGGTCCTGAACTATACGTTGAGCCTCGGCACCGGGGACCGGGTCGCGGGCGGCTCGACCATCACCCAGCAGGTCGCGAAGAACCTGCTGCTGGGCGATGAATATTCGGTCACCCGCAAGATCAAGGAGGCGTTCCTCGCCCGGCGCATCGAGAACGTGCTGACGAAGGAGCAGATCCTCGAACTTTACCTCAACCAGATCTTCCTCGGTCGGAACGCCTATGGCGCGCAGTCGGCGGCGCGCGCTTATTTCGACAAGGACGTCGACCAGCTGCAGCTTCACGAGGCGGCATATCTCGCCATCCTTCCCAAGGCGCCGAGCAATTACGATCCGGAGCGCCGCGGCGCCCGCGCGCTGGCCCGCCGCAACTGGGTGCTGTCCGAGATGGAACGGAACGGCTTCATCACGCCCGCCGAACGCGCCGAGGCCCAGGCACGGCCGCTCGGGGTGGTGAAGGTGCCGCGGGCGACGGTGCGGAACGTCGGCGGCTATTTCATGGAGGAAGTGCGCCGCCAGCTCGTCCAGCGCTATGGCGAGAAGACCGAGAAGGGCGCGAACGGCGTCTATACGGGCGGTCTCTGGGTCCGAACCTCCTATGACGGGCCGAGGCAGAAGGCGGCCGAAGTCGCGCTTCGCGACGGGCTGATGCGCTACGACCGCGGGAAGGGCTGGCGCGATCCGGGGCTTTCGATCGACCTCGGATCCGACTGGCAGGGGCAGCTCGCGCGGGCGCCGTTCGGGGTCGGCTACGAGGATTGGCGGGCTGCCGTGGTCCTGGAGAAGTCAGGCGGCATGGCGACGATCGGCTTTGCGGATGGAACGCAGGCCGATCTTCCGAGCTATGCCGCATCGATGCCGAAGCGCGGCTCGGCCACAGCCGCCTTCAATTTCCTGCGGCCGGGAATGGTCATCGCCGTGAAGCGCGAAGGCGCCGGCTACGTCCTCCGCTCGATACCCGAGATCAAGGGCGGGATGGTCGTCGAGGAAGTGGCGAGCGGCCGGATCCTTGCGATGCAGGGCGGGTTCGACGCGCGGGGTGACGATTTCAACCGCGCGACGCAGGCCCTCCGCCAGCCGGGCTCGACCTTCAAGCCGGTCGTCTATTCGGCCGCGCTCGACAACGGCATGACGCCGGCCTCGATCATCGTCGACGGCCCCTTCTGCGTCTGGCAGGGTGCCGGGCTCGGCAACAAATGCTTCCGCAACTTCTCCGGCGGGAATGCGGGCCCGCAGACGATGCGCTGGGGCCTCGAACAATCTCGCAACCTGATGACGGTCCGGGCCGCCAACCAGACCGGCATGGACAAGGTGACGAAGCTCGCCCGGACGCTCGGCGTCGGCGATTATCCCAATTACCTGTCGATCGCACTCGGCGCCGGCGACACGACCGTGATCAAGATGACGAACGCCTTCGCGATGCTCGCCAACCAAGGCAAGGAGCTGAAGCCGACCCTGATCGACTATATTCAGGATCGGAGCGGCAAGGTGATCTACCGCGCCGACACGAGGCCCTGCGAGCGCTGCAACATGCGCGACTGGGACGGCCGCCCGATGCCGCGCCCGCCGCTCCGCACCAAGCAGCTGCTCGACCCGATGACCGCGTACCAGATGGTGCACATCCTGGAAGGCGTCGTGCAGCGGGGTACGGCGCAGGTGCTTCGCGATCTCGGCCGGCCCCTGTTCGGGAAGACCGGAACTTCGACCGGCCCGACGAACGTCTGGTTCATCGGCGGATCGGCCGACATCGTCGCCGGCGTCTATATGGGCTTCGATCAGCCTCGGCCGATGGGCGGCTATGCTCAGGGCGGAACGCTCGCCGCACCGATCTTCAAGCAGTTCGCGCAGGCCGCGTTCAAGGACATGCCGGTGGTGCCGTTCCGGGCGCCCGCGGGAATCCGGATGGTGCGCATCGACCGCCGCTCCGGCCGCAAGGTGTTCGGCGAATGGCCGAGTGCCGACCCGAAGGCGGCGGTGATCTGGGAAGCCTTCAAGCCAGAAAGCGAGCCGCGCCGATCGATCCGGCGCGATTATGCCGCTAAGGACCTGCCGGCGATCGCCAAGCCGCGCCCGCGCCGGGCCGCCGCCGTCCGCCGCGCAGAGCCTCGCCCCGAAAGCGATTTCTTGCAAAGAGAGGGCGGGATTTACTAGGTCCCCTCCCGCTCCCGTAAGTTAAGGAAGTTCGATGCGCGCCGAAGCGCAAGCCCATGTTGAGCAGATCAGGTCAGCACTCGACCTGTTGCGGCGGTTCCTGGACTGGGACCGCGCGCTTCGGCGGCTCGACGAGCTCAATGCGCGCGTCGAGGATCCGGCGCTCTGGAGCGACGCCAAGGCCGCTCAGGAAGTGATGCGCGAGCGCCGCCGGCTGGACGAGGCGATCGGCGCCACCAAGGCGATCGAGCAGGAGCTCAACGACACGATCGAGCTGATCGAGATGGCCGAGGCCGAGGGCGACGACGGCATGATCGACGACGCCGTCGCCTCGCTCGCCGCACTCGCCGAGCGTGCCGAGCACGACAAGGTGAAGGCGCTGCTCGCCGGCGAAGCGGACGCGAACGACGCCTATATCGAGGTCAATGCCGGCGCCGGCGGCACCGAAAGCCAGGATTGGGCCGAGATGCTGCAGCGCATGTATACGCGCTGGGCCGAGCGGCACGGGATGAAGGT
This sequence comes from Allosphingosinicella sp., assembly GCF_036387215.1. Lineage (GTDB taxonomy): Bacteria > Pseudomonadota > Alphaproteobacteria > Sphingomonadales > Sphingomonadaceae > Allosphingosinicella. The sequence goes on along the minus strand of NZ_DASVUE010000056.1, from coordinate 803 downwards.
AGAGCTGATCGACCATCATGCCGGGGAGCAGGCGGGGATCAAATCCGCCACCCTGCTTCTGAAGGGCGAGAATGCCTACGGCTATGCCAAGACCGAGAGCGGGGTGCACCGGCTGGTGCGGATCAGCCCCTACGATTCGAACGCCCGCCGCCACACGAGCTTCTCGAGCGTCTGGGTCTATCCCGTCATCGACGACAATATCGAAGTCGAGGTCAACGACGCCGACCTTCGCATCGACACCTACCGCGCGTCGGGCGCGGGCGGGCAGCACATCAACACGACCGATTCCGCGGTCCGCATCACCCACTTGCCCACTGGCATCGTGGTGCAGTGCCAGAACCAGCGCTCGCAGCACAAGAACAAGGCCGAGGCGTTCAACCAGCTTCGCGCCAAGCTCTACGAAGCCGAGCTCCAGAAGCGCGAGGCCGAAGCCAATGCGACCGCGGCGGGCAAGACCGACATCGGGTGGGGCCACCAGATCCGATCCTACGTGCTTCAGCCCTATCAGCTGGTGAAGGACCTTCGCACCGGGGTCACCTCCACCGCTCCCTCCGACGTGCTCGACGGCGATCTCGACCGCTTCATGGCGGCCGCGCTCTCGCAGAAGGTGACGGGCGAAAAGGTCGAAGTCGAAGATGTCGAATAGAGGCGCCCTGCTCCTCTGTTCGCTCCTCCTTGCGGGCTGTGAGAAGCCGCCCGAGAAATCGCCATTCCCCGATCCCAAGCGCCCCGTCGCGCCGATCGTGTCCGCCCGCTATTCGAACGAGGACGCGCGCGACAGCGTCGGCGAGTTCGAGACGGTG
>NZ_DASVUE010000055.1:0-7141 GCF_036387215.1 Allosphingosinicella sp. | reverse complement strand
GCGAGCGCCTTGGCGATCATCACGCGGCGCTTCATGCCGCCCGACAGCTCCTTGATCTTCTCCTTGCGCTTGTCCCAGAGCGAAAGGTCCTTCAGCACCTTCTCGATGAAGGCCGGGTTCTTCGGGCGTCCGAACAGGCCGCGGCTGAAGGTGACGGTATCCCACACCGCCTCGAATGCATCGGTGTTGAGCTCCTGCGGCACCAAACCTATCAACGTGCGCGCCCGCCGATAGTCACGGATGATGTCGTGCCCCGCCACCAGCACCGCACCGGAACTTGGCGTCACAAGCCCGCAGACGATGCTGATCAGCGTCGTCTTGCCGGCACCGTTGGGACCCAGCAGCGCGAAAATCTCTCCCTGCCGGATGTCGAGGTCGACCGCCTTCAGCGCCTGGTGCCCCGAGGCATAGGCCTTGGTGAGGCCCGAGATGGAGATGACCGGCTGCATGTCTATTGCGTCGGAGGAACGGGCGGTTCCTCCGTTCCTTTTTCCAGCTGCATGCCGTGCCGCATCAGCATCGGCACGTTGGCGAGCGCGAAGATGAAGGTCGCGGGAAGGGCGCCCCAGAGCTTGAAACCGACCCAGAAGTCGGTGCTGGAGTTTCGCCACACGGCCTCGTTCACCAGCGCCATGGCGACGAAGAACAGGATCCAGTTGCGCGTCAGCAGCTGCCAGCCGCGGTCCGAAAGGCCGGGATAGGCTGAGCCGAGCACCGTCTCCAGGAGATTGCGGCGCGTCACGACGCCGAACGTCAGAAGGCCGGCCGCCACCAGATAGTAGATGGTGGGCTTGAGCTTGATGAAGGTCTCGTTGTGCAGCCAGAGGGTGATGCCGCCCAGCACCATCACCATCACGCCGGAGAAGAGCAGCATCGGCGAGATGTGGCGGTAGCGGATCTGCGAGATCACCATCGCCACGATCATCGCCGCCATGAAGGCGCCGGTCGCGTAGAAGATCTTGAGCACGTCCGGGACCGGCGCGAAGCCGTTGACGAGGAAGAAGACGAGCAGCGGCCCCAGATCGATCGCCAGCTTGGCGCCGGTGGAAGCCTTCCTTTGTTCGCTGTCTTTCACTGCAACTCCTCGTCCGTGGCGCCGGCGATCGCCTGGCCCGCTTCTTCAGGGTCGAACGGGCGCAGATCGTCCATGCCTTCCCCAACCCCGATCGCGTGGATCGGAATTCCATATTGCTGAGCGGCCGCGACCAGAACGCCGCCACGGGCGGTGCCGTCGAGCTTGGTCATCACGAGACCGGTCACGCCCGCGACTTCCTTGAATACCTCGATCTGATTGAGCGCATTCTGCCCCGTCGTCGCATCGAGCACGAGAACGACGTCGTGCGGCGCGGCAGGATTGAGGCGGCCGAGCACGCGGCGGATCTTGGCGAGCTCGTCCATCAGACCCGTCTTGTTCTGGAGCCGGCCGGCGGTATCGACGATCAGCACGTCGATCCCCTCGGCAGTCGCTTTCTTGACGCCGTCGAACACGATCGCCGAGGCGTCGCCGCCCTCGGGGCCGGTGATGATGGGCACGCCGATTCGCTCCGCCCAGATCCTGAGCTGCCCGATCGCCGCCGCCCGGAAGGTATCGCCGGCGGCGAGCAGCACCGAATAATCCTGCTCCAGGAACAGATGTGCGAGCTTGGCGATGGTGGTGGTCTTGCCGGAACCGTTGACGCCGACGACGAGGATCACCTGCGGCCGCGGGAAGGCGTCGATCTCGAGCGGCACCGCAACAGGCGCAAGGATCTTCGACAGCTCGTCGGCAACGACCAGCTTTACGCCCGCCTCGCTGAGCCCGCGCTCGAACCGCTCCCCTGCCAGTCGATCCCGCACCCGCGCGGCCGCTGCGGGACCGAGGTCGGAGGCGATCAGCGCCTCTTCGATGTCGTCCAGCGTCTGAGGATCGAGCGCAGCCTTGGTGAAGAGCCCGGTAAGGTTCTCACCAAGGCGCTCCGATGTCTTCTGGAAGCCGCCGCGAAGCCGGTCGAGCCAGGGAGTCTCGCTCAAGCCGCCTCTCCGATCAGCATTCCGTTCTCGACCCCGCTCACGACCACCTCTACAATCTCTCCAACACGGTCGCTCCGGATACGCACCGGCGCGAAATTCTCCGAATGACCGGTTTCGCCCCGTTCGACCAGCACCCGCTGCCGGCTGCCGACCATCCCCTGCAGCCACGACGACTTACGCCGCGCCGTCGCCTCCCGGAGCCGCCGCGCCCGCGCCTTGATCGCCTCCACAGGCACCTGCGGCACCCGCGCTGCCGGCGTGCCCCGCTTCGGCGAATATGGGAAGATGTGCCCCATCACGATGTCGCAGTCGTCGATCAGCCGCAGGCTGTTCTCGGCCATGTCCTCGGTCTCGGTCGGAAAGCCGGCAATGAGATCCGCTCCGATCGCGATCTCAGGCCTTTTCGCCTTCAGTCGCGCGACGGTCTCCACCGCCTGCGCGCGGCTGTGGCGGCGCTTCATGCGCTTCAGGATCATGTCGTCGCCAGCCTGGAAGCTCATATGGAGGTGCGGCATGAAGCGCGGCTCGTGGCAGATGATCTCCTCCAGCCGCTCGTCAATCTCGACGCTGTCGAGCGACGAGAGCCGGAGCCGGGGAAGGGCAGGGACGCTCTTCAGGATGCGCTCGATCAGCAGCCCGAGGCTCGGGCTTCCGGGAAGGTCCGGCCCGTAGCTAGTGACGTCGACGCCGGTCAGCACCACCTCGCAATAGCCTTCGTCCACCAGCGCCTTGATCCGCTCCACCACCGCGCCCGCCGGCACCGAGCGGCTGTTCCCGCGGCCATAGGGGATGATGCAGAAGGTGCAGCGATGATCGCACCCGTTCTGCACCTCGACGAACGCGCGCGAATGTTCGGCAAAGCCTGTGACGAGATGAGGCGCCGTCTCCCGGACCGCCATGATGTCGGAGACGCGCACGCGATCCGCCGCTCTCCCGAAGCTCTCCCGCTCGAACTTCTCCCGATTGCCGAGCACGCGAGAGACTTCCGGCATGGCCGCGAACGTCTCCGGCTCCACCTGGGCCGCGCAGCCGGTCACGATCACGCGCGCCTCGGGCCGCGCCCGCTTCGCCCGCCGGATCGCCTGGCGCGTCTGCCGCACGGCCTCGTTGGTGACCGCGCAGCTGTTGACGATGACGAGATCCTCCTCGTCCGCCGCAAGCATCCGCATCGCCTCGCTCTCCGCGGCGTTGAGGCGGCAGCCCATGGTGATCACGTCCAAACTCACAAGGCGATCTCACCGCTGAACACGTGCGTGGCGCCGCCCCGCATCCGGATCGACCCGCCAGGGACCCACTCGATGCTGAGCGAACCACCCGGGAGCCGCACTTCGGCCGGCGATCGGACGAGCTTCCGGCGAATTGCCGCGACGGCGGTGGCGCAGGCGCCGGTTCCGCAAGCCTGGGTAAGGCCCGCACCGCGCTCCCAGACACGAAGCCTGATCGCTCCACCTTCGATCGAGGCGGCATTGACGTTCACCCGGTCGGGGAAGAGGGGGTCGCCCTCGATCTGCGGCCCAAGCCGCTCAAGCTCTACCCCGTCTGCATCCTCGACGAAGAAGATCACGTGCGGATTGCCGACATTCACCGCCGCAGGGTTCTGCAGCTCCTCCCATCCGACGGGCATCGCAGCCGTGTCCATGGGGTAGGCGAGGGGGATCTCGTCCCACTCGAAGCGGGGGACGCCCATGTCCACCCTCGCTTCGCCGTCAGCGGTTGATCCGGCGAGCGTGCCGCCGAGCGTCTCGATGCTGGTCTCTCCGCCTTCCAGCAGCGCCACGCACCGCGCCGCATTGCCGCACGCCTCGACCTCCCCGCCATCGGCGTTGAAGATCCGCATCTTGAGGTCGGCGCATTCGGAGGGCTCGAGCAGGATCAGCTGGTCGCAGCCGACCCCGGTCCGGCGGTCCGCCACGGCCCGCGCACGCGCCGCGTCCATGGCGAGCGGCTCACGGCGCGCATCGAAGATGACGAAGTCGTTGCCGAGGCCGTGCATCTTGTGGAACCGCCGCATCATAGGCGCGCGATCTAGGGAGTAGCGCCTCCCAAGTCCACCGGCGCCCCCGGCTCAGGCGGTGCGGCGGAGCGCCTCGCCATGCTCCACCGGCGCCTGCCTTGAGCGGGCGCTCGGCAGAAGCCCCTTCTTCGCGAGCATCTTGCGCACTTCCGCGATCGGCAGCGGCTTGCCGTAGAAATAGCCCTGGCCCTTATAGCTTCCGATCTGCCGAAGCCGCGCCTCGATCAGCCGGTCCTCGATCCCCTCGGCCGTCACAGCGAGGTTGAGGCTGTCGGCCAGCTTCGTGATCGCGTTCACGATCGCAGCGCTTTCCGAATTCTCGTTCAATGACATGACGAAGCTCTGGTCGATCTTGATGCGATCGAACGGCAGCGCCCGAAGGTGGGCAAGCGAGGAATAGCCGGTGCCGAAATCATCGAGTGCGATGCGGATGCCCTGGTTCTTGAGGCTCCCGACGATCGACTGGGCAAGCCCGAGATTCTCGAACAGCGAGCTCTCGGTGATCTCCACCTCCAGCCGCTCGGCCGGAAAGCCGGTTTCCACCAGCAGCTTCACGATCTTCTGCGAAAGCCACGGATCTTTGAGCTGCGCCGGCGAGATATTGACGGAAAGGGTCAGCCCCTGATCCCAGCCCCGCGCCTCCTGGAAGGCCTGGCGCATTACGGACATGGAAAGGTCGCCGATCAGCCCGCATTCCTCCGCGACTCCGATGAATTCGACCGGCGGCACCAGCCCAAGCTCGGGATGCTGCCACCGGGCGAGCACTTCGAAGCCGTGGAGGCTGCCGGTAACGAGATCGATCTGCTGCTCGAAATAGGGGACGATTTCGTGCCGCGGGATCCCTGCGCGAAGCCCCGCCTCCGTACTGTTCCGCTTCTGGAGTTCGCGCTCCATGCTCCCGTCGAACCAGACGAAACGGCCGCGCCCCGATTTCTTGGCCGCGTACATGGCGATGTCGGCGCGCCGAAGCAGGGCATCGACGGTGGTGCAATCCACATCGGAGCGCGCAACGCCGACCGAACTGCTGACATGGATGTGCACGCCAGCCAGTTCGAACGGCCTCCCAAGCCGCGCCACGATCTGCTCTGCGACCGAATCGACGCTCGCGGCGGCGTCGGTGTCGAACGGGAAGGCGGCGGCGAATTCGTCGCCGCCCAGGCGTGCGGAGACGGCTCCCTTGGGCAGCGCCTTGGCGATCACCTGCGCTGTGGTGCGCAGCAGGTTGTCGCCCGTCAAATGGCCGTGCACGTCGTTGATCGTCTTGAAGCCGTCCAGATCGACGATCAGCATTGCCACCGACCGGCCCTTCTTGCTCCCTGCGAGCAGCTCCTCCACCGCCTCTCCGAAGGCGCGGCGGTTGAGAAAGCCGGTCAGCGGATCGGTCGAAGCAAGCGACTGGGCGCGCTTCTCCGCCGCCGTCCGCTCGATCACCTCGCGCTTCGCATCGCGCCACTTCCGAGCGCCGTAGATCGTGAGTGCGACGTTCAGCAGCAGGAGCGAGATGACCAGGCTGCTGTTGTGGGAGCTCAAATGCAGCAGCTTGTCGCGGAGCGTGTTGAAATAGTAGTTCCCGACCGCGGCGAGCACCAGCAGGGTGCCGACCGCAATACCGATGATGACGAAATCGTCCTGGCCGGACTGATCCGTTTCGATCCCCTTGTTCGAAAACATGCTCGCCATGCTTGCGTAGCTCTCCCTGCCCCAGGGCAGCGTCTATGGAGGCCTCGTGAAGAAGGGGTTAAGCCGGTTTTTCCCCGCGGCGTGGATGAAGCTCCACAGCCCGGGAAATCTGGTGTAGGAGCCGAGACTACCGGGGGGTAGCGTTGGGGAAAAGATGCTGAAGCAGGCCGGCCATTTTACCGCGGATCAAGACCTGGGCGGCGGCGCAAGGGCAGCGGAGCGCCTGCTCCGCGCGGCTCCCGCGCATTTCGAGAGCGTCTCCGAGCCCCGATCTTCGGGCGGCCTCTCTCCAGCTGCCGATGTGACGGATAAGACCGCGTCCTCCTCCGGGAGTGGAATCGCGGGTCGCCTCCCCGATCTCGGCGTGGCGATCAAGTCGATCGTCGCCTTCTGGCTGACCTATATGGTGCTGATCACCCTGCGGGCGATCGTGATCCAGCAGCCGGATTTCTGGGAGATGGTCGCACGGCGCGCGGTGGCGATGTTTTGCGGGATGGGCATCACCTTCGTCGTGTACCTGATGCTCCGGCCGCTGGCCTCGGCGACACTCAACCGTAAGGCGACGATCGCCGGGCTCCTGTGCCTGCCGGCCTCGATGGTCTTCGCGACGGTCAACTATGCGCTCTTCTACGTCTATGCGCCGCTCGATGCCGCAAGGCTGAGCATGTGGAAGATGAAGGGAATGTCGCCCGCCGAGATCGCCTTGAATGCGATCGCCGAAGGGACCTTGTCCTGGTACTTCCTCTTCGCGGCCTGGGCGGCCGTCTATGTGGCGATGAGCTATGCCGCGCAGCTTCGGGCGTCGGACCGGCGGGCGGCGGCGTTCGCCCGGGAAGCGCAGGAGGCGCAGCTCCGCGCCCTTCGCTACCAGATCAACCCGCACTTCCTGTTCAACACGCTGAACTCGCTGTCCTCGCTGATCCTGGCGCAGCGCACCGACACCGCCGAACAGATGATCATGAACCTGTCGACCTTCTTCAGGACGACCCTCTCGGCCGATCCCACCGCCGACGTGTCGCTCGAGGAAGAGATACGATTGCAGCGTCTCTATCTCGATATCGAGCAGGTGCGCTTTCCGGAACGGCTGAGGGTGGAGATCGACATCCCGCCCGAGCTCGGCAATGCCCGGGTGCCCGTCCTGATCCTGCAGCCGATCGTCGAGAATGCGATCAAATACGGCGTCGCCCGCTCGAAGCGCCCGGTGACGATCCGGATTTCGGCGGAGGAGGAGGCGGGGCGCCTCCACATCGAGGTGACGGACGACGGCGACGTGATGGCGAAAGATCCCCTCGGCTCGCACGGAGAGGGCGTCGGCCTGGCGAACGTCTGCGACCGACTCACCGCTCGCTACGGGGATGACGCTGCCTGCTCCCATGGTCAGGATCCCGAAGGCGGATATACCACCCACATCGCGCTGCCGGTGGTGCGAAATGGCTG
>NZ_DASVUE010000054.1:0-4269 GCF_036387215.1 Allosphingosinicella sp. | reverse complement strand
GAGACGTTCGAGGACGGGGAGCGGCCCGCCAACATCATCATGGCGGCGGCGCAGGGCGCCCAGACCGGCGTGAAGCTCGCAGTCGCGGTCGGCGCCATGGTGCTCGCCTTCGTGGCCCTTGTGGCGCTCGCCAACGGCCTGCTCGGCGGCGTCGGCGCCTGGTTCGGCTTTCCCACCCTCAGCTTCCAGCAGATCGTCGGCTGGGTGTTCCAGCCGCTCATGTTCATGATCGGCGTTCCCTGGAACGAGGCGAGCCTGGCCGGCGGCCTCTTCGGCACCAAGATCGTCTTGAACGAGTTCGTCGCTTTCCTCGATCTCGGCAACGCAACTGGTCCTGCCGCGGCACTGACCGGCCGAAGCCGCGCGATCGTCACCTTCGCGCTGTGCGGCTTCGCCAATTTCAGTTCGATCGCGATCCAAATGGCGGTGACGGGCGGCCTCGCTCCGAACCAGCGGCCGATGATCGCCAAGCTGGGCGTCCGCGCGCTGATCGCCGGCTCGCTCGCCAATCTGATGAGCGCGGCGCTCGCCGGCCTGCTGCTGACCGACTGAGCGACGAAACCCTTTGGCTTGCCCCCGGCGGCTCGGCTATTGGGGCGTCATGAGCATGATCGCACCCGAAAAGAGCATCGCATCGCTGTCTTTGGCTGCAGCGGAGAGTGATCCCGAGGCTTTCAGCCAGGAACTTGGCGAATCCTTCGAACGCTACGGCTTCGCGATCGTTCGCGATCACGGCGTCCCTCAGGAGCTGATCGACCGTGCCGAGGGGAAGGCGAAGGCCTTCTTCGCGCTCCCGGAGGACGTGAAGCGCAAATATGCCATTCCCGGGGGCGGCGGCGCGCGCGGCTACACGCCGTTCGGCATCGAGACCGCCAAGGGCCACAAGGCGCACGACCTCAAGGAGTTCTGGCACGTGGGGCGCGAGCTCGGCGCCGGCCACCCGTTCCGCGAGATGATGGCCGACAATGTCTGGCCGGAAGAAGTGCCCGGCTTCAAGGAGACGTTCCTGGAGCTCTTCGACACGTTCGACCGCACCGGCCTTCGCGTGCTCCGGGCGATCGCGCGCTACCTGAAGGTCGACGAGAATTATTTCGTCGACACGGTGCGGGACGGCAATTCGGTGCTGCGCATGCTCCATTATCCGCCGCAGCCGGAGCCGACGGGCGAGCATATCCGCGCCGGCGCGCATGAGGACATCAACACCATCACCCTTCTCCTCGGGGCGGAGGAAGCGGGGCTTGAGCTTCTCACGAACGAAGGCGAATGGATGCCGGTGAGCCCGGCCAAGGGCGAGCTCGTCATCAACATCGGCGACATGCTCCAGCGGCTCACCAACGGTAAGCTGCGCTCGACTTCGCACCGGGTTGTTAACCCGGCGCCCGACCGGGCGAGCAAGGCGCGCTACTCGATGCCCTTCTTCCTCCATTTCCGCCCCGATTTCATGATCGAGGCGCTGCCGGGCACCGTGGCGGAGGGCGAAGAGCCGAAATGGCCGCCGATCAGCGCCCACGATTACCTCCAGGAGCGCCTGCGCGAGATCAAACTCGCCTGACGTGAGTTGTAGGGGCTCATGCAGATAGCGAGCCCCTCCCGAAGCACCGTATGGCCAGCCGCCGTCGAAGCGGGCGGCAAGTGCGATTTGGAGTCGCTGCTGGAACTCGCCGTGTCGGAGCGCGAGCGGCTGGAATCGGAGCTGCTGAGGGGCGGGGCGCTGCTCTTCCGCGGTTGGGAGGTCAGCAGCGTCGCCGACCTCACCAGCTTCGTGTCGGCCTTTTCGGATGGTGCTCCGCTGTTCAACTATGCGGGCGGCGCCTCGCCGCGGAAGATGCTGGGGGAGGGGAGCTACACCTCGACCGAATACCCGCCGCAGCTTCAGCTCTCGCTCCACAACGAGCTTTCCTACGCCGACGTCTACCCCACTCGCCTCTACTTCCTCTGCCTGGTTGCTCCGGAGGAGGGAGGGGAGACCACGCTCGGCGACAGCCGCCGGATCCTTCGCCGGATCGATCCTGCCGTTCTGGAGCGGGTCCGGGAGAATCAGATACGCTACGTGCGCAACCTCTCCGGTTTGAAAGGCTCCGGCTATTCCTGGCAGGAGGCGCTGGAGACCGACGATCCCTGCGAGGCGGAAGCCTGCTGCCGGCGGATCGGCGCGGACTTCGAGTGGCGGGCCGACGGCGGCCTGGCGATGAGCCAGGTGAGGCCCGCCACCGCAATGCATCCGGTGACGGGAGAGGAGGTCTGGTTCAACCAGGCGGACGGCTTCCACCCGAGCGGCCTCGATGCCCGCACCTATGCCGAGCTGATTGCGCTGTGCGGCAGCGAGGAAGCGTTCCGCCTTAACGTCACCTATGGCGACGGCTCTCCGATCGAGCGCGAGGCGCTGGACCATGTGAGGGAGGTGGTCCGTTCCGAGACCGTCCTGCACCCCTGGCGGGCGGGCGATATCGTCGTCATCGACAATCTCCTTGCCGCGCACGGGAGGATGCCGTTCAGCGGCCCCCGCAAGATCGCGCTGGCAATGACCTGATCAGCGTTTCCCGGATCCGAGGATCCGGGCCCAGTCGAGCCGTGCCAGGAGGATCAACAGGCCGATCATCACAAGCTGCATGGCGATCCCGGCGGGGCTGGTGAAGCCGCTCTTCAGGGCTTCGCCCATGCTCGTCTCCCGGACACGCTGCGCCGCCAGGCCGAACAACGAATAGGAGACCAGCCGGCCGGCGAAGAAGGCGGCGGTGAAGCCGATGAGACGCACGCCCGCCAGCCCCGCAGCCTCGAACAATTGCGCCGAGGGGATGGGGGACAGCGCAAAAAGGGCAAGTGCGATCGCGGCGTTCCGCTTGTTCCTCTCGAGCGCTTCCCGCGCCGCGTCCAGATTGCCGCGGATCTTCGCGGGCAGGCGGTGGCCGAACAGCCGGAAGGCGTAGGCCAGAAGCAGCCGGCCGGTCGCCGCTGCAAGCGCTCCCGTCAGCACCAGCAGCGGCAGCCCGATATTCGTGTTGAGGCCGTAGAGCACGATCACCGTCCAGGTCGGCGGTCCGAAGGCCGGCATCAGGTTCACTGCAAGGACGATGGCGAACAGGATGAGGAGGTCCGTCATCGAGAAGGCCCTTACCGGAAGGGCGGCTCGTCGAAGCTCCTGAGCTTCCGGGAGTGGAGGGTGCGTCCGGAGGCCTTCAGCACGCGCAAAGTCTCGATCCCGATCCGCAGATGCTGGCTGATCGACCGTTCGTAGAAGGCGTTGGCCTGGCCCGGAAGCTTGATCTCGCCGTGGAGCGGCTTGTCCGACACGCAGAGGAGCGTGCCGTAGGGGACCCGGAAGCGATATCCCTGGGCCGCGACGGTCGCCGATTCCATGTCGATCGCGACAGCCCTGGACTGGTTGAAGCGCATCGCCGAGTGCGTGAACCGGAGCTCCCAGTTCCGATCGTCCGTGGTGACGACGGTGCCGGTGCGGAGCCGCTCCTTCAGCTGCTGCGCATCCTCGCCCGTGACCTCGAGCGCGGCGTCGAACAGGGCCTGCTGGACCTCCGCGATCGGCGGGATCGGGACTTCCGTCGGGAGGACGTCGTCGAGGACATGGTCGTCGCGGAGGTAGGCGTGGGCGAGGACATAGTCGCCGATCGTCTGGCTCGGCCTCAACCCGCCGCAATGGCCGATCATCAGCCATACCTCCGGCCGCATCACCGCGAGATGGTCGCAGATCGTCTTGGCGTTGGAGGGCCCCACGCCGATGTTGACGAGGCTGATCCCACCGCCGTTGGCCGCGATCAGATGGTAGGCCGGCATCTGGTGCTTGCGCCAGCTGCCGTCGGCGACGAGCTGCTCGGCATTGGCCGTGTCCCTGGTGACGAAAACGCCGCCGGCGACCGACAGCGCCTCATAGGGGCTGTCCTCGCGCCTGAGCTCGGCCACCGCCCAGCGGACGAACTCCTCGACGTATCGGACGTAGTTGGTGAACAGGAGGTAGCGCTGCGTGTGCTCGGCGGGCGTTCCGGTATAGTGGCGGAGCCGGGCAAGGCTGAAATCGACGCGTGGGCCGTCGAACAGCGACAGCGGGCGCACGTCGTCGGCGCCGTTGTTCCAGGCGCCGTCGGCGATCTCGTCGCCGATGTGCGAAAGCTCGGTCGTCGGGAACCAGCGCGCCAGATCGGCGGCGCGGACCTCGTCGAGCCGCAGGTCGTCCGTCCCGTCGAGCACGTAGGGATAGGGTATCTCGCTTGCGGAGCGGCCAACCGACACCTCCACCTCATAGTCGCGCACCAGGAG
>NZ_DASVUE010000053.1:0-3066 GCF_036387215.1 Allosphingosinicella sp. | reverse complement strand
CACCGGCGAAGATCCGGCATTCCACGCTGGGGATGCCGTTCGAGTCCTCACCCGCTCGCCGGTGGGTCATTACCGCGTCCCCACTTACCTCCGCGGAAAAAGGGGCACGGTGGAGGCAATCATCGAGCCGCCTTGGATGGACAACGAGGAGGAAGGCTTCGGCCGAAACGCAGGATCGAAGCGCCACTATTATCGCCTTGCGATCCCGATGACCGAGGTTTGGAGCGACTATGTCGGCTCACCCCGGGACGGGATCCACATCGAGGTTTTCGAAACCTGGCTCGAGAAGGAACCCCGATGAGCGAAGGCAACGTTCACGATCACGCTCACCACGAGGGCTCGAATGCCGCTGATGATGAGATGCCCGGCTATTTCGCGATCATGGAAGCGGCGGTGGAGGAGCTTCTCTTCGAACGCAAGCTGCTCGAACCCGCAGAGATCCGACGTCAGATCGAAGTGCTCGACACGCGCAATGAGGCGCTCGGTGCGAGGGTTGTCGCGCGGGCTTGGACCGACCCCGCTTACCGGGAGCGGCTCCTCGCCGACGGGAAAGCCGCGTGCGAAGAACTCGGCATCAGCTTCTACGACGAGACCGGGCTGATCGTTCTCGAGAATACCGAGACCGTGCACAACCTCCTCGTCTGCACCTTATGCTCCTGCTATCCGAGGCCGGTCCTCGGGCTCCCGCCAGACTGGTACAAGCAGAAACCCTATCGCGCCCGCGCCGTGTACGAGCCGCGCAAGGTGCTTGCGGATTTCGGGACGATCATTCCCGAGGATGTGGAGATCCGGGTCAGCGATTCCACCGCGATGGTCCGGTTCCTGGTTCTTCCACAGCGCCCACCCGGCACCGAACATTATGATCTCGGCCAACTTGAGGCGCTCGTCACGCGCGATGCAATGATTGGTGTCGTGCGGGAACTGGATGCAAGCAGGGGGAGCAGAGCATGATCAGGAGTTTGCCCCTGGTGGCGAGGCTTCCGAACGACATCGGCGGGGCACCGGCTGATAGGATCGACTGGTCCGATCACGAGCTTCAGCCTTGGGAGAAAAGGTGCCACGCTCTCGCCGACGTTCTCGACTTCCACAAGATCATCAACACGGAAGAGAAACGGCGCGGTGTTGAAGCGCTCGGCACCGAGATGATCGGCAAGCTGAGCTACTACGAGCGCTGGATCGTGGTGTTCGCGAACATCCTATTCCAGAAGGGAGTGCTCACTCCCACCGAGCTGGCGCTCAAGATGGACGAGGTGGAGGCGCGCTTCGTCTCCGGGGGAAGCGCTCCGGCAGCCAAAGCCTCAACGTGACCTCGCTGCAGAGCAGCCGGGCCATTTTCGGCCCACTCGTCGTCACGAGATCGAGTCCGCAATCGCAGAGCAAGTTCCGGCTCGCCCTCGTGGTCCTCACGGTGGCGCTGCTCAACGTGAGCGGTTGGATCTGGGCGCTGGCGGCGTTCCACGGGATGCCGGTACTGCTCGGGGTTGCCCTGCTCATTTACGGCCTCGGTCTCCGGCATGCCGTGGACGCCGATCACATCGCGGCCATCGATAACGTGACCCGAAAGCTGATGCAGGAGGATAAGCGGCCGGTCGCGGTGGGCTTGTTCTTCGCGATCGGCCACTCGGCCCTGGTGATCCTCGTAACGGTGGCAATCGTCCGTACCGCGGCGAGGCTCGAATTGTTCGAAGCTTATCGGTCTGTCGGCGGCACGATCAGCGCCGCCGTCTCGGCCTTCTTCCTCCTGACCGTCGCGATCATGAATGGAGCGATTTTCCTCTCGGTTTACCGGGTGTACCGTAGAGTAAGAGCAGGCGTTCCGTTCCGCGAAGGCGACCTTGATCTTCTGTCCGATGGAGGGGGGCTGCTTGCCCGCTTTCTCCGGCCGCTGTTCCGCCTGATCTCGGCAAGCTGGCACATGCTGCCGCTCGGCTTCCTGTTCGGCCTGAGCTTCGACACCGCGACCGAGGTCGCTCTCTTCAGCCTATCGGCGGCCGAGGCTGCGCGCGGCCTGCCCTTGTCCTCGGTGATCGTCCTCCCGATCCTGTTCGCTGCCGGCATGGCGCTGATCGACACCGCCGACGGGCTAGTCATGTTGAGGGCGTACGAGTGGGCGTTCCTGAAGCCGATGCGGAAGCTCTACTACAACATGGTCATAACCTTCATCTCGGTCGTGGTCGCCCTCTTCATCGGCGGCATACAATTGCTCGGGCTCATCGGCGATCGCTTCGATCTTGAAGGCAGCCTCTGGAGCCTCGTCCGATCCCTTGGCACCAGCTTCAACATCATCGGCTTCGCAGTCGTCGCGATCTTCATACTGGCCTGGATTGCGTCGCTCGCGATCTGGAGGCTGAAGGGCCTCGATGGGAGAATTGACGCGGCAGGGGCGAGCTGATGGGGGACCTGCGCATCCTCGGCTTTGCCGGCAGCCTCCGCCGCGCATCCTATAATCGGGCTCTCCTCCGTGCCGCTCGTGAACAGGCACCCGATGGGATGATCATCACCATCTTCGATCTCATCGACATTCCGCTCTACAACGGGGATGCAGAGGCGAGTGGGGAGCCTCCCGCGGTTGCGCGTCTGAGACAGGAAATCCGCAGCGCCGACGGCATCTTGATGGTCACTCCCGAATATAATCACGGAGTCCCGGGCGTTCTGAAGAACGCGGTGGACTGGTGCTCGCGGCCGCCGCAGGACGCAGCGCTTGCCCGCAAACCGGTCGGCCTGATGGGAGCTTCCCCGGGATCGACCGGAACGGCTCGTGCGCAAAGCCAATTGCGTCAGTCTTTCGAGTTCACGAGTTCCTACGCGATGCCGCAGCCCGAATTCCTGATGGCGAGGGCGAATGAGAAATTCGATGCCGAGGGGAAGCTGACTGACGAGCCGACCCGGCTTTTCCTCCAGAGGTTCCTCCGTGCTTTTGCGGACTGGGTGCGCCTCTTTGGGCCCCGTTAGGCCGCGGGTGTTTCGACCCGTCGAACCGCAAGCCCCGGCTGCGGGGGAAGCTCGCGGCCATCCAACCCCTGCCGGCATCCGCAGGTGGAAGTCCTTCCTGGGCCCGGGCCTGAT
>NZ_DASVUE010000052.1:0-3186 GCF_036387215.1 Allosphingosinicella sp. | reverse complement strand
CGCCTCGTCCAGCCATTCGAGCAGATATTCGAAATCGGCCTCGGTCTCGCCGGGGAAGCCGACGACGAAGGAGGAGCGGATCGCGATGTCGGGGCAGATCTCGCGCCAGACGCGGAGGCGCTCCAGCACCTTCACCTGGTTCGCCGGTCGCTTCATCGCCTTGAGCACGGACGGGGAGGCATGCTGGAAGGGGATGTCGAGATAGGGGAGCACCAGTCCCTCGGCCATCAGCGGAATGACCTGATCGACGTGCGGGTAGGGATAGACATAGTGCAGCCGCACCCAGGCGCCGAGGCGCCCGAGTTCGCGTGCAAGGTCCGTCATGTGCGCGCGGACTTCGCCGCCTTTCCAAGGCCGCGGCTGGTGGCGGATGTCGACACCGTAAGCCGAAGTGTCCTGGCTGATGACGAGCAGCTCCTTCGTACCGGCGGCGATCAGCTTCTCCGCCTCGCGAAGGATCGCGTCGGGGCGGCGGCTGACGAGGTCGCCGCGGAGCGAAGGAATGATGCAGAAGGCGCAGCGGTGGTTGCAGCCCTCGGAGATCTTCAAATAGCTGTAGTGGCGGGGCGTGAGCTTGAGGCCGCCCTCCGGCACGAGGTTCAGGAACGCGCTCGGCGGCATCGGCGCCGCCTCGTGCACCGCGCCGACCACCTGCTCATATTGATGCGCGCCGGTGACCGCGAGCACCTGCGGGAAGCGGTCGCGGATCACTTCGGCTTCCTTGCCCATGCAGCCGGTGACGATGACTCGGCCGTTTTCGGCGATCGCTTCCCCGATCGCCTCGAGGCTCTCCTCCTTGGCGCTGTCTAGGAAGCCGCAGGTGTTGACCAGCACGACGTCCGCGCCCGCATAATCGGGCGACATCTGGTAGCCGTCCGACCTCAGCTTGGTGAGGATGCGCTCGGAATCGACGAGGTTTTTCGGACAGCCGAGCGAAACCATGCCGACCTTGGGCGGTGAGGGAAGTATCGTTGCCATGGGAGGCGCCCACATAGTGGCAAACGCCTGATTTTCCTAGGGGCAGCGCGAACGCCGAACTCCGCGTCATGTCATTGTCTAGTAATATAGTAGAGATAAGATCGATACTGCCGAGTCGAACTCCATCGAGGAGAGATGAAATGGCAGTTGAGAGACAGATGTCCGCCGTCGCCGCAATCGAGGCGGATTGGCATTCAACAGAGCTTTGGCAGGCACTTGAAGGCATGCGCATCGAGCCCGAAGGGGCTGCCCTGAGCTTTGAGGCCCGGCTTGCAAGGGAAAATGGCTGGAGCCGCGGCTACGCACGTGCGGTCCTCCACGAATATCGCCGCTTCCTCTACCTCGCGGCGACGGGAGAGCAGGCGGTGACCCCTTCGGACGAGGTCGACCAGGCGTGGCACCTGCACCTCGCTTACACCCGCCATTATTGGGGCGTGCTTTGCGGTGAGATCCTGAAGCGGCCGCTGCACCACGGCCCGACCGCGGGCGGCGAGGCGGAAGGCGCCCGCTACCGGAAGCAATATTCGGATACTCTCGGGCGCTATCGGAAGATCTTCGGCGAGGAGCCTCCAGCTGCCATTTGGCCAGCGCCGAGCGATCGGTTCCGGGGCCGCCAGGTACGCGTGGACGTTTCCCGCTACTGGCTGGTGCCGAAAGCGCTGCCGGGCCGGGGAGCGGTGGCTGCCGGCTCGGGCCTGGTCGCCGCCTGCTCAATCCTCACCGGCGCCGATGGCGGTGGCGGTAGCGTGAACTTCACGACGTTCATGGGCGCAGTGCTCGTCATGGTGCTGATCGTGGCAGTCCTCGCTTCCGTCAAAGCGGCTCGCAGGAAAGATGACGGGTCGGGAGGCGGCTGCGGCGGCACCGGCATCGATGGAGGCGGTTGCGGCGAGGGAGGTGGCGGCTGCGGCTCGGGTTGCGGCGGCGGCTGCGGGGGTTGCGGCGGCTAGAGGAGGATCAGCCGAGGTCCGCTTCGCGCTCCTTGGTGGGAAGGATTTCGACGATCCAGTCGCCGGGCATCAGAGCGCGGGCTTCGGCCTCCCAGAAGCCGTAGGGCTTGCCGCCCCGGTAGACGCGGACGCCGAGCCCCTTGGCGAGGGCGGAAAGGGGCTTGCCGCATTCGTCGGGACGGATTTCCCGCTCCGAGAGCCTGACCCGGCCGTGGCTGGAGGCGAGGTCGGCGATATAGTCCGAGATGTGCGCTCCATGGGTGGAGCCGGCGAGCAGGAGCCCGGCGAAGCTCACCGGATTGATCACCGTGGTTGCGCCGGCCTGGCGGGCGAGCAGCTCATTGTCTTCATTGCGGACGGCGACGCTGATCTTGAGCTCCGGTGCGAGGTGCCGGGCGGTGAGGGTGATGAGGATTGCGGTGTCGTCGCGGCCGGCCGACACGATCATCGCCTGCGCCTCGGCGATCCGGACCGCCTGCAGCGTCTTGTCGCGCGTGGCGTCGGCCTCGACCACCGCGCAGCCGAGCGACTGCGGGCGCTCGAGCGCTTCGGGGTTGGGATCAATGACGACGATCTCCTGCGGACCGGCTCCGCGGGCGAGAAGCTCGTCCAGGGCCTCCGCGCCGCTGGTGCCGAAGCCGGCGATGATGATGTGGTTGGAAAGGTTCTGCTGAATGCGTTCCATGCGCCATCTGTCCCATGTGCGTCGGAAGACGAAGGTGTAGGCCGTGCCGATGAAGATCAGCACGAAGAAGATCCGGATCGGGGTGACGACGAACGCGTCGAACATGCGCGCCCGGTCGCTGGTTGGAACGATGTCGCCATAGCCCGTGGTCGTGATGCTGATCATCGTGAAATAGATGACGTCGAGGAAGCTGACATGGCCGTCGAAGCTGTCCTTGAGCCCCCCGCGCTCCAGCCAGTGGATCGCCACCGCAAGCAGCAGCAGGCCGAGGACCAGCGCCACACGCCACCCGATCTGCGCCCAGATCGGAAGAGGGCTGTTCCGTCGCAGCGTCACCCGGTCGGGACCGCGAGGGCGCTTGTACCGCATCATGGGTAGAGCCCGGCAAGCCTTCCAAGGGACGGCCCGTGGGTGAGATCGAGGTGGAGCGGAGTCACCGCGACATAACCGTCGGCGATCGCCTCGAGGTCCGTGGAATGGCTCGGAGTCTCGATCATGGGCCCGAGGCCGAACCAGAAATAATCGTAGCCGCGCGGATCGGTGCGCTGGGTGAGGCGGAGCCGGCCATAGTCG
>NZ_DASVUE010000051.1:0-18477 GCF_036387215.1 Allosphingosinicella sp. | reverse complement strand
GACATCATGGACGCAGACACCGTCGGCGACGTCGTCGAAGACATGCGCGCCGAGACCGTCAACACCATCGTCGGCGAAGCCTGCCCCCCCAATTCCTACCCCGAGCAATGGGATATCCCGCTGCTGAAGGAGCGGGTGGAGACGGTGTTCGGGCTGCAGCCGCCGATCGACGACTGGCTTCAGGAAGAGGCGGTCGATCCGGAGATGCTGGTCGACCGGATTCGTGCGGAGGCCGACGCCACGATCGAACAGAAGAAGGCGGAGATCGATCCCGACAGCTTTGTGCAGGTGGAAAAGAGCATCCTGCTCCAGGTGCTCGACCATCACTGGAAGGAGCATCTGGCGATGCTCGATGCACTACGTCAGGTGGTCCACCTCCGCGCCTATGCGCAGAAGAAGCCGATCGACGAATATAAGCACGAGGCGTTCGCGATGTTCGAGCGGATGCTGGCCTCGATCCGGGAGTCGGTAACGAGGACGCTCGCCTTCGCGCAGTTCGGCTATGCCGAGCCGGACCTCCAGGAGTTCTCCGAGCTGCCGGAGCTGCCGGACTTCATCACCACGCATATCGACCCGTTCACGGGGGAGGACGACAGCGCGGACATCGATGCCGCCACAGGGCAGATCATGTCGCGGCTTCCGCCGCTTCAGATCCCGCAGCCCGATTTCCCGCCCGCTCAGCCTGTGCCTGGAGCGGAGGGCGATCTCGTGGTCGAGGATGTCGAGAAGGTCAGCCGCAACGCGCCTTGCCCGTGCGGCTCAGGACGCAAGTTCAAGCACTGCCACGGCGCCCTCTGAAGGGCGCCGCGGCAGCGGCATGAAACCGCGTAGGCGTCAGGCAAACTTGTAGCCTTCCTTGTGCATCATCGCGGTGATGCGGGAATTCTGCTCGGCCGACAGCTGCTCGCGGAACTTCGGGAAGATCTCATTCTCTTCCTCGGTCATGTGCGTCTGGATCATCTGCCGGAAGTCGCGGACCCGGGCGAGCCATTCGGGGCTGTTCTTCGGCATCGTCTCGAGTTCATAGAGGTAGGTCTTCACGTAGCCGTGATCCTCCTCGAGGTGATCGGCATCATAGGCCGAATTGGCCTGCCGAAGTGCCGGATAGATCACATTCTCTTCCTCGAGCGCGTGCTTCGTCAGGGCATATTTGAGCTTTGCGAGCAAGTGCGTGCGCATCATCGTCTGGCTGTCGTCGGTGGCCTCGATCTTGTCGAAGATCGCAAGCGCCATCGCATGCTCGGTCTTCAAGGCATCGAGCCAGTCGCCGGTGGCGCCGCTGGTAAGCTGCACGAAGAGCTTGCGTCCGACATTCGCGGCGATGCCGACCGCAGCGCCCGCCATGGCCGCTCCGACCAGCACGCCAGTATTGCCGCTGCCCCAGTTGAACAGGCCTTCATTGTCCTGGTTGCCGCTGCCGCCGGTGCCGCTCTTCGATTGTGATTTCGTCGCCATTTGGGACCTCCTGATCTCTCCCGCTGCAAACCCGCTCGCGCGGGACAAGGTTCCGGGACGGAGGGCGGAGCGAGCCGCTAGTAGATATAGCCCTGGCGCTCGAGGAAATCGCGTTCCCGCTGGGGCCGCCGCTGCTCCGGCCGCCATTTCCGTACCGGCCTGGCATATCGCCGCGGCTTGGCGCGGTGCGGCCGGTAGGGTGCGGCGGCCTTCACCACCACCGCCTTCTCCTCCTCGGTCACGTGCGGTTCCGGGTTCAGCGCCCTTAGACGCCGCGAGGTGAGGATGCCGACCTCGGCGATCCGCGCCTGGATAAGGCCTTCGTCGGCGGACAGCAGCTTCCCGGCGGCGGCATGGCGGCGCTCGATCTCGCGCGCTTCGAACCGGGGCAGCTGCGGCAGATAATCGTGTCCCGGCCAATCGAGACCGTAGGTGAGCGCCGCCTTGTCGAAGGCGACGCAGAAATCGAAATCGCCTTCGGCCTCCGATCGGCTCTGGGCGGCGAAGCAATCGTGGCTGAATGCTGCAAGGCCGAGCAGACCCGAGCGGTTCCTGATCCTGGTGAACTGGTCGACCGCGCGGTCCACGTCGGCGCCGCTCACCTTCGCGAGGTTCGCCTGAGGCCGAGTCGTCTGGGAAAGAACCAGCCGCGCAAGGCCCGGTTCTCCGCCATGCGCCGCATCCGAGCCGCGCCAGATGAAGAACACCGCAAGCGCAGCCGTCGCGATCATGAACAAAGCCGGCCACTTGCTGCGCCTCCGCCGCTTGGGCAGCGGGGGCGGTTGATGGGTCCGGGCCGCATCGGCGAGCGCCGCGCTGTTCCTCCGGATCGCTTCCCGCCGGACGCGCTCGTGAGTGTCGTATTCGGCCCGTTTCGCCGGATCCTTGAGGATGTGGAACGCCTCGTTGATCTCGGCCGCCATTCGGCGCGAGCTTTCCGGATCCTCGCTTCGGACGTCCGGATGATATTTCTTCATGAGCGCCTTGTACGCAGCCTCGACGACCGCCGGATCGGCATCCGGCGCGACATTCAGGATTGCGTACAAAGACTTAGTCATCGGGTTCCCACCAGGGAGGAACCATGCCCAAGGAGGGCCGGAAATGCCAGCGGCGATTTTGTCTGGAAAGTGGCTCCCCGGGACGGATTCGAACCATCGGCCATCCGATTAACAGTCGGATGCTCTACCGCTGAGCTACCGGGGAGCAGCCATCAGGCGAGGGCGCCTATAGCAGCATCATTTTCGATTTCGCAAGCGCTTGAAGGCCTTCAGGCGGTGAATTGCTCCATCGCGATCCGCTCGTCGAGCGCATGCTCCGGATCGAACAGCAAGGTGAGCTCTTGACTGCGGTCGACGACGATCTCGACGGTCTCGACGTCCCTGACTTCAAGCTGGTCCGCGACCGCTGACACGGGCCGCTTCACCGGATCGAGCACCCGGAGCGAGATCTTGACGTCGTCCGGCACCAGGGCCCCGCGCCAGCGGCGGGGGCGGAAGGGGCTGATCGGGGTCAGCGCCACGAGATTCGCTCCGAGCGGCAGGATCGGTCCCTGCGCCGAGAGGTTGTAGGCTGTGGAGCCCGCCGGGGTGGCGACGAGCACCCCGTCGCAGACCAGCTCCGGCAGCACCAGCCGTCCGTTGACCGATACTTCGATCCACGCCGTCTGCCTCGTTTCCCGCAGAAGCGAGACTTCATTGATGGCCGGATAGGTGAAACGCTCCCCCGTGACCGTCACCGCGTCCATGCGGAGGGGGGCGACTGAGACCTTCTTCGAATTGGCAACCCGTTCGCTCAGGCCGTCGATCCGCCAGTCGTTCATCAGGAAGCCAACGGTGCCCCTATTCATCCCGAATACCGGGCATAAAGTCCCTCGCTGGAGCATCTCGTGCAGCGTCTGGAGCAGGAAACCGTCGCCGCCGAGCGCCACGATCTGGCGCGCCTCCCTTAAGGGAACGAAATCGTAGCGTTCGCGGAGCAAGGCTTCCGCAGCCTGGGCCGCTTCGGCGGGCGAGGCGAGCAGGGCCGTCGGGGTGTCCGCATCGGGTGCCATCGCAGCCTTGCTAGGGCGGATGGCAGGGAGCGGCAAGGACAAGGCTGTTCCAAGCCGGGCCAGCGGCGAAAACGGCATTGGCTTGCGCGGGGCGGCGTGCGTAGATGATCGAGAGAGGGTGACGATGCCGGACAGGGAAAGGAAAAGGACAGGCGGGGGAGCGGCTGCGCCCTTGTTCATCCTGTCCTTCCGCCACCGGGACGAGCTGACCCGCATCGCCGAGGCCGCCGGCTGGCAGCCGATCGCCGCCCGACGCAGCGCGAACGCGGAGGGACGCTTCGTCTCATCGGGCGCATCCGTCGCCGTCGTCGATGCCCGCGGAGCACTCGACGAGGGGCATGAGGGTGTGCGGACGCTCGGCGATACGGCCGAAGCCAATGCCTCGGCGCTGCTGGTGCTGGTCTCGAAGAAGGACGGAGCGGCGGTCGATCGCTTCCATGCGGAGGGCGCGACGCATTTCCTCGTCAGCCCGTTCAGCGATCAGCAGTTCGTCCAGGCCGTGCAATTCGCCGAGCGCCATGCGGAGCGGCTCGGCGGCACTTCGCGCACCGCCCGCCGCGCCGGCGATCGAAACGAGGAGCGGGGCGAGAGCTGGCGCTGGCAGCCGGGTTCGCCGACGGTGGAGCTGAGCCCGGCCCTGGCGCGAAAGGCGGGCCTGGGCGAGGATTCAGGGCAGCGGATCAGCTTGATGGACCTGTTCCGGAAGCTCGATCCCGAGGGCCGCCGCGCCGCCCGGGGAGCGATCGACCGGCTGATGAGCACCGGCCGCTCCACCGCCTTCGCCCACGAGGATCGCCAGGGCACGAGGATCGCGCATCATCTGAGGGTGGACGAGGAGGCGGGCGGCATCGTCGCCCGCACCGAAACGATCGCGGGGGAGGCATCGGCTCAGTCGCGGGATCCCGTCACAGGTACGCGCGACGGCCGCGCCGCTCGGGCCTGGCTTGGCGATCAGCTCGCGGCGGGGCAGGGCAGTGATCCTGCCGCGGTGGTTCTTCTGCTCGCGGTCAGCCGTTTCGATGCGATCAACGCCGCTTTCGGCCGCGCCACGGGGGATGCGGTGCTTCAGGCGGCGGCCCGGCGGATCGAGCGGGTGGTCGATGCCGATAACAGGCGCCGGTTCGTCGCGCGCGTCGCCGGCGCCCAGTTCGCAGTCGCGCTCGCGGCGCCCACCAGCCTCAGCGAAGGGCGGTTCATCGCCGGCCAGCTCGTGGAAGCGCTCGCACGCCCGTTCATGTCCGGCGACCATGTGATCACGCTCGGCGCCCGCGTCGGCGCCGCCGCCTCCTCGGCGGACGATGACGCGATGAGCCTGTTCCGGCGGGCGAGCGCCGCGCTTGCCGAGGCGAAGACGGGAGAGGCGGGGCCGATCCGGATGCTGGACGCAGGCGCGCAGACGGTGAGCGCGCGCGGCGACCAGCTCGAGATCGATCTCCGCAAGGCGCTGGACCAGGACGAGATCGAGATCCTGTTCCAGCCCCAGGTGTCGGTCACCACCGGCCGCATCGAGGGAGCGGAGGCGCTCGCCCGCTGGCGGCATCCCTCCTTCGGAGAACTCGGCGCCGCCACTTTGTTCAGCGTCGCCGAGCGCTCCGACTATCTTGTCCAATTGTCCGACCATGTGCAGCGAAAGGCGATCTCGGCCGCGGCGGAATGGCCCGAAGCGCTGGCGCGGCTCCGGCTGTCCGTGAACATCACCGCCTCCGACATCGTCCGCCCCGGCTTCGCCGCGCAATTCCTCGAGCTGGTCGCCGACAGCGGCTTCGATCGGGGGCGGCTGACCGTCGAAGTGACGGAGAGCGGCCTCATCGAGGATCTGAACGCCGCCGCCTATCTCCTTGCCAATTTGCGCGAAGGCGGCCTCCGGGTGGCGATCGACGATTTCGGCACCGGCTATTCGAGCCTCGCTTATCTGAAGGCGCTGCCGCTCGATTACCTCAAGATCGATAAGCGCCTCTGCGAGGACATCACCGGCAGCCCGCGGGACCGGATCGTCGTCAGGAGCGTGATCGACATGGCGCGCTCGCTCGGCCTTGGAGTCATTGCGGAGGGCGTCGAGACGGGGGAGCAATTGGGGCTGCTCGCGGAGGAAGGCTGCAACCTCTACCAAGGCTTCCTCTGCTCGCCCCCGGTCACCGGTGAGGCGCTTGCCGCACTTGTCGCAGCGGAGCGGAATGGCTGAGCAGAGGATCAATCTCAGCGGCCTCTGGCTCGGCAGCTATTCCTATCCGAACGGCCTCGGCCCCACCACGCCTTTCCTGGCGACGCTCCAGGATCATGACGGCGCCTTGAGCGGCAGCATCGTCGAGCCGAACACCGTCGGCCGCTCGAGCGAGCAACTGGGCGCGATCCTCTCCGGCAGCCGCACCGGCTCGTCGGTCGACTTCACCAAGGTCTACGATGCCGAAAGCGATGCCGCCCACGCCGTCGACTATGTCGGCAGGCTCTCGGCCGACGGCAACACGATCAGCGGGGTCTGGAGCCTCGAGGACATGGACGGCACGTTCGAAATGTACCGCGAGGCGGTTTGGGAAGAGCAGGCGGGGCGCGAGGCGGAGGTGGTGAAGCTCGGCTAGGACCGGTCCATCCAGGCCGGCGGCGTGCCGACGGGATGGTCCCAGCGGCGGGCATGAGAAACGAGGTCCTCGGCGCCGGCTTCGAGGCCGTTCGAGAGCAGGTCCTCCCGCTCGAATGGAACCTCGATCTTGCTGCTTCGGGAGATCGCGCGGCGCAGCCGCCACAGCAAGTCTCCGACGAGCCATGCGAGGCCCGCGGCGATCGTTCCGAAGCGCCCGCTGGTGAGCGCGAAATAGCGGCGGCGGGACCGGTACCAGTAAGCGGGCCGCCTCCGCACCTGTTCGGGATCGTGCCCGTTCACCCCGGTTGAGGCGCCGCCGACATGGTAGACGCGGCTTTCCGGCACGTGCCGCGCTGTCCAGCCTGCGCGGCCGAGCCGGTGCATCAGCTCGATTTCCTCGAAATAGAGGAAGAAGCCGTCGTCGAAGAGCCCGGCCTCGCGTAGCGCCTCGGAACGGAACATGACGCTGGCGCCCGTCACCCAATCGACTTCGCCCGGCTGACCCGGCGGCACCAGAACCGGCGCAACGCCCAGCCAGCGGCCCAGCCCCGGCGTGTTGCTCCCGCGAACGAACTCGCGCGCAGCGGTCGGGAAGCGGAAAGCCGAGCCGGCGGCGGCGCCCGCGTCGTCGATCAGCTGCGAGCCGGCGGCGCCGCACTCGCGGTGAGACTTGAGAACGTTCACGAGCGCGCCGACCGCACCAGCCTCCACGACCGTATCGGGATTGAGGATGTGGATGAAGGAAGGCGGCTGCTCCCGCTGCAGGAGCTGCAGCATCGCCTGGTTGTTCGCCCAGCCGAAGCCGCCGTTCAGTTCAAGCGCGAGGAAGGTGGTCCAGCCGGCGAAACGCTCGTCGGACAGATCCCGGCGAAGCTGCTCGGCCGATCCGTCGCCCGAGCCGCCGTCGACGACGATCACTTCCAGCGGATGCGGAATCGCGGCTCGCTCCGCGGCAAGCGATTCGAGGCAGCGGATGACGAGGTCGGGCGTACGGTAGTTGACGGTCACCACCGCCACCCGGTCTTCGCCCATTCCCCGCTCCGATCGCCGCCCCACGAGAGGTTTCTAGCCCATGAGGGCGGCGGAGCGAAGCCTCGGCTTCAGCAGCGGTTCCTGACGTAGGAGCCGGGCGCGGGCTCGATCACGTCGAGATCGCCGTCGCCGGGGATGCGGGCGGGCACCTTCTCCGCCTTGCCGTCCTCGCTAAGGCGGGCGTGCCAGTGCGGCCACCAGCTTCCTTCCTTGCGCTCGGCCGCGGCGAACCATTCGTCGGCGGTGCCCGGCATCTCCTCGCCCACCCAATAGCCATGCTTGTTGGCGGACGGCGGGTTGATGACGCCGGCATTGTGGCCGGAGCCGCCGAGGAGGAACTGGACCGGGCCGCCCCACAGCTTGGCGCTCTCATAGGTCGCGGCCCAGGCGGAGACGTGATCGTCCTTGAGACTGATCGCGAGCAGCGGCGCCTGGATAGCACCCAAGTCGAGCGGCACGCCATCAATCTCCATCCCGCCCGGCTCCTTCAGGAGATTGTCGCGGAGCATCTGCTGCGCATAGGTGAGGAGGAAGGCGCGGGGCAGATGGGCACCGTCGGCGAACCAGTAGAGGATGTCCGAAGGCGGCGCCTCGCGGTCCAGCAGATAATGGTTCACTACCGACGACCAGATGAGGTCGTTGGCGCGGACGGCCGAGAACAGGGCCTGCAGGTCCTGCGCGGCCATGAAGCCCTTGTGGAGGAGGTGCCGCTCCATCGCGCGCAGCTGCTCGGGCTCGGTGAAGGTCGACCATTGGCCGAGGCTCGCGAAATCGAACAATGTGCCGATCGTGGTGGCCGAGGCGACGCGGTCGCCTTCGCCCTTGCCGGCGAGATAGGCGAGCGCCATCGCAACCAGCGTTCCGCCCATGCAGAAGCCGAACATGTCGACGCTCCGCTCGCCCGTCGCCTGCTCGATCGCGCCCAGCGCTTCCACCGGGCCGAGCTTGATGTAATCGGCGATGTCCATGTCGGCGAGCTCGGGCCCCGGATTGACCCAGGAGACGACGAACACCGTGTGGCCCTGTTCGACGAGCCAGCGGATCAGGCTCGATTTCGGCTGCAGGTCCAGAAGGTAATATTTGTTCACCAGCGGCGGGATGTAGAGCAAAGGCCGCTTGTAGACCTCGTCCGTCACCGGCGCGTACTGGATGAGCTGCATCAGCGCGTTCTGGTAGACGACGCTCCCCGGCGTAGCGGCAATGTTGACGCCGAGCTCGAAATCCTCGCTCGTCCTGCGCGTGACGAGGCCGGCGTCCTGCGCGGCGTCCTCGAGCAGATTGGCAAAGCCGGAAAGGAGGCTGACGGATCCGGTCTCGATCGCCCGCCGCACCGCTTCCGGGTTGGTCAGCGGGAAGTTCGCCGGCGACAGCGCCTGCAGATATTGGCCGGTGAAGAATTCGACGCGGGTGCGGGTCGCCTCATCGAGCCCGTTCGCATTCTCGATCAGCGACAGCGCGCGCTTGGCGGCGAGCAGATAGGCCTGCTTGATATAGTCGAACGCCGGCTCCTCGCTCCAGGCGGGATCCTTGAACCGGCGGTCGCCACGCTCCGGCTCGATCACCGGCTCCGGCTTCGCGCCGGCTGCGCGGGCGGCGGCGGCGCCCCATAGCTTCATCCAGTCGGCCGCGGCCTCCTGCTGCGCCTTGATGAGCTCGGCGGGATTGGTGAGGAGGTGCTGCGCGAAGGCGCCGAACGCACGCGCCGGAGCGGCGGGATCGTATGGCTGCGGGACATGCGGATTTGTGGCGCGCTGCACCGACGCCGTCATGACGTCGACGGTGCCCGCCATCACCCGCGACCATGCCTCCGCCAGCTTGGCGGGGTCCGGCGGGTTCACGGGCGTGCTCAGGAGGCCCTTATTGTCGTCCATCATTGCTCCTCTCGAGCCCGAGCGGAGGCTTTAAAGGGCCAGCAGCTCGTCCACCACGCCGCAATCGCGCGGGCTCACATAGAGAAAGAGCATCGCCCGGTTCGGGTTCCGAGTCGCCCATCCCGCCTCAGGGTTGGCGGGATCGTTCGCAGGCAGCGACCGGACCATCGCGGCGGGCGCGCTGAAATCGGCGAAAGTCTCGACGTCCGCGGCAAACGCGGCCGATCCGGCCTCGAAGGTCATTGTCTATTCCTCTTGCGGGGGTGGTGGCCCTCTCTCATAACCGCCCCTGCAAATCCATTTGGATTGTGCCGCAACCGTCGTGCGAAAGTTCACATACGCATAGTTAAGGGGCAGTTTGGCCGACTTCGACTGGAACGACCTCAGGAGCTTTCTCGGCGTCGCCCGGGCAGGCCGGCTGACGGTCGCGGCGGCGCGGCTCCAGCTCGATCATACGACGCTTTCCCGCCGGATCGCGGCGCTCGAGCATGCGCTGAAGGCCAAGCTCTTCGACCGCAGCCCGTCGGGCTATACGCTGACCGAGCAGGGCGAGCGGCTTCTGCCGATGGCCGAGGAGATGGAGCGGCTCGCGATCGGCGCGCAGGAGCGGGTAGGGGGCAGTGCGGCGAGCGTCGAAGGCGCCGTCCGGATCGGGTCTCCCGAAGGCTTCGGAAGCTATTTCCTCGCACCCCGCATCGGCCGGCTGAAGGAGCGGCACCCGCAGCTCACCGTCCAGCTCGTCGCCGCCTCCGCGGTGTTCAGCCTGGCCAAGCGAGACGCCGATATCGTCATCTCGGTGAGCCAGCCGCCGACCGGAAGGCTGCTCGTCAGCAAGCTCATCGATTACGATCTCGGCCTCTACGCCGCTCCTTCCTATCTCGGCGCCGCTCCCGAGATCCGCTCCACCGCCGATCTCAGCGGCCACAGCTTCGTCAGCTATATCGGCGACCTGCTCACCTTCCCGGAGCTCGATTTCCTTCAGCACGTCGCGCCCAACGGCTGCACGGCGCTCGAAAGCAGCAACCTCGTCGCCCAGCTGAAGGCCACGCTCTCAGGCGCCGGCCTGTGCGTGCTCCCGGCATTCCTTGCGCGGGAGGAGAGGGGGCTCGTGCGGGTCCTCGCCGACGAGGTGAGCCTAACCCGTTCGCTCTATCTTACGATCCACCAGGATCTGAGCGAGCTCGCCCGTGTCCGCGCCGTCGTCCGCTTCATCAAGGACGAGGTCGAGGCGGCGAAGCCCATCTTCAAGCTCGGCTCAGGCGAGGCGGCCTAGCCCCAACGGCAAGTGCCCGGAACCTCGCGGCCCGGGCACCCGTGTGACGATCGCTCGTCACCCCCCTTTTTTGAACTTCGACCCGCGCGCCGCCTCACCTCGCAGAGGAAGCGGGATCGAAACTCCCCGAACCTGGGCTGTAGCCCTTGGCTTGGTGGAGCGAACGCTAGGCAGGCGCCGCCCCCTTGTCACGGCCTAAGAACAAGGTGTTGCGCGTTTGTGTTCGCTCTGTGTCGCCGCGGCCACATGGCTGCGCGGTTGCCTTGGCGGCGGAGCGACCCTAGAGCTTCGCCGCGATCCTGCCCCTTCCGGACCCGTCACGAGCTTATGCGCCTTTCCCGCTACTTCCTGCCCGTCACCAAGGAGACGCCGGCCGACGCGCAGATCGTCAGCCATAAGCTGATGCTCCGCGCCGGCCTCATCCGGCAGACTGCGGCCGGGATCTACGCCTGGCTGCCGCTCGGCCTCCGGGTGCTGAACAGGATCGAGCAGATCGTTCGCGAGGAGCAGGACAAGGCCGGTGCGATCGAGCTGCTGATGCCGACCGTACAGTCGGCCGATCTGTGGCGGGAATCCGGCCGCTACGACGCCTATGGCCCGGAGATGCTGCGCTTCAAGGACCGGCACGAGCGCGAGATGCTCTACGGCCCGACCAACGAGGAGATGATCACCATCCTCTTCCGCGATGCGGTGAAGAGCTACCGCGATCTTCCCCGCACGCTCTACCACATCCAGTGGAAGTTCCGCGACGAGGTCCGGCCCCGCTTCGGCGTCATGCGCGGGCGCGAGTTCCTGATGAAGGACGCCTACAGCTTCGATCTGGACGAGGAAGGCCTTCGCCGAAGCTACGAAGCGATGTTCGTCGCCTATCTGCGCACGTTCGCGCGGATGGGGCTTCAGGCGGTGCCGGTGCGGGCGCCCACGGGGCCGATCGGCGGCAACCTCAGCCACGAATTCCACGTACTGGCCGAGACGGGCGAAAGCGCGGTCTATTACGATGCGGCGCTCGAGGACGTGACCCACGAGGAGCTGCTGTCGGCCGACGCCTCCACCATCGCCCGGCTCACCGACCTCTATGCGATGGAGGCGGAGGAGCATGAGAAGGTGACGGAATGCCCGGTCCCCGCCGATCGCCTCCGCACCCGGCGCGGCATCGAGGTCGGGCATATCTTCGCGTTCGGTACCAAATATTCCGCGAGCATGGGCATGACCGTTCAGACCAGCGACGGCGGCAACGTCCACCCGCACATGGGCAGCTACGGCATCGGCGTCTCGCGGCTGATGGGCGCGATCATCGAGGCGAGCCATGACGACAACGGCATCGTCTGGCCCGAAGCCGTCGCGCCCTACCGCGTCGGCCTCATCAACATGCGCGCCGACGATGGCAACGTCACCAGCGCCGCCGACGACATATACGGCCGCCTGCAGCAAGCAGGGGTCGACACGCTCTACGACGACCGCGACGAGCGCGGCGGCGCCAAGTTCGCGACGATGGACGTGATCGGGCTTCCGTGGCAGCTGATCGTCGGTCCGAAGGGACTTGAGAAAGGGGTCGTCGAGCTGAAGCGCCGCGCCACCGGCGAGCGCGAGGAGCTGAGCGTCGAGAGCGCGCTTGCGCGGCTGACCGCCGCATGATCCTCTCCCGCTACGAGCGCGTGATCGCCAAGCGCTATCTGCTCCCGGGGAAGGGGGAGGGCTTCATCTTCCTCGTCGCCTCGATCAGCCTGATTGCGGTCATGCTCGGCGTTGCGGCCCTGATCATCGTGATGAGCGTCATGAACGGTTTCCGGGCCGAGCTGTTCGAGAAGATCGTCGGCCTCAACGGCCATGCCGTGGTGCAGGGCTATGGCGGGCGCCTCTCCAACTGGCAGGAGATCGCGAAGCAGGCCCGCGCTACGCCGGGCGTCACCATGGCGGTTCCCTTGATCGAGCAGCCGCTGATGGCCAGCTTCAACGGCCGCGTCGAAGGCGTGCTGGTGCGCGGCATGCAGCGCCAGGACATCCTTTCCAACCCTGCGCTCCAGGGGAAGGTGATCGCCGGCTCGCTGGCGACGCTTCGGCCCGGCTCCGGCAATGTCGGCATCGGCGCCCGGCTTGCCGAAGCGCTCGGCGCAAGCGTCGGAAGCTCGATCACGATCATCAGCCCGCAAGGCCAGACGACCCCGTTCGGGACGGTGCCCCGGATCGTCGACTATACCGTCTCCGCGATCTTCGAGGTCGGCGTCTACGATTACGACAAAGCCTTCGTCGTCATGCCGATCGAGGATGCGCAGACGCTTCTGCTGCTTGGTGA
This sequence comes from Allosphingosinicella sp., assembly GCF_036387215.1. Taxonomy (GTDB): domain Bacteria; phylum Pseudomonadota; class Alphaproteobacteria; order Sphingomonadales; family Sphingomonadaceae; genus Allosphingosinicella. The sequence goes on along the minus strand of NZ_DASVUE010000051.1, from coordinate 5,925 downwards.
GGATGTCGGCATGGTCGAGGTCCAGACCGAGGATGCCGAACGGGTCGGGCAGATCCTCGCTCCGCTCGCCGAGCGGGTCCGCGGCCAGGCGATTGTGGCGGACTGGCGGACGATGAACGCCTCCCTGTTCGAGGCGCTCGCGGTCGAGCGGGTGGCGATGTTCGTCGTCCTGTCGCTCATCATCCTCGTCGCCGTGTTCAACATCCTGTCCTCGCTGATCATGCTGGTCAGAGCCAAGACGCGCGACATCGCAATCCTCCGCACCATGGGCGCGACACGGAGGGGATTGATGAAGGTCTTCATGACGGTGGGCGTCACGATCGGCACGCTCGGAACCGTCGCGGGCCTCATCCTGGGCGCGATCTTCCTGTTCTTCAGGCAGGGCGTCGTCAACGGCATCCAGATGCTCACCGGCCAGAACCTCTGGGATCCTTCGATCCGCTTCCTCACCGAGCTTCCCTCGAAAACCGATCCGTTCGAGGTGCTTGCGGTGGTGATCATGGCGCTTGGCTTCAGCTTCCTCGCCACCCTCTATCCGGCGTGGAAGGCGGCGAGCACCGATCCCGTGCAGGTGCTCCGCTATGAATAAGGTGCTCGAAGTCCGGGGGCTGCAGCGCAGCTTCCAGCAGGGCGGCGTGACCATCCACGTCCTGCGCGGGGTCAATCTCGACGTGGCCCAGGGCGAGATCGTTGCGCTGCTCGGACCCTCCGGCTCGGGCAAGTCGACCTTGCTTCAGGCGGTGGGTCTGCTCGAGGGCGGCTTCGAGGGCTCCATCCGCATCAACGGCGAGGAAGCCGCGCAGCTCGACAATGACGGCCGCACCCGCGTCCGGCGCGACGTGCTCGGCTTCGTCTATCAGTTCCACCACCTCCTGCCGGATTTCAACGCGTCCGAGAACGTGATCCTCCCGCAGCTCATCCATGGCGCGGAGCCGGTGCCGGCGCGCGAGCGGGCCGAATCCCTGCTCTCCTCGCTCGGCCTCGAGCACCGCCTCACGCACCGGCCGAGCCAGCTTTCGGGCGGCGAGCAGCAGCGCGTGGCCGTCGCCCGGGCGCTTGCGAACCGCCCTTCGCTCGTCCTTGCCGACGAGCCCACCGGCAATCTCGACGAGGCCACTGCCGATATCGTCTTCGCCGAATTCCTCAGCCTCGTCCGCAACGAAGGCAGCGCCGCGCTCGTCGCCACGCATAATGAACGGATCGCGGGAAAGATGGACCGAGTGCTGCGTTTGCACGAGGGCGTGCTGGAGTGAGGTCGCCGTCGCTGCAGCGCCTGTTGTTGCTTGAGGGGCATGAAAAGCGATGGACCAAAGGAAGATCATCTTGGTGCTCGCCGGGCTTCTGGTCCTGGCGGTGGGCGCGTTCGGCTGGAGCCTGACCCGCGGCTACGAGAAGAAGAAGGACGAGGTTCAGTCGGCCGCGCTTCCGGGCGCGCAGAAGAACCCGGATCAGGCCGCCTGCGGCTCCAACGCCACCTACGGCCGGCTGAAGGAGGTCGCGTTCGAGGAGGCGGTGCGGCTTCGGAACGCCGATCCCGCCAATCTCGACACGCTCGCCGAGAATTCGGTCGTGCGGATGGAAAATCCGGTGGTGATGAGCCGCGACGAGGATCTGAACGTCACCGTCTGCTCCGGCCGCTTCATCCTGGAGCTTCCTCCCGGTGCGGAAGCGGCATTCGGCGGCCAGCGGAGGCTGACGGCGAATATAGAATATTCGGCTCAGTCGGCGGCTGACGGCAGCGGCCTCGTCTACCAGATCAGGGGCGCCGAGCCGATCATCCAGAAGCTTGCCGCATTCAACCTGCGCGGCGCGCCGTCGCAATTGCCGTCCGCGGCCCAGCAGCCAACGGAATATGTCGAAGCCGCGCCGCCGCCGCCGCCCGCGGCCTCGGCGCCTCCGGCAGCGCCCGCGCCGGCCACGGCTCCGCCTCCCGCGCCCGCTGCGCCCCGCACCGCGCCCAGTGTCGCGCCGCGTCCGGCTCCGCCGCCCGCGCCGGCGCCCGCGCCGAAGGTCGAGCGTCGCGAGCCGGTGCGCACGGCGGCGCGATCGAACCCCAGCTTCAATTGCCGCTTCGCCCGCAGCTCCAGCGAGCGCCAGGTCTGCTCGAGGGACCGGCTGGCAGCCAAGGACCGGGCGATGTCCTCGCTCTTCTACTCCGCTTTGTCGGACGCGGATTCGAGCAGGCGCCGGGAGCTTCGCCGTACCCGCGACCGCTTCCTCGCCTATCGCGACCGCTGCGGAACGGAGGCCTGCATCGCGGAAGCCTATGATGGCCGGATGAACGAGATCCGCGACATCATGGCCGGCGACTAAGCTGTGGAGAAGTCGCAACGGGCGGTTTGATTTGGGGGCCCGAGGCTCCATAACGGAGCCATGGCCGCGCCCTACGTCCCGCTTCGCATCTTCTCCTGCTACACGATGCTCGAAGGCGCGATCGAGCCGAAGGCGATCGCGAAGCAGGCGAGGAAGCTCGATTTCCCGGCCGCTGCGGTCACCGACCGGAACGGGCTCTATGCCGTCATGCCGTTCACCGACGCCTGCAAGGCGGAGGGCGTGCAGCCGATCGTCGGCGCTCTGCTCGGTATCGCGCGTCCGGGCGTCGAGGGGCGGGCGGTCACCGTCGATTGGCTCCCGCTCTATGCGCAGGACGAGACCGGCTACCAGAATCTCTGCGCGCTCGTCTCCGCCGCCCATCTGGGCCGGCCGGTGGAGGAAGAGGCGCATGTGCCCCTGGCCGCGCTGGAGGGGCGGACGGACGGGCTGATCGCGCTCACCGGCGGAGGCGAAGGCGCCCTCGCAAGGCTGCTCGCGGCCGAGCAGAGCGATGCCGCTTTCTCATATCTGGAGACGCTTGAGCGGCTTTTCCCCGCGCGGCTCTATATCGAGCTTTCGAGGCGCGGGAATGCGCTCGAAGAGGCGGCCGAGGCATCGCTGATCGACCTCGCCTATGAGCGCGACCTGCCGCTGGTCGCAACCAACCCCGCCTGCTTCACCGACAGCAGCTTCCACCGTGCGCACGATGCCATGCTGTGCATCGCTCAATCGAGCCAGGTCGACCGGGATGACCGCATCAAATCCTCGCCCGAAGCCTGGATCAAGCCGCCCGCCGAGATGCGCCGGCTGTTCGCCGATCTTCCCGAAGCGATCGAGAACAGCTCGGTCATCGCCCGCCGCTGCGCCTTCGGCGCACCCAAGCGGAAGCCGATCCTCCCGAACCTCGCCGGCGACATCGAGGCCGAGGCTGAGCAACTGCGCCGCGACGCGCGCGCCGGGCTCGAAAAGCGGCTGGAAGGCTATACGCTCAGCGGCGAGGAGCGGCAGGCCTATTTCACCCGCCTCGACTATGAGGTCGACGTCATCGTCGGGATGGGTTTCCCCGGCTACTTCCTGATCGTCGCCGACTTCATCAAATGGGCCAAGGAGAACGACATCCCGGTCGGCCCCGGCCGCGGCTCGGGCGCGGGCTCGGTCGTCGCCTGGTCGCTGACGATCACCGACCTTGATCCGATCAAGCTCGGCCTGCTGTTCGAGCGCTTCCTCAACCCGGAACGAGTGTCGATGCCGGACTTCGACATCGATTTCTGCGAAACCCGGCGCGGCGAGGTCATACGCTACGTCCAGCAGCGCTACGGCACGGACAAGGTTGCCCAGATCATCACCTTCGGTAAGCTGAAGGCGAGGGCGGTTCTGAAGGATACTGGCCGTGTGCTTCAGATGAGCTACGGCCATGTCGATCGGCTCGCCAAGCTGATCCCGAACCACCCGACCGAGCCCTGGGACCTGGAGCGGGCGCTGAACGGCGTCTCGGAGCTTGCCGCCGAATATAAGGACGACGCCCAGGTCCGGCGCCTGTTCGATCTCGCCCGCAAGCTCGAGGGGCTGCCGCGGCACAGCTCGACGCACGCCGCCGGCGTCGTCATCGGCGATCGGCCGCTCGACCAGCTTGTCCCGCTCTACCGCGATCCGCGCTCGGACATGCCGGTAACGCAGTTCGACATGAAATATGTCGAGGCGGCGGGGCTTGTGAAATTCGACTTCCTGGGTCTCAAGACCCTCTCGGTGCTCCAGAAGGCCGTGCAGATGCTGGCGAAGCGCGGCATCGCTGTCGATCTCGACCGGCTCGCCTGGGACGATGCGGAAGTCTACAAATTGCTCCAGCGCGGCGAGACGGTCGGCGTGTTCCAGCTGGAATCTGAGGGCATGCGCCGGACGCTCGCGGCGGTGAAGCCGACCAGCTTCGAGGACATCATCGCGCTCGTCTCGCTCTACCGCCCGGGCCCGATGGACAACATCCCGATGTTCGGCGCCCGCAAGAACGGCCGCGAGCCGATCGAATACCCCCATCCGATGCTCGAGAACGTGCTGAAGGAGACCTACGGGATTTTCGTCTACCAGGAGCAGGTGATGGAGGCGGCGAAGGTGCTCGCCGGCTACAGCCTCGGCGAGGCCGACCTTCTCCGGCGCGCAATGGGCAAGAAGATCAAGGCGGAGATGGACGCGCAGCGCGAACGCTTCGTCACCGGCTGCGCCGCCAACGACATCGGCAAGCCGAAGGCGAACGAGCTGTTCGATTTGATCGACAAGTTCGCCGGCTACGGCTTCAACAAGAGCCACGCCGCCGCCTACGCGCTGGTCGCCTATCAGACCGCCTGGCTGAAGGCGCATTATCCGGTGGAATTCTACGCCGCCTCGATGTGCTTCGACATGGGGCAGACCGACAAGCTCGCGATCTTCGTCGACGACATGCGGCGGCTCGAAGTCGCCTGCCTGCCGCCCTCGATCAATGCCAGCGAGGCGGAATTCTCCGTCGAGCCCCACGGCGAGAGCCACGCCGTCCGCTACGCCTTGGGGGCGCTCAAGGGCGTCGGCGAAAAGGCGATGGAACAGCTCGTCGAGGAGCGGCGCGCGAACGGACGCTTCAAGACGCTCGACGATTTTGCTGAGCGGGTCGATCCCCGGCTCCTCAACCGCCGCCAGATCGAGAGCCTCGCCGGCGGCGGCGCCTTCGACGAGGTGGCGCCGAACCGCGCCGCCGTCTTCGCAGCCGCCGAGACGATCCTCGCCCATGCATCGAGCGCAGCCGAAGCGCGCTCCAGCGGTCAGGGCGGCCTGTTCGGCGGCGAGAGCAACGTCGTTCCGATCCGGATGCCGGCAAGCTCCAACTGGTCGCTCGCTCAGCGCATGGCGGCGGAGAAGGAGAGCTTCGGCTTCTATTTCTCCGCTCATCCCGTGGACCGGTACCGGCACTTGGTGGAAGCCCATGGGGCGAAGAGCTTCGCCGAACTCGGTTCGCTACCCGCGCCCGCGGACGGCGGCCGCTCGCCGGCGATGATGGCGGGCCTCGTCGAGGACGCGCGCTGGCGCACCTCCGCTCGGGGACGGCGCTATCTGATGGCGACGCTTTCCGACGCTTCCGGCCAGTTCGTGGCGACCGTCTTCGACGACATGGTAGCGGCGCAGGTGGAGGAAGCGGCCAAGGCCGGCGGATGCGGCCTGCTCAACGTCGAGCTCGACCGGCGCCCGGGCGAGGAAGCGCCGCGGGTCACGATAAAGGCTATCCAGTCGTTCGAGAACCTCTCGAAGCGCACCCGGCTCCAGCTCCAGGTGCAAGTGGAGGGGCCGGAGGTGCTCCCGCGCCTTGCCGAGGCTGTGGCGGACCATCGCGGCGGCAACGGCCAGCTCCGCCTCCATGTGAAGCTCGACGGCGGCGAGGCTGAGATCCTGCTCGGCCGCGACTTCGTCCTCGATGCGGAGCTGGGCGCCCGCATCGAACGCATCGACGGCGTGACCTCGGTGCGGCTTTCGGTCGCCGAACCGCCCCGGCTTGCGCTCGTCTCCTAGCCGCCCTTAGACTGCCCCCAAAAGTGGGGAGTGGAACATGATCGGCGGAATGCAGGATTGGCCGCTGAGGATAATGCGGCTCCT
>NZ_DASVUE010000050.1:0-7509 GCF_036387215.1 Allosphingosinicella sp. | reverse complement strand
AGGTTGCCGTAGCCGCCATTGTTGTATTCGGAGCGGCCGACATACCCGTCGGCGGTCGCGTAGATCGGGGTTCCCATCGGGCCTGCGAGGTCGATCCCGGCGTGCATCGCGGCGCGGCCCTTGAACGGATCGGAGCGGACTCCGTAGCCGGAGGTGAAGGCGCTGCCCTTGACCGGCTCGGTCGAGGGGATGGCGATCGTGCCGCGCTCGATCTGGTCGAGCTTCTTCCAGCTCATGAAGAGCTGCTTGAACTTGGGGTCGGCGGCCTTCAGCGGCTCCACCGCTTCGAACGGCCCGCCGGTTCCGGTGAAGCGCTTCGGATCGATGCCGAGCTTCTTCACTTCGCTCGCGGTGAGCTGGTAGCGCTTCTGCGCAACTTCCTTGATGAGCGCGACGTCCGCTTCCATCGCCTCGACCTGGCGCTGCATTTCGACGACTTTGGCCGTCGAAGCGGCGGGAGTGGTGAGGAACTGGGCGGCTGCGAAAAGCGACCAGAGAACCAGGAGAAGAGCGGCCGAAGCCGCTGCGACCTGAAGCCTGACGCTGACGCTGAAACGGCGGAGGCTCTTCCCGTCGTGGAAGAAAATATCACGCTGCCGAAGGAGCTTAGGGAACTTCGCGGTCCCTGCGGCATTCAGCGTTTGAACTGCGTCGGTCATTCATATCCCCGGCGGCCGATAAGGCCGTCACGGCCGCTCGAAAGCGGCTCGCGCATTCCAATCTGGGGCCAAAAAGCCCCGGCGATGTTCGTCAGGAAGTTGCCCACCCCTCGACGTGTGATTGCAGACTGTTAAACATCCCTTGTCAGAGCAACCCCTTCGTAGAAATCGCGGGATAGACCGGCTTGGTCGCGCGCTGAAGCGTTGAACGGAGGCTTCAACGCACCTCGAAAGTGACGGTCTATTAACCGTTTCCACTCCGGAACGGCGGCTAATTCTCGGGATTCGCAGACGCTTTTGAACCACTTCGTTCCGGCGCCGACATGTCGGATTTCGTCGCGGTAGATGCGATCGAGGATGGCCGCCGATCGAGCGTCGCCGGCGGCCTCGAAGCGCGCGACGGTTGCGGGCGTGACGTCGAGGCCGCGGGCTTCTAGCACCATCGGCACGACGGCCAGCCGCGCGAGCACGTCGCCCGCCGTCTCCTCGGCCGCCTCCCACAATCCGTCATGCGCGGGAAGGTCGCCGTAGCCGGAGCCGAGCGTCCGCAGCCGCCGGTCGAGCAAGGCGAAGTGCATCGCCTCGTCCGCGCCGACCCCGATCCAGTCGTCGGCGAAGCTGCGCGGGAAGCCGGCGCCGAAGCGGCCGACGAGGTCGAAGGCGAGGTCGATCGCGGCGAATTCGATATGGGCCAGCGCGTGCAGCATCGCGATCCGCGCCCGCTCCGAGCCGGCCCGGCCGCGCTTCGGCATGCGCGAGGCGGGCAGGAGCTCCGGCCGGGGAGGGCGGGCAGGGCGGTCCGGCATCGCCACGTCGAACCGGTGCGCCAGCTGCCCCCGCCGCCACGCCCGTGCAGCGGCACGCGCGCACTTCACCTTGTCCCTCGGCTCTGTCGCCATCAGGACGGCTCGGGCAGCCTGCGCGATTGTTGAAGGAGCGGGCGCGGATGTGGAACTCATCGCGCGGCCATAGCCGCCCCGGCGCCTGCGAAGCGAGCCCTAGCGGCGGCGGGCGCTCCGCTCCGGCGGCGCGTCCGAACGGACGAGGCTTTCGATCGGGCAGATCTGCTCCTCGACGCGGATCGAGCTATGCCGGTCGAGAGCACCCAGCGCCGAAGTAACGAAGCCTAGTGAGATCGCGCTGTCGAGGGCAGAGCAGGCGTTCATTGTCCGCGCCAGATACCATTCACCGCCGACGCTGCGGATGTACACCATGCCCCGTCCGGCCCGGCGCCACTCGCTGATGCCGTTGCTGCCGACGAACGGAATGGATGCTTCCGCGGCCGATGCTCGAACTGGAGGTGCATCGGCCGCGCTGCACGAAGCAGCCAGTATGAGGAGGGGGAGAATCAGGCGCATTCGTTCGAACTCCTTCGGGCCTCAACCCTGCCGGGCTAAACCCTTGATCCCGCTTTTCCGCCTTCCGCGCGCAAAAGAAAACACCCGGCGCCATCGGCACCGGGTGTCTTTCTTTCCAGCCTGGACCGGTGCGACTTAGAAGCCGACCGTCAGGGTTGCCTGGAAGGTTCGCGGAGCACCGACCGAGAAGCGGGGGCTCTGGATTACCGTATTCTGCGTGTTGATGTTGCCGAAATAATATTTGTCCAACAGGTTGATGACGCTCAGCTTGAGCGCGGTGCGCTCGAGGCCCAGGCTCCTGAGGCTGATCCGGGCGTCCGCATCGATGATCGTGTAATCGTTGGTGCGTCCGTTCGGGGCGATCGGCACGTTACTGATACCCGTCAGGATGAGCGGCTGACCGGGAGTCTGCCCGGGCGGGATCGTGCCGACGGTCGGAGTAAGCGTGCGGCCGTTGTCGTCGGTCGAATAACGCTTGCCGACATACTTGAACTGAACGCCCACCGAGAGTGCTCCGAGATCGCCCTGAGCGCGCCCGCCGAACTGCCAGCGCGGCGTCTCAACGAACTCGGCGCCCGCGGTGTTGATCGTGGTCGGAGTGCCGGCAGGATTGGTCGGCGTGACGTTGATCACCGGACCCGGAATGTCCTCCTTCAGCTTCGAATCGATGTAGGAAGCATAGCCGTAGAGCAGGATGTTGCGGACCGGCCGCCACGAGACCTGACCGTCGAAGCCGTAGGCCCGGGCGTCGCCCACGTTCCGGTCGAGCGTGGTGCCGAACGTCTGGCTGTTCGGATCCTGGTCCGTCGCGGTGACGATGCGGTTCTTGTAGTTCACCCAGTAGGTCGCGAGCTGCGCCTGCACGTTGCGAGTGCGCATGCGATAGCCGGCCTCATAAGACTCCGTGGTCTCCGGATCCACGTCGAGATTAACGGCGCGGTAGAGATTGTCCGTCGACGGCGAGGAGAAGTTTTTGCCGAAGCTGGCGTAGACGCTGTGGCCTTCGCCGAGCTCGTAGGAGACACCCGCCGACGGCAGGATCGGGCTGTACTTCACGGTCCGCTCGAACGGAGCATAGACATAGCCGCCAGCCGGAGGCGTTCCGGTCGGGCGCGGCGCCGTTGCAGGCAGAATGCGGTTCGCAGCGATCGGCTCGGTGGTGCAGACCGGATTGCCGGTGCTCAGCAACGTGTAGCAATATTGGTTGAGCTCTCGCTTGAAGAATGGAGCGCGGATGCCGGCCGTGATGGTGAGCTTGTCGCCCAAGAACTTGCCGAAATACTCACCGGAAATCTGGTTCAGCAGCGCCACGGAGTAGCGGTCGCGGTTCTGGAGAACGCGGCCGTCCGCAGTGATGATGCGGGCGTCCAGATTGTACTTCCCACCGAACACGCTGATCGGGTTGCCGTCCTCGGTAACGCGGCCAAATTCGCCGGTTTGACGATGCTCACCGCGGTCGAACGTGTAGGCAACGCGCAGGCGCTGCGAGTCCGTGACTTCCCAGATCAGAGAGGTGAGGAAGGTGTAGCGATTGGTCCGGGTGTTGCTCGGCTGATAGACGCGGACGGTATCGCGCACATCGCCATCGCCGTTGAGATCGACACCGGCGGCAAGATTCGCGCCGCGAAGTGCGCCGTTCGTCTCCGACAACGTCGTCGTGCCGCCGCCGTTGGCGAGCGTGCGCTGATAGCCGGGATCGGCCGTGAGGATCAGGCCGTCCATGAGCGTCAGGCGGAGCTGCCCGCGCACGTTGCCGGTGTTCGACGGGTTGATGCGCAGGTTGTAATAGTTGGTGCAGCTTGCCGGCTGGCTGTTGTTGGTGTTGCTGCCGAAGTTGTCATTGTCCGCGACTCCCGGGGTAGGGAGGTCGCGAACGCAGGTTCCGATATTGTCGAAGTCGCGGTTCTGCGAATAATCCAGCGCCGTACCGTTATTGTAGCTGTTGTTCCGATTGCGGTTGAAGTGGCCGGCGATGGAGAAGAAGTCGCCACCCGAGCCGATCGGCTGGTAGATGCGGGCGTTGTACTGCGTCTTGAGGAGCTTACCCGGGCCCTTGAACTTGTCGTACTGCTGATCGGACGCCGCGATCCACGCGCGAGTGCCCCATGGGGTGAAGCTGCCGGTCTGCAGCATTCCGAAGGTGCGGAAATAGTCGAAGCTTCCGACCGAGCCCTTGAGGATTGCACCGAAGTCGGTGGTCGGCACGAGCGAGCGATAGGAAACCACGCCGCCCGCGGCCGACGGGGTCGGGCTGTCGACGTCGGTGGTGCCGAGATTGACCGAGACCTGGTCGATCAGCTCGGGATCGAACTGCTGGTTGCCGAAGATGGCGTAGTTGCCGGTGTCGTTGAGCGGCAGGCCGTCCCAGAGAAGGGCGATGCGGTTGCCGGGGAAGCCGCGGATGCGGAGGTTGCCGCCGGCCGAGCCGTAGGGATCGGTGTTGGTGTAGTTGACGCCAGGGATCAGGTTGATCGTCTGGAGGATCGACTGGCCTTCGGCCTGGCGTCCGATGATCTCCTGCGTCAGGACCGAGCGGGTTTTGGGCACGTCGGGAACGACGACTCCGCCCACATCCTGCTTCCTCGAGCCGGTGATGACGATCTCGTCCTCGACCGCGGCCGAACCGGTGGACTGGGCAGCGGCCATGGCAGGCATGACGAGCGCGGTGGTCGCGCAAAGCAGCGTGAACTTCTTCATGTGAAATGATCCCCAACGGCAAATGAGCTTCGCCCGCGGCGGACCGAAGGTCCCCCCATAGGTGCGCCGCGACAAAACTCGATAAGGACCCACTAAGGCCCATATATTTCTGATTCAAGTCAGCAGCTTGGGGTGTCTGAATTTAACTGTATCAGTGTGGCCGTCCCACCATGGCACATCCGATTTTGCCCTCTCACGCAGTGGGAACGGGAGGTGTTAGGCGGCTTTGAGCACGTCCCATCGGACAGCCTGGAAACGCGTTCTTGTATATGCCCAAGGCCTTGAAGCTACCGACCGCGAATCGCCTCTCCAGGAGGGGCGCTGCAGCCGGGCTCTGCGCGTTGCTCTTCTCCGCTTCCTGCGTTCCCGCCGGGGTCGAGACTCGCCCCGCCGCCGTCGCTGCGCTGACATACGAATCGCAGCTTCCGTCGGTGCCGCCTCCCGCGCCGGAGCCGCTTGTGCTCGAAGCCGTGGCGCCGGAGACTGCAGTGGCGATGAACGCCGCGATCCCGCTCTCCCAAGGCTACAATCCGCCCGCGCGCCGCTTCGATCTTCGCACCCGCAGCTATGTGGACAAGCTGCGCTCGCTCGATTGCCTGACGACCGCCATCTATTACGAAGCCGCCTCCGAAAGCGACGACGGCCAGCGGGCGGTGGCGCAGGTGGTCCTGAACCGGGTCCGCCATCCAACCTATCCGAACAGCGTCTGCGGCGTGGTCTACCAGGGCTCCGAACGAACCACCGGCTGCCAGTTCAGCTTCACCTGCGATGGATCGCTTGCGCGGGTCCCTTCAGCGGCGGGCTGGGCCCGCGCCCGGCGGATCGCCGCCGCGGCGCTCGCCGGAAGCGTCTACGCGCCGGTGGGCCTTGCCACCCACTATCATACCTTCCGGGTGCTCCCGCACTGGGCGAGGAGCCTCGTCAAATCGGCAGTGATCGGGGCGCACATCTTCTACCGCTGGAACGGCGGCTGGGGCGGCCCGGCCGCGTTCAACCAGAGCTATGCGGGCGCCGAGCCGCTGCCCGGGCCGAAGCCGAAGGCGGATCCCTCGCCGATGCTCGCCGCCAACCAGGTCCTTCAGGCCGAGCTCGCCGCCTTGGTCGATGCCGGCCGCTCCGCTCCGCCGCCGCAGCGTTTCGCGTCCTCCACTGGTGCAGCGGCCACCGCGCAGCTGCCGATTGCGCCGGAAGTGACCGGCGGACCGCGTCTTCCCGATTCGCAGATCCGGGAGGAATATCGCTATTCCGGAATGCCGCGGGACCAGCTGCCGGGCGCCGCCGCCTCCAGATAAAGCTCGCGGTTCGGCGCGCCGATTATCCCCAATATCCTCTTTATCCACAGGCTGAATCTTCTTTCCGCGAATCGCATTCGGTGAGACTTTCAATCCGTGGCCGAGAGCGGTTCCGCCGGAAACGGAGGGGCAGCGGGAGGCGACAGGCCGGTGCGGGAGCGGCAAGCCGAAAGGCTAGGCGATCCCCGCTGGCAGGGCGGCGGACGAGAAGGGCGGGCATCAGCTTCAGCGATGCGGACGCGCTTGTCGGGAAGCCCCCGGCAGAGCTGAGGCCCTTTGGGGGCGAGGCACTGCGTAAGAGGCAGTCCGGCGGGAAGTTCGCTTTCCCTTGGAGGCCGCCCCGTCTGGGCAGGAGCGAAGGGCCGCAAGGCTCATGCGCAAGGGTCCAGGCCAGTGGGGGCTGGTGGAAACACCAGCCCCCATTTTCGTTTCCGGCCCCGATCGCGGCTTCCCTCGAGGAGCAGGAACCCGCCCGGCGCGGCGGCGTTCGCTCCCCGAACACATTCAAGCAAGGGAGCTCGACATGGCCGATCCCGACACCGGCGGCGGCATCAACGAAGCGGCGCTTGCCGGCCGCGACGAGGAGGACCTTGGCGGCGCCGGCGGATCGAGCGGCGGCGGCACCATCGCAGGCTCGGGCGATCCCTCGGGAGGCACGCTGGGCGGCACCGGCGGGACGAGCGGCGGTGTTCCCGCGGACATGCCCGGACCGGAGGGACCTCTCGGCGGCGGCACCGGCACTCTTGCAGGATCCAGCGGCGGCATCGCGGCCGAAGCCGCTGCGCTCGGAAGCGCGGACGGCTCCCTGGCGGACGCGGCGGCGGCGGCGCAGCCTGGCGCGGAGCGCCTCAGCGACGGCCCCGTCGGCGGCGAGACATTCGGCTCCGGCGCCGGGCGCGGCGAGGCCGGCTCCGGCACGCCGGGCGACAAAGCCGGGCTCGGCGGCGGCGGGCCGCTCGGCCAGCACGGCGGCACCGGTCCGGCAGGCACTGCAAGCCCCGGCGGCGACGGCCGCGCCTGACGAGGATTTCGGCGTCTCGAGCGGCGCGGACTTGATCGCAGGTTCACGGAAGCTAGGCTTCGAGGACGATGAAGCCCCCTAAGAATGCTCTTAGGCAGCTACGCAGTGGTAGCGGGTTCGCCGTCCTGGCAATCCTCGCTCTGCTTTTGGGTTGCGCGTGGCCTACTCGCGATCAGGCGACATTGAAGGCGATCAAAGCCGAGGCGCAGGCCCTAATGATGACCCACACAGGCAGGGCCTATTCGACCATCCCGAAAAGCCGGTGGCCACGCGCCATCGCTGCGCTCCGCCCCGAAACGATGACCATCTACGAAGATGGCGTCAATATATTGATGAAGCCGGAGTTCGACGGCGGTTGGGGGTATTTCATTCCCAGAGGCCAGCGGGAGTCGCCGGAGCCAGCAGGCCGCTACTCGAGCGTGGGTCAGGGCGTCTACTGGTATCACCCCTATTGATCGGGGGTATGCAAACCAGGTGACCCC
>NZ_DASVUE010000049.1:0-2936 GCF_036387215.1 Allosphingosinicella sp. | reverse complement strand
CGGGAATATGCGCGGCGGCCGCTTACCAGCGATGCTGCGGTGGATGCAGCAATCGCCGCGGCTCGGAAGGCGCAGCGGGAGTGGGCGCGGGTGCCGCTGGCGGAGCGGATCGCGATCCTGCTCCGCTTCGTGGAGGCGATGGAGGTGCTGAACGCAAAGATCGTGCCCGAGCTTGCCTGGCAGATGGGCCGGCCCGTTCGTTACGGCGGCGAGCTTCGTTCGCTCGCCGAGCGGGTGCGGGGGATCATCGATCTGGCGGAGGAGGCGCTGGCGCCGGTTGTGGCGGAGATGTCGCCGGAGCGCCGCCGCTACGTCTCGCGCGTGCCGGCGGGACTGGTGCTGGTGATCGCGCCCTGGAACTACCCTTTCCTTACCGCCGCCAACACGATCGTCCCGGCGCTGATCGCGGGCAATGCGGTGCTCCTGAAACATGCCAGTCAGACTTTGCTTGCAGGGGAGCGCTTCGCGGAGGCGCTGCGGATGGCCGGGCTCCCGGAGGGCCTGTTCCACAACCTCTTTCTCAGCCACGAGCAGACCTTCCGGCTGCTTCAGTCGAGCCTAATGGATCATGCCACCTTCACCGGCTCCGTGGAGGGCGGCCGGGCGATCGAACGTGCGGCGGCGGGATCCTTCACCTCGCTGACGCTGGAGCTGGGTGGCAAGGATCCGGCTTATGTCCGGGCCGATGCCGATATCGCGGCGGCAGTCGAAGGGCTGGTGGACGGGGCCTTCTACAATGCCGGCCAATCCTGCTGCGGAGTTGAGCGCATATATGTGCACGAGGCGGTGTGGGAGCCGTTTCTCGAGGGCTTCGTGGAGGGGACGCAGGGCTACCGCCTCGGCGATCCGCTCGATCCCGACACCAGCTTCGGGCCGCTCTCCAGCGCCAGGCTCGCCGGCCAGGTGCGCGAGCAGGTAAGGCAGGCGGTCGAGGCGGGCGCGCAGACGCATGTCGAGCGACAGCTCTTCCCCGCAGACACGGACGGCACCGCCTATCTGATGCCGCAGGTGCTCACCGGCGTCGATCATTCGATGGCGATCATGCGCGAGGAGACGTTCGGGCCAGCGGTAGGCCTCATGCCGGTGAAGGACGATGCCGAGGCGGTGCGCCTGATGAACGATTCCGACCTCGGGCTGACAGCATCCATCTGGACCAGAGACATGGACGCGGGGGAGCGGCTTGCGGCGGAGGTGGAGGCGGGCACCCTGTTCCTCAACCGCTGCGACTATCTCGATGCCGCACTTGCCTGGACTGGCCTCAAGAATAGCGGCCGCGGCGCCTCGTTGGGGCGCTTCGGCTACGAGGCCGTGACGAGACCGAAGAGCTTTCACTTGAGGAGCGGCTGATGGCGCTGCCCAATGCCAACTGGAATTATCCGACCGCGATCCGCTTCGGCGCCGGGCGCGTCGCGGAGCTGCCGGAGGCGTGCGAGAGCTTAGGCGTCAGGCGACCGCTTCTCGTGACCGACCCCGGCCTCGCCGAGCTGCCGATGGTGAAGTCGGCGCTCGCCTCGCTTCGTTCGGCAAGGCTCTTCTCCTCCGTCCATTCGAACCCGGTTGGAGCGGACGTGGAAGCAGGCGTAGCGGCCTTTCGCGAGGGTGGCCATGACGGTGTCATCGCCTTCGGCGGCGGAAGCGCGCTGGACGTGGGGAAGGTGGTCGCCTTCATGTCGGGCCAGACGCGGCCGATCTGGGACTTCGAGGACGTCGGCGACTGGTGGAGCCGGGCCGATCCGGCGGGCGTCGCTCCGATCGTCGCAGTCCCGACCACCGCCGGCACCGGGTCCGAAGTCGGCCGTGCTGGTGTGATCCTGGACGAGGAAGCGCAGATCAAGAAGATCATCTTCCACCCGAAGATGCTCCCTTCCGTCGTGATCCTCGACCCCGAGCTGACGCTTGGCCTGCCGCCGCACATCACGGCCGCGACCGGGATGGACGCGCTCTCCCACTGCCTCGAAGCCTATTGCGCGCCGGGCTTTCATCCGATGGCCGACGGCATCGCCGCGGAGGGGATGAAGCTGATCCGCGAATGGCTGCCGCGGTCGGTGGCGGACGGATCCGATCTGGAAGCGCGCGGGCATATGCTGATCGCCGCTTCGATGGGTGCGACGGCGTTCCAGAAGGGGCTTGGCGGGATGCACGCTTTGTCGCACCCGATCGGCGCCCTGCACGGCAGCCATCATGGCCTCACCAATGCCGTGGTGATGCCCTACATCCTGGCTTTCAACCGGCCCGCGATCGAGGAGCGGATCGGCCGCCTCGCCGCCTATATCGGCCTGGGGGATACATCGTTCGACGGCTTCCTCGGCTGGATCGTGGAGCTGCGCCGGAGCCTTGGCATCCCGCACAGCCTGCGCCAGCTCGATGTGCCGAACGACCGGGCCGAGCAGATCGCTCGCATGGCGGAGGCCGATCCGTCGGCAGGAGGCAATCCCCTTCCCTTCGATGCGGCCGCCGCGCGCCAGGTGTTCGATGCCGCCATGGAGGGGCGGCTCGCCTCCCTCTCCGGGGCTTAACCAAGCTGAAAGTGGCGCTGGATTATCCGGGCGGACGATCCGGAGAGACGCAGCGTGACGATTTTTCGCCTGAACCCCGACCTCGACCGCGACGCGCTCGCGCGCGAATATGCGGCCAATCGCCGCGTCCGCATCTACGATCTGCTGGAGCGGGAGGGCGTGATCGACCTTTGGGAGCATCTCGAGAGCCGCGCCGACTGGTGGCACCTGATCAACTCGCCCGATGGCATCCTCGAATATGACCGGGCCGCCCGCGCCGCCATGGCCGCCGACGAGCGAGCGGCGATCGACGAGCAGGTGTACGAGCGCGCGCGGCTGGGCTTCCAATATCGCTACGAGGGCCTGCGGGTCCCCGACGATGAGCAGCAGGGCGGGCCGGACGATCTCCTCACCGCCTTTGCAGACCTCATGTCCAGCGAG
>NZ_DASVUE010000048.1:0-5174 GCF_036387215.1 Allosphingosinicella sp. | reverse complement strand
GAGGTCATCTAGTCCTCCTCGCCCTCACTTTCCAGTTCTAGCTGATCGGGGGTTAATTGTTCGAGAGCGGCGTCGATCGGATCAAGCAGGCCGGCGGCCTTGAGATCGTCGATGCCGGGGAGGTCGCGGCGGCTCTGAAGGCCGAAATGGGCGAGGAAGCCGGCGGTGGTCGCATAGGTGAGCGGACGCCCGGGAACCTCGCGGCGGCCGGCCGGGCGGACCCAGCCGGCTTCCATCAGCACGTCCAGCGTGCCCTTGGAGATCTGGACGCCCCGGATGGCCTCGATCTCGGCTCGGCTGACGGGCTCGTGATAGGCGATGATCGCAAGCGTCTCCACCGCGGCGCGGCTGAGCTTCCGGGCCTCGTCCCGCTCGCGGCGGAGCAGGTGGGCGAGGTCGGGCGCGGTCTGGAAATGCCAGCGCTTGCCGCGTTCGACGAGCTCGATCCCGCGGCCGCCATAATGGTCCTGGAGCGAGGCGAGGGCGGCTGCGACGTCTATGTGGACGCCGACATAGTCGCGAATCTCGTCCAGCGTCATCGGCTCCTCGGCCGCGAACAGGGTCGCCTCGACCGCACGGATAGCGTCCGGAACCTCGCTCATGCGGCTCTCCTCCCCTCCCTCAGAGGGAGGGGGCGGGGGTGGGTCAGCGGCGAAGCGGCTCGATGCCGCTGAGGCGCTCCTGTGCGTCCTCGCCCCCGTCGAGGGGGCTCGGCCGCCACCCACCCCTGGCCCCTCCCTGCAAGGGAGGGGAATTGGAGTGACGGCACACTCATGCGGCGCGGATGTAGAGCGGTGCGAAGGGGCTCGCCTGGTCGATCTCCAGCTTGCCCTTCCGCGCGAGCTCGAGCGCGGCGACGAAGCTGGAGGCGAGCGCCGACTTGCGGAACTCCGAATCCTGCGTCTCCGGAAGGAAGCTCTCAAGGTCCGACCATTCCATGGTGATGCCGAGCAGCCGCTCGACCCGGAGCAGCGCCTCGTCGAGCGTCATCACCGGCCGCCGCGCGACGATGTGCACGACCGGCTCGTTGCGGGCCCGGACGGCGCCGTAGGCGGAGATGAGGTCGTAAAGCTCAGCCTGCCAGGCGGCCTTGCGGATCACTCGAAGCCCCTCGGGAGCGCCGCGGCGGAACACGTCCCGGCCGAGCCGGTCGCGCGCCAGAAGACGGGCGCCCGCCTCGCGCATCGCGCTCAGCCGCTGCAGCCGGAGCTGAAGCCGAAGCGCAAGCTCCTCGGGGCTTGGATCGGCCGCTTCATCCTTCGGCAGGAGCAGGCAGGATTTGAGATAGGCGAGCCAGGCGGCCATCACGAGATAGTCCGCGGCGATCTCCAGCCGGAGCTTCTTCGCATCGGCGATGAAGGCGAGATATTGCTCGACGAGAGCGAGGATCGAGATCTCGCGAAGGTCGACCTTCTGAGTCCGCGCAAGCGTCAGCAGCAGGTCGAGCGGGCCTTCCCAGCCGTCGAGATCGAGCGTCAGCCGGTCGGACGCGGCGACCGCCGGCTGCTCTTCGAACGGATCAAGCGAGTCCATGACGGAAGCTTAAGCGGTCTCTGAAGCATAAGCGAGCAGCTGATCTCGCTTTGCCGCGAGTTGCTCGTAGGACGCGCTGGCTGGGGCATCCGCCACGGTCGCCATGGCGCGGTCCAGGCGAGTACGCGAGGCCTCGCTCATGGCGCCGAGGCCGGAGGCGACGGCGACCATCTCCTCGAGGACGCCCGAGCAGTGGAGCGCCACGTCGCAGCCGGCTTCGAGGACGCCTCTGGCACGCTCGCCGAAGCTGCCGCTCAGGGCGTGCATGCCGATGTCGTCGGACATGAGGAGGCCCTCGAAGCCGATGCGGCCGCGGATCACCTCGCCGATCACGATCGCTGAGAGGCTGGCGCAGCGTTCGGCATCCCAGGCAGTGTAGACGATGTGCGCAGCCATCCCCATCGGCGCCCAGGCAAGGCTTCGGAACGGCTGGATGTCCTGCTCCAGCTCCTCGGGTGAGGCGGAGACGATTGGCAGCTCCTCATGGCTGTCGCAATGGGACCGGCCATGGCCCGGCATGTGCTTGACGACCCCGACCACGCCCGCGGCGCGCATCCCGTCCAGCACCGCCCGCCCCAGGGCCGCGACCTGCATCGGCTCGGAGCCGAGGGCGCGGTCGCCGACGATGTCGTGCGCTCCGGGCTGCCGGACGTCGAGCACGGGCTGGCAGTTGACGTTGACGCCGCACTCCCGGAGCAGGACCGCACTCGCCTGGGCGTTCACCCGTGCCGCTTCGATGCCGCTGATCGGCGCCACCTGGTAGAGGTCGGCGAAGCGCCCGGCGGGCGGGAAGGCGGGCCAAAGGGGAGGCCGGAGCCTCGCGACCCGTCCCCCTTCCTGGTCGATCAGGATCGGCAGGTCGTCCCGGCCGGCAATCGCCCTAAGCTCGTCGGTCAGTGCGCGGAGCTGCTCCCTGTCCGCGCAGTTGCGGCGGAAGAGGATGTAGCCGGCGGGGCAAGCGTCGCGGAAGAAATCCCGCTCGTCCGGCGTCAGCCGTTCGCCCGAAAGCCCGTATATCGCCGGCTGCATCCCATCCTCAGTCAACCACCACGCAGGTCTCGCCGGCGACGCGGAGCCGTCCGCAAAGATCCTTGGCGCCCGGTCCGCTCGCCCGCAGCCGGTAGAGCGTCTTGCCGCCCGCGGTCGTGGAAGTCACGTGCTGCGAGAGCGGAGCCAGATATTTGAAGCGGGTCGACAGGGCCTTCCAGGCATTGTTGGCGCTCGCCTGGCTGGAGAAGGCGCCGAGCTGGATGCTTCCGCCAGGGCCAGCCGCGGGAGCCTCGGCCCTGGGCGCCGGAGCGGGCGCAGCCTTCGGAGCCGCAGCGGCAGGCGCAGGCGCCGGGGCCGGAGCGGGCTGTGCCTTCGGCGCCTGAGTGACCGGCGCTTCCGGAACCGCATTGACGTTGATCGCGCCCTTCGGATCGGCGCCCTCGCTCGCTGCGAAAGCGGTATCGCCCGCGCCTTCGACCTTCATGCCGCCGGGATCGTCCGGCTTCACCTTATAGTCGCCCTCGGGCGCGGCGATCACTTCGGGCTCGCCCGCGGCACCGCCGCTATCGCCCGCCCGGTTGCCCATCCAGAACAGGCCGCCGACAATGAGCCCGATCGCAACGAGGCCGATCACCACGAAGGCGATGAGCTTGGCCGCGCCGGGCCCGTCCGAGCGCTCGTCCTCGTCGACGGCTTCGAGCCAGGGCAGGCGGTCCTCGTCATCGAGGGCCGGATCGTCCGCACGCACATCGGTCATCACTGCATCTCCTCCGCTGCGGCAACTCCCATAATGCCGAGCCCGTTACGGATTACTTGCCCGATTGCGGATGCGAGTTCCAGACGGGCCCGCGTCAACGCCGGATTTTGTATCAATAAGAAACGCTTCGAGGGGTCATCATTGCCCTTGTTCCACTGCTGGTGGAATGCGCTGGCGAGGTCGCCGAGGTAGAAAGCGATGCGGTGCGGCTCGTGCGCCTGCGCCGCGGCCTCGACCACGCGCGGGAACTGCGCCGCCGCCTTGACGAGGCCGAGCTCATCCTCGTCGAGCAGGCTGAGATCCGCTTCCGGGGGAAGATCCGGCATCTCGGCCTTCGCCTTGCGGTGGAGCGACGAGATGCGGGCATGGGCATATTGGACGTAGAAGACCGGATTGTCCTTCGACGCCTCGACCACCTTGGCGAAGTCGAAATCCATCTGCGCGTCGTTCTTGCGGGTCAGCATGGTGAACCGCACCACGTCCTTGCCGACTTCCTCAACCACTTCTGCAAGCGTGACGAAGTTTCCGGCGCGCTTCGACATCTTGACCGGCTCGCCGGCGCGCAGCAGGCGCACCATCTGCACGAGCTTGACGTCGAGCGCGGGGCGACCGGCAAGGGCCTCGACGGCCGCCTGGGTGCGCTTCACCGTACCCGTATGGTCGGCGCCCCAGATGTTGATCAGCTCGTCCGACGCCTCGAGCTTCTCCATGTGATAGGCGGTGTCGGCGGCGAAATAGGTCCAGCTGCCGTCGGACTTCTTGATCGGCCGGTCCTGGTCGTCGCCGAATGCTGTCGAGCGGAAGAGCATGAGCTCGGTCGGCTCCCAATCCTCGGCTGGCTTCCCCTTCGGCGGCGGCAGCGTTCCCGTGTAGACCAGGTCTTTCTCCGCGAGCAGCTCGAACGCCCGATCGACCGCTCCCGACGACTGCACCTCCGCTTCGGAGGCGAAGCGATCGTGGTGAACGCCGAGGGTGGCGAGATCGGCCTTGATCAGCGCAAGCATCGCCGCAACCGTCCGTTGCTTGAACAGGGGGAGCCACTCGCTCTCCGGCGCAGCCGCGTAGCGGCCGCCGAACTCTGCGGCGAGCGCCTCGCCCACCGGCTTCAGATAATCGCCAGGATAGAGGCCCTCCGGGATCTCGCCGATCTCCTGCCCAAGCGCCTCGCGGTAGCGGAGGTGGGCGGAGCGGGCGAGCGTATCAACCTGGCCGCCTGCATCGTTGACATAATATTCGCGGACGACGGCGAAGCCGGCATATTCGAGCAGGCTTGCGAGCGCGTCCCCGACGACCGCGCCGCGGCAATGGCCCATGTGCATCGGCCCGGTGGGATTGGCGGAGACATATTCGACGTTGACCCGGTGCCCCTGGCCCAGGTCCGAACGGCCGTAATCGCCCCCTGCGGAGAGGATCGTCCGGAGCTCCTCCTGCCAGACGCCGCTCTTCAGCCGGATGTTGATGAAGCCGGGGCCGGCGATGTCGGCGCTCTCGACCTCATTCAGCTCGGCGAGCTTCGGCGCGATCAGCCCGGCCAGCGCCTGCGGATTGGTGCCCGCGCGCTTGGCGAGCACCATTGCCGCGTTGGTCGCAAGATCGCCGTGCGAGGGATCGCGCGGCGGCTCAACCGCAACCGCGCTGCGCTCGATCCCCGGCGCGAGCTGCCCCTCGCCTTCCAGTGCGGAGAGGACGTCGTCGATATGCGCGGCGAAGCGGGCGTAGAGGGTGCTCAATTGTTCTGGTCCGGTCTGGAAAGGCCGCGCTGTAGCGGATGCCCCTCCTCAAGGTCCAGTCAGAACCCCTCAGGCAGCTGCACCGGCCCGACCAGCTCGCGGTAGCGGTTGATGGCGTAGCGGTCGGTCATTCCGGCGATGAAGTCGCCGATGCGGCGGGTGAG
>NZ_DASVUE010000047.1:0-2850 GCF_036387215.1 Allosphingosinicella sp. | reverse complement strand
GGCCTACCGGAGGCGGAGTAAGCGGGTTCGCGGCTGCGATATAGGCCTCCAGCGCTTCGACATCCTGAGGGCCGTCCGCCTGGTCCGTGCCTTCCGTGAAGAGCGTGAAGCTGTCGCCGCCGCCGGCGACGAAGCTGTTGACGGCGACGCGGTAGACTCGGCTGTCCTCGATCGGCTTTCCGTCCAGCCTCATATCCAGGACGCGCTGACCGGCCGGCCGCCGCACATCGTAGGCGAAGCCGAAATTGCTCGAGGGAAGCAGGAGGATCGGCTTCTCGGCAGTGTTCGTTCCGCTGTTGAACTGCTGCTCCAGGATCGCCTTCAGTTGCCGGCCGGTGTAGCTCCTGACGACGACGCTGTTCCCGAACGGATGCACGGCGAAGAGCTGCGCGAAGGTGACGCTTCCGTCCGGCCCCGGAACCAGATCCGTCCGGACACCGGTGGAATTCATGAAGGCCACCTCCGCCCCTAGGGGCTTCGTTGCCGCAAGCTGGGCGTCGGCGATAAGGTTGCCGAGCACCCGCTCCCCCGACGCGGTCCTGGCTTCGGTGGCGGGAGCGGTGAGCCGGCCCACCACCCGGTCGGCAAGCGGCGCAGCAGCGGCGACATATCGCGCGACCAGCGCCGCCACCGCCGGCTCCGGCGCGTAACGCGGCACCTGGGTGCTGAGCGGGACCTCGCCCTCGGGCCCTGTGAACGCCTCGCCCTGAACGATCATATTCTCCGCCCGCTTCGCCACCACCTTGTGGCTTTCCGGATCGATGCTGAGCGTGATGTCGGTGACGAGCGTGCCGTAACGGCCGGCGCTGGTGACGAGGAACGGCCGCGCCTTATCGATGGTGCCGTAATCGCAGACATAGGCGAAATGGGTGTGGCCGGAGACGACGAGGTCGATCGAGAGATCGAGCCGGCTGAGGATCGGGGGCAGGTCGCCGCCGAGGGCGCCGCAGCTTTTGTCGTTATAGCCGGTCTTCGGGCGCAGCCCCTCGTGGATCAGGAGCACGACTGCATCCGCGCCTTCCGAGCGGAGTTTCGCGGCCAGCGCATTGGCGGTTGCGGCTTCGTCGGCGAAGGTGAGGCCGGCAACGCTCCTGCGATCGACCAGAGGCGGCGTGTTCTTGAGCGTCATGCCGATGAAGCCGACCCGAACCTTCGATGCACCGCTTCCGAAGCTTCGCACTCCGGAGCCGGGGAAAAGCGTCGATCCGTTCTCGGTGATGACGTTGGCACCGAGGAAGCCGAAGCGGGCGCCGGGGAAGTCCTTGTCGAGGCGGCAGGGCTCGACCTTGGTGTGCTTCTCGCATCCTCCATTCTGCATTCGCAGAAGCTCGGCGCGGCCGCGGTCGAACTCGTGGTTGCCGACCGCGTTGAAGTCGAGCTTGATGAGGTTCATCGCAAGGATGGTCGGCTCGTCGAGGAACAGGCCCGACGCAAGCGGCGAGGCTCCGATCATGTCGCCCGCGCTGACCACGACGTTGTTTGGATTGCGGGTGCGCAGGGCGCCGATCGCCGATGCCAGGTAAGCCGCGCCCCCGGCCGCAACGCGGGTTGCGCTCTCGCCCGGCGCGGGATGCTCGACGAACTGCTTCGGCGGCTCGAGATTGCCGTGGAAATCGTTGAACGCGATCACCTTCACTTCGACGGGCGAAGCTGTGGGCGCACTGCGATCCGCGAGTTGCGCGGCGCATCCGGAAAGAGCCGCCAGCGACAGAGTGGCGGCCGCAACTGCTCTTAACATCCTGAAGCCTTTCACCTGGCGCCGATACGCGCCGACTATGGCAGCGGGACCGTCCGGCGCCACGGTAGTGTCTCAGTTTCAATTTAGCAGCTGAACCGTTCGCTTCCAGCCGCCGCTTCCTATATGCTTAGCGAAAGACAAGGAGGCAACGATGGACGTTCACATTCATAAGGGAAAAAAGGGCATCTACGGCTTCACCGACGATGAGGCCGGTGCCAAGCTCCCAGCGCAGCACGGGCCGTGGACCTACGAAAAGAAGATGGACATGAATCGGGGCGAGGCGCCCAGGATCGCAGTTAGTGCGGACGATTGCTTGGATGATATCGAACAGCAGGGATATCATCTCCAAAAGCCGCGCATCACCTCCAGCATCAGAACTTCGTAATACCTAAAGGTCCACGCGAAGAGACACGCCCGGCTGACGCTATCAGCCGAGCCGTGATGATCGGGAAGATTGCCACGGGCGAGATCGAGGACGAGCGGGAGGGCTTATCCAGCGCCGCGGCCCAGCTTGCCAGAACCGGCGCTTCACCCGCCTGACGAACACCTTCTCAAAGAAGCTCGACAATCACATTCAGGCGCTGGCGCTCTACTTCGCCTTCTACAACTTCTGCCGCATCCATAAGACGCTGCGCGTCACCCCGGCGAAGGCCGCTGGCATCACTGACAAGCTGTGGTCGCTAGAGGATATTGTCGCTAAGATCGATGCGATGGCTCCGGCTCCCAAGCTGCGCGGGCCTTACAAGAAGCGGGGGGATCAATGAGCGATGTCGTGAAGGTAGCGCTTATAGCAGCGGCGACGGTGATCGCCGCCGTTGCGATTTATATCTACTTTTCGCCCTACCAGACCTGTGTTCGCGCACAATCGAAGCTGGCGAAAGAAACGTACGTCGATCCTGAGTCAGTGGCGCGCGTTCATTGCACCAAACTTTCAAGCTGAGACACTACCGGCGCCACTCCCAACTTGACATTTTGCGCTGCAGCATGCATATGCGTCTCCAGCGAAGCACCATTGCAGCGTGATCGAGCGTAACCGCTCCGGCTCTGCTTCGTGATACCAAGCTTTCCCTTTTCACGCGGGCCGGCATCAACCGCCGCGTTTCCGTGCGCCA
>NZ_DASVUE010000046.1:0-13470 GCF_036387215.1 Allosphingosinicella sp. | reverse complement strand
GTTCTTATATGGGCCGAAGCTCATCGCCGGCGCCGGTTCGGTGCGGCGGCTGGGGGAGGTGCTGCCGGCCGGGCGGTGCCTGTTCGTTACGGATGCGCAGGTGCGGGGGCTTGGACTTGCCGATGCTGCGCTTGCTGCGCTTGCGGATGCGGGCGTGGAGCCGATCCTGTTCGATGCGGTCGAGGCGGATCCCTGCCGGGAGACATTGATGGGTGGGGTCGCGGCGGGGCAGGGGTGCACCTCCGTAGTCGGCTTCGGGGGCGGAAGCCCGATGGATGTGGCGAAGCTCGCCGCATATCTGATCGGCAGCGGAGACGATCTCGAGGCGCTCTGGGGCGTCGGGAAGGCGAGCGGGAAGGGGCTGCCGCTGGCGCTGGTGCCGACTACGGCCGGAACGGGCTCGGAAGCCACGCCCGTGTCGATCATCACCGTCGGCGGCGCGGAGAAGAGGGGCGTCAGCAGCGCCGCCCTCATCGCCGACTGGGCGATCCTCGATCCGGAGCTCACGCTCGGGCTGCCGCGGCCGGTGACCGCCGCGACGGGCATCGATGCGATGGTCCACGCCATCGAGGCTTATACGTCGGCGCGCCTCAAGAACCCTATGTCGGACCTTCTGGCGCGGGAGGCGTTGCGGCTGCTTGGGGCAAACCTGATCAGGGCGTGCCAGCACCCTTCCGGTGTGGACGCGCGGGCGGCGATGCTCCTTGGCGCGCATCTGGCCGGCGTCGCCTTTGCGAATGCGCCGGTGGCAGGGGTGCATGCACTGGCCTATCCGCTCGGCGGCCACTTCCACGTGCCGCACGGCCTCTCCAACTCGCTGATGCTCGGCCACGTGCTCGGCCACAACATGTCCGCCGCGATGCCGCTATACGCGGAGCTCGGCACCGTCTTGGAGCCGGCTCTGGCGGAGGAGGGCATGCAGGCGCGGGCACAGGGGTTCGTCGAGCGGCTCGGCGCGCTTTCGCGAGCCGCCGGGCTTCCGCAGCGGCTCCGCGATGTCGGCGTTGCCGCAGGCGATCTCGATCTCCTCGCAAGCGAGGCGATGAAGCAGGAGCGGCTGCTGATCAACAATCCTTGCCGGATCGCCGAAGCGGATGCGCGGCGGCTCTACGAGGCGGCGCTGTGAGCCGCGAGCCGCTGAAAGGCCGCGGCTTCTACCGGGTGTGGCGCGAGGTCGGCACCCGCTGGGGCGACAACGACGCCTACGGCCATGTGAACAACGTCGTCTACTACAGCTGGTTCGACACGGCGGTGAATGCCTGGCTGATCGAGCAGGGGCTGCTCGACATCCAGGCCGGTGATCCGATCGGGCTCGTCGTCGAGACCGGCTGCCGCTACGCCCGGCCGCTCGCCTATCCGCAGCCGGTGGATGTCGGGTTGAGTGTCGAGCGTCTTGGAAAATCGAGCGTTCGCTACCGCTTGGGGGTGTTTGCTAAGAGCGAGCAGGAAGCGGCAGCGGAAGGACATTTCGTCCATGTCTATGTCGGCCGGGACAGCCGCCGCCCCGTCGAGCTGCCGTCCGAATGGCGGCGCAGGTTCGAGCAGATCCGAAGCTAGGCGGTTTTCGCCGCCAGCTCCGCCTTCGCCTCCTCATATTGCGCTGCCAGCTGATCGATATAGGCGCCCGCCGGCTGCACGCTGGTGACCGCGCCGATGCCCTGGCCCGAGCCCCAAATGTCACGCCAAGCCTTCGCCGAGCCTGAGCCGAAATCCATCGTCTTCAGATCGCCCTCGGGAAGGTTGTCGGGGTCGAGCCCCGCCGCCTCGATCGAGCGGCGGAGGTAATTGCCGTGGACGCCGGTGAACAGGCTGGAATAGACGACGTCGGATGCTCGTCCCTCGATAATTCCCGACTTATATTCGGAAGTTGCGTTCGCTTCTTCAGTCGCGATGAAAGGTGAGCCGATGTAGGCGAGATCGGCTCCCATCGCCTGCGCGGCGAGGATCGAGCGGCCGTTGGCGATCGCCCCGGAAAGGATCAGCGGCCCCGCGAACCATTCCCGTATCTCCTGCACCAGTGCGAAGGGCGAGAGCCGCCCGGCATGGCCGCCAGCACCCGCGGCGACCGCGATCAGGCCGTCCGCGCCTTTATCGACGGCTTTCCGGGCGAAGCGGTCGTTGATGATGTCGTGGAGCGTGATCCCGCCCCAGGAATGAACCCCCTGGTTCACCTCCTCGATCGCGCCGAGCGAGGTGATGACGATCGGCACCTTCCACTTGGCGCAGGTCGCCATGTCCTGCTGCAGCCGCTCGTTCGACCGGTGGACGATCTGGTTGACCGCGAACGGGGCCGATGGCCGGTCCGGATTGTTGCGGTCCCAGGCGGCGAGCTCCTCGGTGATGCGGTGCAGCCACTCGTCCAGGAGGGCCTGCGGACGGGCGTTCAGCGCCGGAAAGGAGCCTACGATCCCCGCCTTGCACTGCGCGATCACCAGATCCGGGTTCGAGACGATGAACAGGGGCGCGCCGATGACGGGCAGGCGAAGGCGGCTGAGAAGCGGCGGAAGGGTCATTCCGCCCGCTTAACGGAACCCCGCGCGGGGTCAATCTGGCGCTAGAAGCGGGTGCCGAGCGTGAAGGAGAAGCGCGGTTCCCGGTCCGCCGCCGGATCGGCGCCATCGGTGAGCGGAAAGCCAGCCTCCAGCGAGGCCTGAATGCCGCCGTCGAGCCACAGCCGGATGCCGCCGCCCGCCGAGGCGAGCGAGCCGCCGCCGAAGCCGCCCTCGTAATTGCTCACCCGCCCTGCATCGGCATAGGCGTAGAGCTGGGCATCGCCGATCGGGCCCGGCATCTGCTTCAGATCGAAGCGGAGCTCGAGCGAGCCGGCAACGCCCTTATCGCCCGAGAATTCGCGATAATCCCATGCGCGTCCGAAATAGCGGCCGCCGAGGCCCATCTCCTCGCTCGAGAGGAGCGGGCGGTTCGCGACCTGACCTTCGGCCTGGCCGAACAGGCTGAGGCCCCGCCCGAGCTGCTGTTCGTATTCAAGCCAAAGCTCGAGCTTGGTGAACACCGCGCTGCCGTCCGGGCGCGAGGCGAGCGGATCCCCCCTGCGGGTGGCGTCGAGCACATCGAGCCCCTGGGCAAGGGAGAAGCGCGCGCGGGCGCGGGCGTCGGGGCCGCGGTGGACCGCCAGCCCGCCGGCGGTGATGGTAGCGATCCGGTCGTCGCGGATCCTGACGTCACCCCGGCTCTGGCTGCTGTCGCGGAGGCGGAAGTCGAGCGAACCCCAAAGGCTTGCGAAGCGCGAGCGGAGGAAGGGGTGGCGAACGCCGAACTCGATCTCCGAGCTTACGCCCTTGATGTCGAGGTCCTTGAGGACGCCGCCGGGCTCGGAGCGGGCGACGTAGCCGCCGACCGTCACCTCGGTGCCGCTGCCGCCGAGCACCTTCGTATAGGAAAGGTGGGCGAGCGCGAATTCCCTGGGCTGCATCGGAGTGACGCTGCCGCCGATCGTCAACCGGTCGTCCTCGGCGAGGATGCCGTTGATGTCGGCGGTGAGGCGCGCGCGGACGGGCCCGACCGCGGACGAACCCCAATTGTCGATGCTTGCCGAGCCGCGCACCCGATCGCGCGCCGCCTGGACCATGAGGATGCTTCGGCCGCCGCGGCGCTGGAGGCGCGCCTTGCCCATGCGGATGCCCGGCACGTCGCCCGCGAGCACCAGCTGACGTTCGAGCACTGCCGTCTTGACGGCACCGCCCCGGGCGAGCGGCTCCAGATAGGGGCGGACGGCCGCTTCCCCGTTGCCGGTGACCTCGACGGCGTCGATCCGGCCTTCGTCCACCACGACATGGAGGATGCCGTTGGAGACGCGCTGCGGCGGGATCCAGGCGGTGGCGAGGCCGAAGCCGGCCGAACGGGCGATATCGGCGATATCGGAGGCGAGCGACGTCAGGTCGCGCGCGGTGAGGGTGCGGCCGACATAGGATTCGACGACCCGGGCGAAGGCGGCGGGAGGAAGCGCCGAGGCGCCGTCCACACGGATCGCTCCGACGATTACGTCTTCGGTGATGGCGCTGGTGCCGGCTTCGGGGCGGCTGACCTCGATCGTGGGCCTGGCTTTCGGCTGGGCACGGTCCTCGCGGCGCAGGTCGTCCTCGATCACGGTGGGATCGGCCTGATCCGGCGTCCGCTGATAGGCCGGGGCCGACGCCATTGCGCCAAAGGCCAATAGGCCCGCCAACAGGATCCGCCTCAGAAATATCATGTGCTTAGGGTCGCCCCGAATTGCTCTTCGGCCGCCTCTGTAGCGCCGCGGTCCTAAAGAATTGGTTAGCCGCGCCTTCACCCTCCTAAGGCTTACGCGGCGTTAACCGGGTTCCTCCACCCGCCGGTAATTGACGCCATTTAGTCACGCATGCGGCACGAGTTCGCTGCGGGCATTCCGCTGCGGCTCACCAAAGGGGGGAAGACCCATGCGGAAGATGATCATCGGATTGGCGCCGTTATTGCTGGCGATCGGCACGGGCGCTTCGGCCCAGTCGCCGGGCTGGAAGGTGAGCGAAGTCAGCGGCGATGTGCGGCTGGTCGAGAACGGCCGCACCCGCGCGGCGACCCGCGGCGCGCTGCTCGCCAGCGGATCGACGATCGCTACGGGCACCAATGCCCGCGCCGTGATCGTGCGCGGCGAGGAGTTCGTGGTGATCTCGCCCCGTACTCAGCTTCGGGTTCCCGCAGTCCAGTCGCAGAACGCGATTATGCAGCTGATTGAAGACTTTGGCACGGCAGTCTTCAAAATCCAGAAGAAGAGCACGCCGCACTTCGGAGTGCAGACGCCTTACCTCGCCGCGGTCGTGAAGGGGACGACCTTCACCGTCAGCGTCGGGCCGGAAGGCAGCAGCGTCCAGGTCACCGAGGGAGCCGTCGAAGTTTCGACGCTCGACGGCGGCGCCAAGGACCTCGTCCGTCCCGGCACGATCGCGCAGGTCGGCGCGAGCGATCTTTACCGGCTGACCGTGCAGGGGGAGAGCACCAGGGTCATCCATTCGGAGAAGGGATCCGCCGCGAGCGCGTTGAAATCGAATGCGCCGGTCTATTCCGGCCCGTCGGCGCGGGCGATCGAAGTCCGCGCTCGCGTGGCTGAAAAGCATGACTCGGTGTCGGACGCCACCCACGGCCTCGTGGAAGCAAGCTCCGGCCACGAAATGGCCAATGCCGAATTCCGCGAGCAGGCCCGCGCCGCCCGCCGGGACGGATCGAACCCTGGTTGGGGCGACGGCAAGGACAAGCCCGGCAAGGAAGGCGACAAGCCGGCTGAGGACGAGAAGGACAAGCCTGCCAAGGACAAGCCGCCGAAGGACGAGAATGGCGATCCCGGCAAGGACGACAAGGACAAGCCGGCCAAGGACGACAAGGGCGACGGCAAGGATGTCGATCAGGGCGGCGATAAGGACGCCGACAAGGGTACCGACAAGGGCGGCGACAAGGATGCCGACAAGGGCGGTGACAAGGGTGGTGACAAGGGCAGTGACCAGGGCGGCGACAAGGATGCCGACAAGGGCGGCGCTAAGGATGCCGACAAGGGCGGCGACAAGGACGCCGACAAGGGCGGCGAAAAGGATAGCGATAAGGATGCCGGAAAGGATTCCGGCAAGGACGGCGGCAAGGGCGGCGCCGAAGGCCCCGGCGGTCGTTGAAGCGGCTGAGCGTCTCTGGATCCGCAGCCTTCATGGCTGATGCCTGCCTGCGCTCCCGGCGCCGGCAGGCACAGCTCTGAGCAATGATGCCCGACCACGCACCTTCGGAGACGGCTTTCACGCGCTGGCGGCGGCGGGCGATCCTCGCAACCGCGGCTATTGCAGGCGCCTCGCTGCTTTTCTCAGGCGCCGGCGAGGCTTTCGATCAGATGTTGAGGAGCGCACGCGACGGCCTGCGCTCGCATTCGGCCTCCGGCGAGGTGCACATCGTCGAAATCGATGCCCGCAGCATCAAGCAGATCCACCGCTGGCCATTGCCGCGCGGGGCCCACGCCGCAACGATCGATAGCCTGCACGCAGCAAGGCCCCGGGCCATCGCGTTCGATGTCGATTTCTCGTCAGCCTCCGAACCGCTGGAGGACGCCAAGCTCAAGGCCGCCTTGAAGCGTGCCGGAGGCAATGTGATTCTCCCCACGTTGCGTCAGGCAGCCGGTGCGGGAAGCTCGGAATTCAGTGAAAGTATTCCAATCAAGTCGCTGGCGGAGAACGCCTTTCTTGCTGCAGTCAATGTCATTCCCGACACCGACGGCTATGTCCGCCAAGTGCCGCTTGGGGTGGCGACGTTCGGGACACCGCGGCCCTCCATCCCAAGCATGATCGCCGAGAGTAAGGCCGACATCGGCCGCTCGTTCGACATCGACTATTCGATCGATCCGGCGACAATCCCGCGCCACAGCATGATCGACGTCATAAGCGGCCGCGTTCCGGCAGCGGAGCTTGCGGGCAAGCGCGTCATCATCGGCGGCACCGCGATCGAGATGGGGGATCGCTACGTCGTTCCGCGCTATGGCGTCATTCCTGGCGTCGTGATCCAAGCGCTGGCCGCCGAGACACTGCTTGCCGGCCCCATCCCCGAGCGGTGGAGCGGTGGATGGGCGCTCTCGCTTGCACTGCTGCTGATTGCCCTTACCGTCCGGCCGGGAGCAGGTCGCCGGCGCCTGGCGTTGTTCGGCGGAGGCTCGGCCGGCATCATCGCGCTGCCATTGATCACCGAAGCGGCCTGGGCCGTCTTCCTGCCGGTCGCCCCGGCGCTCGCCGCTCTGGCGATCGCGGCGGCCGGCGGCGCTGCGGCCTTGCTTCAGGAGCGCTATCGCCAGCGCACATTGGTGGACGAAGCGACCGGGCTTCCCAACCTTGCGCGGCTGGAGGCGGACCTGGCCGGGCGTGGCGGCGGCTCGATCGTCGTCGCCCACATCAACCGTTTCGCCGAGATCGCTTCCGTTCTCGGCCCTGCCGCGACCGCGCAGCTCATCCTGCGGGTCAGCGAGCGCCTGACGTTCGCGACGCCGGACCGGGTCATCTACCGAAGCGAAGAGGCCAATCTCGCCTGGATCGAAGCGCCCGAGGATGAAGACACGATCGGCGACCGCGTCGAAGCCATATCGTCGCTGATGCGCGCTCCGGTGGAGTGCGGCCGCCTGGTCGACGTCACCTTGAGCTTCGGCCTTGCCGCCGCCGAGGCGGCCGACGGAAAGCATCTGGCTGCGAACGCCTCGCTCGCCGCCGCTAGGGCCGCGCGGAAGGGCATGCGCTGGACGAAGTTCGTCGAGTCCGAGACGGACGAGACCAACTGGCAGCTGTCGTTGCTGGGCGAGCTCGACGCGGCGATGGCTTCGGGCCAGGTCTGGAACGCCTACCAACCCAAGCTCGACCTTTCGAGCGGCCGCATCTTCGCGGTGGAGGCGCTGGTGCGCTGGCTCCACCCGGAGCGCGGGCCGATCGGCCCCGACAGCTTCATTCCGCTGCTGGAGGAGCATGGCCGGGTGCGCGAACTGACGACGCACGTGCTCGCACAGTCGCTGGAAGACGCCCGCGCCTGGGACGCCGCCGGGTACCCGCTCGGAGTTGCAGTCAACGTCTCGGCCACCCTGCTCGCCGATCACGGCTTCATCGAGCTGGTGGGGCAGATGCTGCGCGCAAGCGGGCTTCCGCCCGAACGGCTGACGGTCGAGATCACCGAGACCGCCGCGATCAACAGCGCCGACGCTGCAGTCGCAGCGCTCGAGAGCTGGCGCGCGCTCGGAGTCAACGTGTCGATCGACGATTACGGCACCGGCCAATCCTCGCTCGGCTACCTGCAGAAGCTGCCGGCGACCGAGCTCAAGATCGACAAGAGCTTCATCGACGCCGTCAGCAGCGATCAGCGCAACGCTATCATGGTCCGCTCTACCATTGCCCTTGCGCATGAGCTTGGAATGAAAGTGGTCGCGGAAGGCATCGAGGACCGCGAGTGCCTGGACGCGCTCGCTGCGATGGGCTGCGACACGGGACAGGGCTATTTGATCAGCCGCCCGGTCACGGCTGCCGCCGTCACCGATCTCCTCGCCCAGGAAGCCCTCAAGGCAGCCTAGCGGCCGTAGATGCGGTCCAGCACCGAGGCGACGTCCACCAGCCGCTCCGCTTCCGGATCGAAGCGCGCACCGCCCGCCAGCCGCGTCGCCCAGTCGGCGGCTGCGCGTCCGCCCCACTGGTCGGGCGGCGAAGCCAGGGTCTCCCGCGAGGTGCCGCGATAGCGTTCGGCGCTGAAATCGTAGAAGGAGCCGCCGACATTGCTCATCGCAGCGCCGCCTTGGGTGCCGTAGAAGGAAGCGGAGATGATCGCATCGACGCCCGCCTGAAGGCGCCAGGAGCAGGCGAGGCGGACCGCGCAGCCGCCCTCCAGCTCCAGCGTCGCGACGGCATAATCCTCGACGCGGTCGGTCCGGCCCGCAAGAGGCTCGCCGCCCACGATGAGCTTGCTCGAGACGTCCCGCACCTCCGGGAAGCCGAGTGTCCAGAGCGCAAGATCGACGAGGTGGACGCCGAGATCCATGACGCAGCCGCCCCCGGACAGCGCCGGATCATAGAACCAGCCTTTGTCGGGCCCGTAGGCGTTGTGGAAGACGAGATCGACTGCGTAGACGCGGCCCAATTCGCCGGACCGGACGAGCTCGACGATGCGGCCCATGCCATCGGTGAAGCGGTAGGAGAGGTCCACCGCCAGCAGCCGGTCCGCGGCCCGCGCTGCCTCCACCACCGCCCGAGCCTCCGTCGCCGTGCGGCCGAGCGGCTTCTGGCAGAAGACCGCCGCGCCGCGCTCCAGCGCACGGATCGATTGCTCGGCATGCATGGCGCTCGGGGTCGCGATCACGATGCCGTCGACGCCGGCATCGAGGAGATCGTCCAGAGTCGAGACGATGGCCGCGTCCGGCGCGAGCTTGGCGGCCTCCGCGGCTATCTCCGCCGATGGATCGGCGACGGCGGCGGCTTCGACGGCGCCGGTGTTCAGCATCGCTTCCATCCGGTGGCGGCCGATCCAGCCGACGCCGAGGAAGCCGAGGCGCGGGCGGCGCATCAGGGGGTGACCAATGCCTTGAGGAAGCCGTCGGGGCGGTCGCGGGTGGCGTTCAGCGCCTCGTCCAGCCGGTCGAGCGAATAAGTGTGGGTGTAGAGCGGGGAGGGGTCGAGCCGCCCAGAGGCGACCGCGTCCACCGCTTCCCGGATGCCGTCGGCATAGGTCTTCGGGTCCCGCTCATGCGCGTTGATGACGTCGATGCCGCGCCAGTTCCACAGCCACATATTGACCTGCCGCGGCCCATCCTGGTGATAGCCGGCGACGATCAGCTTGCCGCGCTCCTTGACGAGCTCTGAGGCGAGATCGAGCGGCCATTGCTTACCCACCGCTTCGATCACGCGGTCGCAGAATTGGCCCCCGGTCAGATCCTTCACCCGATCGATGATGCCGTTGTGGTCCTCCATCGGGATCACCTCCGCGGCCCCGAACTGCCGCGCCACGTCGAGCGAGAAGGGGCGGCGGGAGATGGCGATCACGCGGGCACCCGCATCCGTCGCGAGGCGGGTCAGGATCGCGCCCAGGAAGCCGATGCCGACGATCGCCACGGTCTGCCCCGCCTCGATGTCGCTGCGGCGGAAGATGTTCATCGCGCAGCCGAGCGGCTCGCCGGGGAAGGGCTGGCCGGCGAGGCTCTCCGGAAGCGGCACCACCGCGTCGGCTTCCGCAATGTCGTAGTCGGCGTAGCTCTTGTAGGAGAGCGCCGCGACGCGCTGACCCACTCGCAGGCCGTTCACGCCCTCGCCGACGGCATCGATCACGCCCCAGCCTTCATGGCCGAGCGCGCCGGGCTCCAGCGGGAATTGCTGCCACTCCGGCCCCGCCCAGGGCGTGAGGTTGGAGGCGCAGACGCCGCAGCCTTCCAACCGCACCCGCACCTGGCCGGGCCCCGGCTCCGGGAGGGCAACTTCGTCGATCCTGATCTCGCCGGGAGCCGCGAGCACGGCAGCCCGCATCAGCGCTGGTCCACCGGCACGTAATCGCGCTGCGTCGGGCCCGTATAGAGCTGCCGCGGCCGCCCGATCTTCTGGTCGGGGTCCGATATCATTTCGTTCCACTGCGCCACCCAGCCGACGGTGCGGGCGAGGGCGAAGAGCGCGGTGAACATGGACGTGGGGAATCCGATCGCCGACAGGATCACGCCCGAATAGAAGTCCACGTTCGGATAGAGCTTCTTCTCAATGAAATATTCGTCGTTCAGCGCGATCTGCTCGAGCTCGCGGGCCACGTCG
The DNA here is from genome assembly GCF_036387215.1 of Allosphingosinicella sp. Lineage (GTDB taxonomy): Bacteria > Pseudomonadota > Alphaproteobacteria > Sphingomonadales > Sphingomonadaceae > Allosphingosinicella. Next base: position 3,208 of record NZ_DASVUE010000046.1, on the reverse strand, counting down.
AACACCGGGTCCGTCACGCCGAGCTCGTTCAGAACCTCCTCGGCGGTGCACCGCATCACCTTCGCCCGCGGGTCGAAATTCTTGTAGACGCGGTGGCCGAAGCCCATCAGTCGGAACGGATCGTCCTTGTCCTTGGCGCGGGCGATATATTCCGGGATCCGCTCGGGCCGGCCGATCTCGCGAAGCATGTTCAAGGCCGCCTCGTTGGCGCCGCCATGCGCCGGGCCCCACAGGCAGGCGATGCCGGCGGCGATGCAGGCGAACGGGTTCGCGCCCGAGGAGCCGGCGAGCCGCACCGTCGAGGTCGAAGCGTTCTGCTCGTGATCGGCGTGGAGGATGAAGATCCGCCGCATCGCGCTTTCGACGATCGGGTTCACCTCATAGGCCTCGGCCGGGACGCCGAACGTCATCCGCAGGAAATTGCCGGTGTAGGAGAGGCTGTTCTGGGGATACATGAACGGCTGACCGACCGAATATTTATACGCCATGGCGGCAATGGTCGGCATCTTCGCGATCAGGCGGTGCGAGGCGACCATCCGCTGGTACGGATCGGTGATGTCCGTGGAATCATGATAGAAAGCCGACAGCGCGCCGACCACGCCGCACATGATCGCCATCGGGTGCGCATCGCGCCTGAAGCCGCGGTAGAAGGTCGAGAGCTGCTCGTGCAGCATCGTGTGGCGCGAGATGGTGTAGGTGAAGCGGTCGAGCTCGCTCCTGCTCGGAAGCTCGCCGTTCAGGAGCAGGTAGGAGACCTCCATGAAGGTCGAATGCTCGGCGAGCTGGTCGATCGGATAGCCGCGGTGGAGGAGGATGCCCTGATCGCCGTCGATATAGGTGATCGCGCTCTCGCAGGCCGCGGTCGAGGTGAAGCCCGGATCGTAGGTGAAGGCTCCGGTCTGGCCGTAAAGCTTTCGGATATCGATCACGTCCGGCCCGACGCTGCCCGGAAGCACGTCATAGTCGACAGTCTTGCCGCCAAGCCCCAGGCTTGCCTTGCCGTTCGTCATCTTATCGCTCCTTGATCACACCCGGTCCTGAACGCGCGCGAGGCTCTCCTCGCGCCCGAGAAGGACGAGAACGTCGAAAATTCCCGGCGACGTCGCTCGGCCCGTGAGCGCCGCACGAAGCGGCTGCGCCACCTGGCCGAGCTTGACGCCGGCGCTTTCGGATACCTCTCGAACGGCCTGCTCTGTCGCCTCGGCGGTCCATTCGGGCAGCGCGGCAAGCGCTGCATGAACGAGGGCGAGCAGGTCCGGTGCATTGCCCTCTAGCAAGGACGCCGCCTTTTCGTCGAGATCGAGCGGGCGCGCCTTGAAAAGAAAGAGAGCGCCTTCCGCGATTTCGTTGAGACTCTTCGCACGCGGCTTCAGCCCCTCCATCGCTCGGGTGAGGAGGGCGATCTCGTCGGTCATGAGCGACCGCCCGAGCAAAGCCTCGATCCGCGGCGTCGCCAGCCCCGCCAGCCGCCCGTCCGATGCCTCCCGGATATAATGGCCGTTCAGATTCTCAAGCTTCTTGGTGTCGAAGCGCGAAGGGGAGCGGCCGACGCCCTCCAGGCCGAACCAGCGCACGGCATCTTCGCGGCTGATGATCTCCTCGTCCCCATGCCCCCAGCCCAGGCGCAGCAGATAGTTGGACAGCGCCTCGGGCAGGAAGCCGAGCGCGTGATAGTCCATCACGCCCGTCGCCCCGTGCCGCTTCGACATCTTGGCGCCGTCCGCTCCGTGGATCAGCGGCACGTGCGCATAGACCGGCTCCGGCCAGCCCATGCCCCGGATGATGGCGAGCTGGCGGAAGGCGTTGTTGAGGTGATCGTCGCCGCGGATGACGTGAGTCACGCCCATGTCGTGATCGTCCACCACCACGGCCAGCATGTAGGTCGGGCTGCCGTCGGAGCGGAGCAGGACGAAGTCGTCGATTTCGGCATTCCGGACCGTGACCGTGCTCTGCACCTGGTCCTCGATCACCGTCTCGCCCTCGCGCGGGGCCTTGAGGCGCACCACGAACGGAGCGCCGGGCGCCGCGGCGTCGGGCGAGCAGTCGCGCCACTTGCTCTCGATCCGGAACGGCCTCTTCTCGCGCTGCGCCGCTTCGCGGGCCGCGGCAAGCTCGTCCTGCGTCATATAGCAGCGATAGGCATGGCCGCGCGCCAGCAGCTCGTTCGCCACCTCGGCGTGGCGCGCCCAGAATTGCGACTGATAATATTCGTGCCCGTCCCAATCGAGATCGAGCCAGCGCATGCCTTCCAGGATAGCGGCGATGGCGGGCTGGGTGGAGCGCGCCTTGTCGGTATCTTCGATGCGCAGCAGGAACTTACCGCCGTGGTGGCGGGCGAACAGCCAGTTGAAGAGCGCGGTTCGGGCGCCGCCGATGTGCAGGAAACCGGTCGGCGAGGGCGCAAAACGCGTAACGACCTCGCGCGTGGGGACAGTTGCGCTCAAGCGCCGATTCTCCAAGGATGCGCCGGATGGCGACGAACGACTGGCGCGCCCCTAGCATAGGCCTTTGGCGGCGACAAACGGCGCTGCCGGCGCGCGTCTCCGAGCGGCTGGAGGCGCTGTTCGACGCCGAGCGGGACCAGCTCCCGCTCTGGCTTCCCGTCGGCCTCGGCCTCGGCATCGCCGCCTGGTTCACGCTGCCGGACCGGGGCAGCTGGTGGGGCTTACTTGCCTTGGCGGGGGCGCTCATGCTGGCGGCGCTTGCCGGCGGGTGGGGGACGCGCTGGGGCCGCGCGATGGCGATCTTCTGCTTCGCCGCCGCAACGGGCTGCGGGCTGATCTGGTGGAAGTCCGAACGGGTCGCGGCGCCCCGCGTCGAGCGTGCGCAGATGGCGGAGTTCGACGCTCGGGTGGAAAGCCTGCAGCGCCTTCCGGCCAAGGAATCGGTGCGGCTGGTGGTTCGGCCCCTCGCGGCGCCGCATCTCCCGCCGAAGCTCCGCATCAACGTCGATCAGGACAAGAGCGGCACCATCGCGGCCGGTGCCACCATTCACCTGCGCACCTGGCTGATGCCGCCGCCGCCGATGGCCGTGCCCGGCGCCTATGATTTCTCGCGCGCCGCCTGGTTCCAGGGCATTGGCGGCACAGGGCGTGCGCTTGGCGAGGTGAAAATCGTGGCGCCGGCGGCCCCGCAGGGCTGGAGAGCCCGCATCGCCGCCGCCCGGCAGAGCCTCGCCGATCATATCCGATCGAGGCTCGAAGGCGGG
>NZ_DASVUE010000045.1:0-18977 GCF_036387215.1 Allosphingosinicella sp. | reverse complement strand
GGGGGAAAAGATGACCAACGATCTCTTCATTCAGACGCTCCACCCGGCGACGCACGATCTCGGCGGCTTCAAGGTCCACCGGACGCTTCCGCACAAGGAGCGCACCACGGTCGGCCCCTTCATCTTCTTCGACCAGATGGGACCCGCGCACCTGCCGCCCGGGGGCGGGATCGACGTTCGGCCGCACCCGCACATCAACCTCGCGACCGTCACCTACCTCTTCGCCGGAGCGATCGACCATCGCGATTCGCTCGGCACCTACCGTACGATCGAGCCCGGAGCGGTGAATCTGATGACGGCCGGCCGCGGTATCGTCCATTCCGAGCGCTCGCCGGCAGAGGCGCGCCCGGGCGGGCCGGAGCTGTCGGGCATCCAGACCTGGCTTGCGCTTCCACGGGCGAAGGAGGAGATGGACCCCGCCTTCGAGCATGTGCCGAAGGAGCGCCTTCCAGTTGTGGACGGCAGCGGCGCCCATGCGCGCGTCGTGATGGGGACGCTCTGGGGCGCGACTTCCCCGGTCACCTGCCACAGCGAGACCATCTATGCCGATATGGCGCTCGCACCCGGCGGGAGCATGCCGGTCGATCCCTCGGCGGAGGAGCGTGCGCTCTACGTCGCCGAAGGGGATGCCTCGCTGGACGGGCAGAAGCTCGAGCCGACCGTGCTCTACGTTCTCCGCCCCGGCACCAGCGCCGCCCTCCGCTCCGAGCGGGGCGCGCACGTGATGCTCTGCGGAGGCGCGCCGATGGATGGGCCGCGCCACGTCTGGTGGAATTTCGTCTCCTCCAGCCGCGACCGTATCAACCAGGCCAAGGACGACTGGCGCAACGAGCGCTTCCCGACCGTCCCCGACGATTCCGAAGAACGCATCCCGCTCCCTGTCGTCACCCCCAAGACGGTCAGCTACCCATGATTCCTCCCCTGCCTTTGCAGGGGAGGGGGACCACCCGCAGGGTGGTGGAGGGGCGCGAGCGGAGCGAGCCGAAATGCGAATAAGCCCAAGAAAGACGGTGAAGCGCGCCCGATCCCTGCGCCGGAAGATGAGCTTGCCCGAAATCCTGCTGTGGCAGGCTCTTCGGACCCGACCTGGCGGTTTCAAGTTCCGCCACCAGCATCCGGCCGGCCCTTATTCGCTGGATTTCTACTGCATGAGCGCCGGGCTCGCGATCGAAGTGGACGGCATTGCGCACGACATGGGAGCCAACCCGCAGCGTGATATCCGGCGTGATGCCTGGCTTGCTGAGCAGGGAATCAGGACCTTGCGCATAGCCGCCGCCGAGGTGCTCGACGACGTTGAGCCGGTTCTCACACTGATCATTCAGGAGTGCGCTGCGCGCAGCCCCTCCACCGGCTGCGCCGGTCCCCCTCCCCTGCGAAAGCAGGGGAGGAGCGTATGAACGAACTCCAGACCACCCGCATCGGCCTTCCCACCGGCGTCACCCTCAAGGTGGCGTTCGGCGGCCCCGAAGCTGCCGAGCCGATCGTCTTCCTTCACGGCTTTCCCGAATCGCACAGGACCTGGCGGCACCAGCTCCACAATCTGGTGCGCGATTACCGGGTGTTCGCGCCCGATCAGCGCGGCTTTGCCGGCTCCGACAAGCCCGAGGGGGTGGAGGAATATGAGACCGGTAAGGTCGTTGAGGACCTCATAGCGCTTGCCGACGCGTTCGGGCTCGGCCGCTTCACGCTCGTCGGGCACGATTGGGGCGGCGCGGCGGCCTGGGCGGCGGCGCTGAAGCATGGCGACCGGGTGAGCCGCCTCGTCATCGTCAACGCGCCGCACCCGATGATCTTCCAGCGCACCGTGATCGAGGACGAGGCCCAGCGCGCCGCCTCCCAATATATCCGCGCCTTCCGGGCGCCCGGCATCGAGGCCGCGATCCGCGCGATGGGGCTTCGCACCTTCCTCGAAAAGAGCTTCAGCGCCCATGTCGACCTGCGCCTGATGTCCGAGGCGGAGCGCGATTCCTATGTAGAGGATTGGAGCCGCCCGGGCGCGCTGACGGCGATGCTCAACTGGTACCGCGCGGCCAGGATCGAGGTGCCCGAAATGGGCGAAAAGGCGCGGCTTCCGCTCTGGACCCACATGCCGTTCCCAAAGCTCAAGATGCCGGTGCTGGTGGTCTGGGGCCTCAAGGACAAGGCTCTGCTCCCGATCCAGCTCGAAGGCCTCAACGACTATGTCGAGGATCTGCGGATCGTGATCGAGAAGGACGCCGGCCACTTCATCCCCTGGGAGAAGCCGGAGGTCGTGACCTCCGCGATTCGGGATTTCATGGTCGAAGCGATGGAGTGAGCTGACGGGGAGGGGGGAAGCAATGGAAGTCGGGCTGTCTTTCTGGGCTGCGCACGCGGTTGGAGCCGCGGGCTGGGCCGCTCTGATCCTCGCTTCGAAGCGGCGCCGGCTGGCCGTGCGGGTCGCCCGCACCTGCGCCGCGCTTGCAGCGATCGGCTATCTCATCATCTTCGTCACTCACATGGAGGGGATGACGGTTCTCGCTCGGGATTACAGCGTCTCCGGCGTCAGTGCCCTCTTCCAGAATCCGATGCTCGCGCTGCTCGGCTGGGTCCACTACATCGCCTTCGACCTCTGGGTCGGCTCATGGGAGGTGGAGGAAGCCGATCGCATTGGCATGCGCCATGCGCTTCTCGTTCCCTGCCTTGTCCTCACGTCGCTGTTCGGCCCGCTCGGGCTCCTCCTGTTTCTCGGTTCCGCGCGGCTTGTAAGGGGCCGGCGCGCTCTTGAAGGCGAGGTGCCTTCGCGCCCTATTTAGACCTTTCCTTGGCGGTGCCGCGACAGCTATGGCCGCCGCCCATGTCGCAGACCTCCGCCCGTTCCCGCTCCCGTTCCGCCGCTCGGCTCGCCGCCGTGCAGGCGCTCTACCAGCAGGAGATGGAGCAGACGCCGCTGCCGATGCTTCTCCACGAATTCCACCATCACCGGCTCGGGGCGACGATCGAGGAGGTGGAATATGCGGACGCGGAGGTCGATTTCTTCGATGATGTGGTGAGCGGCGTCCATGCCCGCACCGATGAGATCGACACGCTGATCGCGGGCAAGCTCAGCAAGGATTGGGCGCTGGAGCGGCTCGACAAGCCGATGCGACAGATCCTCCGCGCCGGCGCCTACGAGCTCCTCGCCCGCATCGACGTGCCCACCGGCAGCGTGATTTCCGAATATGTCGACGTCGCCAAGGCCTTTTACGACCGCAAGCAGGCCGCGTTCGTGAACGGGATCCTCGATGCGATCGCCAAGGCGGTGAGGCACTAGAGCTGAGGGCGCGACGCCCGTCAGCTACGCGTAAGGTTCGCCGGCTAACCTGCCTCCATGACGAACCGATGTTCAAGGCTGAAGCTGGTCCTGCTCGCTGTCGCTCTGGCCGGCTCCGCGCCGGCGGCCGCGGCCGATCTGGTGCTCCGCGCCGCCTCCGGCCCCTATGTGGAGGCGGTGATCGGGGGGACGCGGCTGCGCCTCCGGGTCGAGCTCGATCACGCGCCGGCCGTGACACTCAATCCCGACGCGGCGGCGAGGGCGGGGCTGCAGGGCGACGGAAAATGGCTCGAGCAGATCGGGCCGGTGAAGCTGCGCGGCCGCAAGCAGGATCTGCGTCTGCTGATCGAAGGGACTCCCGCCGAAGCGGAGGTTCGCTGGCACGACCGGAAGGTCGCCGCCGATGCGGACGGCCAGGTGTCGATCCACGCACTTCCGTTCGACAGCGTGACCATCGAACGACGCGAAGCCGGGCCGGGGGAGCGCGAGGTCGCCCTGCAGACGAAGGTTCACGACAATCACGGCGTCTACGTTCCGGTTCTGGCGGGGCGCCGGAAGATCGCCGTTCGCCTCTCCTTCTCCCGGCCGCGCACTTCGGCTCCGGCCGCGGCCGGAGCCGCTCTGGCGCAGGTCCACGGCGGGATGCTGGAGCCCCGGAAGAGCTACGAGGAGATCAGCCTCGGCGTGATGCGCCCGGTCTGGCCGATGCAGCTTGCAACGCCGCTTCGGTTCGGCGGGCTGGCCGTGCCCCTGCTCATGGTGCGGGCATCCGATTTCCGCGGAAAGCACCGGCTCCAGCGTCGGCAGGAAGAGGGGATGGAGGGGATCGTCGTCACCGGCGAGCGCCGCTCGCAGGACGCGCTCTATCGCATCACCGTCGGGACGGACGTGCTCGGCCGCTGCTCCGCGGCCACTTATTCGAGGGCAAGCGGCGTACTTCGCCTTCGCTGCGCGCCTTGAGGCCGGCTTCGCGCCGCGTCCCGGAGCGCGTATAGGCGCGATCGTGTCACGAGAGGCAGCCTTCCTTACCGCTCTTCGCGGCCTTGCGACACATCCGGCCGCCAGGGGCCTTGCCGACGATGCTGCGGTGCTCGAGATCGGCGGCGCCACCCTCATCCTCACTCACGACATGCTGGTCGAGGGTGTTCACTACCTGTCTGGCGATCCGCCCGCGGACGTCGCGTGGAAGCTCGTCGCGGTGAACGTCTCGGATCTGGCGGCCAAGGGCGCCCGGCCGGTCGGAGCGCTCCTCGGCTACAGCCTGTCCGACGCTTCTGCCTGGGACCGGGAATTCCTCGAGGGGCTGCAAGCCGCGCTTGAGAGCTTCCAGCTTCCGCTCCTGGGCGGAGATACCGTTTCTGCACGGGCAGGCGCTCCCCGCACGCTCGCCCTGACTGCGATCGGCGAGGCTCCGGCACCGGTTCCCAGCCGCTCCGGCGCCCGCGCGGGGGACCAGCTCTGGGTCAGCGGCGCCATCGGCGACGCCGGCGTGGGGCTGAGGGTGGCGCTCGGCGAGCTCGCCGGGCCTGAGGCGCTGGTCGCCCGCTATCGGAGGCCGCAGCCGAGGCTCTCGCTCGGCCAGGCGCTCGCCCCGCTCGTCGGGGCAATGATGGACGTGTCGGACGGCCTCCTCATCGACGCCGCTCGAATGGCCGGGGCAAGCACCCTCGCCCTCGAGATCGAGCTTCGCGACGTGCCGCTCTCCACCGAATTCATAGCGGCTGCGGGGGAGGACCGGCAGGCGCGGATCGATGCATGCATCGCCGGTGATGATTACGAGCTGCTGTTCGCTGCGCCGCCCGAGCGCGAGGGTGAGATCCGCGCCATGGCTGCCTCGCTCTCAATTCCCCTGACGCCGATCGGGCGCTTCTCCGAAGGCGCCGACCTTTCCGTCACCGATCGAGGAGAGACGCTGCCGCTGCCGCCGCGCCTCGGCTACGAGCATGGCGGCGCCGGCTAAGCTGTTCCCAAGAGGTTGAAGTCCGGGCCTTCGCCCCCTAAGACGCATCGCACCCGCGCGCATTCGCTTTGGGGCTGATCAGCTCTGCCGGGTTAAATCAGGGGAAGGAACAACCAGATGACCGTCGTGCTCATCGCCATAGCCTGCGGATTTGCCGCAGTGCTCTACGGCTTCGTCACCAGCCGCCAGGTGCTCGCCTCCTCGGCGGGCAACGCGAAGATGCAGGACATTGCAGCGGCGATCCAGGAGGGGGCGAAGGCCTATCTTGGGCGCCAGTACACCACCATCGCCATTGTCGGGGTGGTCGTGGCGGTGCTCGTCGGGCTGTTCCTCGGGATCACCGAGGCGGTCGGCTTCGTCATCGGCGCCTTCCTCTCCGGCGTTGCCGGCTATATCGGTATGAACATCTCGGTCCGTGCCAACGTGCGCACCGCCGAAGCCGCCCGCACCTCGCTTCAGCGCGGCCTCACCGTCGCCTTCCGCGCCGGCGCAATCACGGGAATGCTGGTCGCAGGCCTGGCGCTCCTCGCCATCGCTGGTCTTTTCTACGTGCTCGTGCAGACGCAGGGTGCGGACCTCGGCAATCCCGATGACCGCCGCCATGTCGTCAACGCACTGGTCAGTCTCGCTTTCGGCGCTTCCCTGATCTCGATCTTCGCTCGTCTCGGCGGCGGCATCTTCACCAAGGCCGCGGACGTCGGCGCCGATCTCGTCGGCAAGGTCGAAGCCGGGATCCCGGAGGACGATCCCCGCAACCCGGCCGTGATTGCGGACAACGTTGGCGATAACGTCGGCGACTGCGCCGGAATGGCCGCCGATTTGTTCGAAACCTATGTCGTCACCGTCGGCGCAACCATGGTGCTCATCGCTCTTCTGGTCCGGGCGGGCGCCGAAGAGCTCACCTCGCTGATGGCGCTGCCGCTGATCATCGGCGGCGTTTGCATCCTCACCTCAATCATCGGCACCTACATGGTGCGCCTCGGCCGCAAGCAATCGATCATGGGAGCGCTCTACAAGGGCTTCTGGACGACGGCGGTCCTCTCGATCCCCGCCATTTTCTACGTGATGTGGCAGACGCTCGGCGACATGAACCGGGTGATCGGAAGCGGTGCCGAATCCACTGGGCCCGAAACCGCCAGCGGCATCGCCGCCGCCGCCGGGAGCTTCACCGGATGGGACCTTTTCTGGTCTGCGATGGTGGGTCTTGCAGTCACCGGCCTCATCGTCTGGATCACGGAATATTATACCGGCACGAACTTCCGTCCGGTCCGCTCGATCGCCAAGGCTTCCGAGACGGGCCACGGCACCAATGTCATCCAGGGCCTCGCGGTCAGCCTTGAATCCACCGCGATGCCGACCCTGGTCATCTGCGTCGGCATCATCGTCTCCTACCAGCTCGCAGGGCTCATCGGCATCGCCTTTGCGGCGACTGCGATGCTTGCGCTGGCCGGAATGGTCGTCGCCCTCGACGCTTACGGCCCGGTCACCGACAATGCGGGCGGCATCGCCGAGATGTCGGGCATGGAAGAGGAAGTGCGCCACCGCACCGATGCCCTCGATGCCGTCGGCAACACCACCAAGGCAGTCACCAAGGGCTATGCCATCGGCTCGGCCGCGCTGGCGGCGTTGGTGCTGTTCGGTGCCTATACGACTGACCTCGAGCATTATTCCGGCGCCCTCGGTATCGGGGATGTCGATTTCGAGCTCTCCAACCCGTACGTGGTGGTCGGCCTGCTGCTCGGCGCCCTCCTGCCCTACCTCTTCGGCGCGATGGGCATGACCGCGGTCGGCCGCGCGGCCGGGGACGTGGTCATCGACGTTCGCGAGCAGTTCCGCTCGAACAGCGGCATCATGGACGGCACCAGCCGCCCGAACTACGCCCGCACCGTCGATCTCGTCACCAAGGCGGCGATCAAGGAGATGATCGTCCCCTCGCTGCTGCCGGTGCTGACGCCGATCGTCGTCTACTTCGCGATTGCCGCGATTGCAGGCCGCGAGCAGGGCTTCGCCGCTTTGGGCGCATTGCTGCTCGGAGTGATCGTTTCCGGTCTCTTCGTGGCCATCTCAATGACGTCCGGAGGCGGCGCGTGGGATAATGCGAAGAAGTATATCGAAGACGGAAACTACGGCGGCAAGGGCTCCGAAGCCCATAAGGCGGCGGTGACGGGCGACACGGTCGGCGATCCCTACAAGGATACTGCCGGCCCGGCCGTGAACCCGATGATCAAGATCACCAACATCGTCGCCTTGCTGCTTCTGGCGGCGCTGGCGGGCGGCGCCGGCTGATCCGAAAAATCCTATCGGCTAAAGAAGCCCGCCGGGAGCGATTCCGGCGGGCTTTTTCTTGCGTCGCCGCCAGCCGCGAAGCCGATGCACATCAAAATTTTGGTGATTATATACATTGCAAACACGGGCTGACTGTGTCATAAGGGACGGACTGAGGAGCCGTTCAAATGTCTGCACTTTCCCGCCCCGAGTTCCACGACGAAGCCAAGGCTTTCGAGCATCTGGAGCGCATCATTTGGAACGGTGAGCCGGTCTGCCCGCACTGCGGCTGCACGTCGCGGATCACCAAGGTGACGGCGAACGTGGAGAAGCGCATCCGTCTCGGCCTGTGGCGCTGTGGCGACTGCAAGAAGCAGTTCACGGTGAAGGTCGGCACCGTGTTCGAGCATGCCCGCATCCCGCTCAACAAGATGCTCCAGGCTGTGTACCTCATGACTGCCAGCAAGAAGGGCGTTTCCTCTCACCAGCTCCACCGCATTCTGGAGATCACCTACAAGAGCGCATGGTTCCTGACCCATCGCATCCGCGAAGCCATGCGCTCCGGCGACCTTGCTCCGTTCGGCGGCAACGGTGGCACGGTCGAGGTCGATGAGACTTTCATCGGCCGCAAGAAGGGCATGGAGAAGAAGTCCGCCTATCACCACAAGATGAAGGTGCTGACGCTGATCGACCGCTCCACGGGCCGCAGCCGAGCGATTGTGGTGGACAAGGTGAACCGCGCCACGATCCTCCCGATCGTCCGCGCCAACATCGAAGCAGAGACGTTCCTAGTGACGGACGAGAGCCCGATCTACACGCCGCTGGCGAAGGAATATCGCCACGATTTCGTCAGCCACACGAACGGCGAATATGGCCGCGGTAAGGTCCACACCAACACCGTCGAAGGCTATTTCAGCATCTTCAAGAAGGGCATGAAGGGCATCTACCAGCATTGCGGCGAGCAGCACCTGCACCGCTATCTCGCTGAGTTCGATTTCCGATATAACAATCGCGAGGCCAATGGCATCAATGATGCGGGTCGCTCGGTGAAGGCGCTACAGGGGATTGCGGGCAAGCGTCTCACCTATCGACGGCCTGATCAAGAAGCACTAAATGTGGGGTGATGAGCAGGTGCTCATCACCCTTTATATTGTGCGAGGCGCATGGATCAGCCCGAACTCCCGCTATTTCTAACACCGCCCGAGCATCGGGCAACGTGGTCTCCTAGGGACCTGTGGCTCCGGCTCAGTGAGCACACGTTGGCGGAGTTTGCGGAAGATGATCGTATCGAACGCAAATCGGCCCGGAAGGTCAATCGAGAGCAATATGCTGAGTACCTCAGTATGTGGTCAAACACCGTCGAAGGCGGAGTCGTCCTTTACGGCGTAGAAAACGACGGGAAGATCACTGGGTGCTCAGGATTGTCCACCACCGACCTCAACAGGCTGAAGAGCTGCCATACTCAACTCTGTCGGGAGGCATGCCCTGAGTTCAGAACGATCGCAACGAAGGTGGATGGAAAGCCAGATTTTGTAGTAGCAGCTTACGTTCCATACCGGGGGATTCTGGTAGAAACGCATAAGCAAGAAGCCTTCATTCGCCTCGGCGATACCAAGCATAAGATGAGCGCTGAAGAGCGGGACGACTTCCGCTCTACACGTCAGGAGCGATCGTGGGAGCAGAGACCCAATAGGCATTTCAAGTTTCCACAGGACTTCGACAGCGACATTCTCCTAGAGTTTTGCACTAACTTTCGAGAGCGCGAGAATAAGTCGGAGTGGACCGCCGCTGAGATCCTGATTGATCGCCACTTGATGCTTGAAGAGAGCGGTGAGTTTATCCCGCTCAACTGCCTCGTCCTTTTTGCCGCTAAAGACCCGTTGTCATTTCACGCCGGAGCGCGGGTGCGCGTCCAAAGGTTTTCAGGAACTGAGGAGGGCGCTGGCGACACCTTTCGACCGCTTCGCGACTTCTACTTAGAGGGAAACATTCCTCGCCTCATCAGAGAGGCGGACACTGCTTTGGCGAACATGAATTACAACGTCACTTGGCTGAGTAATGACGGCAAGTTCGTGACGACTCCCGAGTATCCCAAATGGGCGTGGTTCGAAGCAATCGTGAACGCACTTGTGCACAGGTCGTACAGCTTCTCCGGGTCTGAAACTTTCGTGAAGTTCTTCTCGGACCGGCTCGAAATAGAGAGCCCAGGGGGTTTTGTACCTCCAGTGACCGCATCCAACATTTACAATCAGCGCGCCGCTAGAAACCCGCATCTGATGGAGGCGCTCCGCTACCTCGGTTTCGTACAGATGTCGCGAGAGGGAACACGCCGCATGCGGCAAAGCATGGAGGAGTATAATCTCCCAGCCCCAAGCTTCTCTCAGGAGGCCATCAACGGCGTCTCCGTGCGGGTGACGCTTCGAAATGACCACCACTCTCGTAAGCGGGCCTTAGACAAAGACGTGGCGACGTTCTGCGGCGTGGAAACGTGGAAGCAGCTCCAAGACTATGAGATCCAGATAATGGGCTACGCGTTCAACAACCGCTCGATACAGGTGGCTGAGGCTTCACGCCTGACAGGCCGAACTTGGAACACGTCGAAGCGGGACCTGGATCGCCTCGTGAGGAAGAGTCTTCTGAAATTCATCCCCCCAAAGTTTCAGCGTGATCCAAAGGCTCGTTACGAATTGAATGAGGAGCGCGGCAATGGCCAATGACAAATCGCAGACCGACAAATTCAAGGAAGCCGCTCGCGAGCTAGGCTGCGACGAGGACGAAGCCCGCTGGGATGAGCGGCTGCGGAAGGTGGCGCAGCAGAAGCCTAAGCCCGACTAGAGCGGCGCGACCCTACCAGTGCAGTAAAGTTGCAAGTGCGGCGTAAGTTCGGCGGCTAGAGCCCGCGCCTCGTCTAATTGACCGGTGCGGAGGTAGGGGCCGATCTCAGTTAAAAATCTGGCACCCGCTTCCAGAGATGCACGAGTGTGTCCCCTCAGATTAGGAAACTGCAGATCATAAGTCTTTCCCACCAGACTCAGCGTTGCTCTCGCGCTCGCTAAAGCAATCTCCATGCCCCGTTGATTATTCTCTCCCAACGCATGGCCGACGCTTTGGGCTGTCGTTTTGATTTCGGTCAGGATCACCGCATGCCGTCGCTGGTCGTCTCGATATTCAGGACGGTCAGGACCAAGGTTCGGCTCACTCGTCGGGCCTGTGACTGGCCGGCTGTTGATCTCCTCGGTCAGTCGCCGTTGAAGGTTATCACGCTCATCGGCGAGCCTCTGGACCCGAGCGCCATATGCCCAGTCCATCGCTTTCCAGATGGCAGCAGCAAGCACCGCGAGCACCACAACGAAAGGCATCCATACGGATGGGATGGCGCCCACTTGAGCTAAGAATCTGTCCAGCAAGTCCACGGAAGCGTCTTATCACGGCTGCCGTGTTTGCAAGAGGTATAATCACCAAAATTTTACCCTTCTCGCGTAGCGGCTTCCTCGAGGGGCGTGAGAAGAGGATCAGAGATGGACGCCGCTGCTGCCACCCTTCTCCCCGGCGAGGTGGACTCCGGCACGGCCGCGCCTGACTCGCTGCCGATCACCGGCGAAGTATCCGCCTGCTTCGGCGACGCCGCCAGCGCTGCCTATCGCCTTCGCGAACAATGGCCTGAGCTCGAGCAATGTGCCTCTGAACCGAATGCCTTCGTCGAGAGCTGGTTTGCCGGAGCCTCGCTACGTCACCTCGACGTTCCGGTCGACCTGAAGACAATCGAAGTATGGCAGGGGCGGTCATTGCTGGGCCTGCTGCCGGTGCACGTGGCCGACCGCTACGGCCGCCTCAAGGTCCGGCACGTGACGAATTGGCTTCACTACCACTCGTTCCTGGGCACGCCGCTCATTCGCAAGGGAGCCGAGGCCGCTTTCTGGGAAGCGGTCCTTCGCCTGCTCGACGAGCAGCCTTGGGCCAGGGGCTTCCTTCACGTCGCCTCGCTGGTTGAGGACGGCCCTGTGCATCGCGGCCTTTCCCAAGCGGCTGCGCGCCTCCAGCGCCCGTGCGATGTCGTCTACCGGACGCAGCGAGCGCTGCTCGAGAGCGATCTTTCGCCCGGGGCTTATTACGAGCAGACGGTCCGCAAGAAGAAGCGGAAGGAGCTGAAACGCCTTTCCGCGAGGCTGGCGGAGCTGGGGCGGGTGGAATTCCGCATGCTCTCCTCCGCCGAGGAGCTGGAGCCCTGGACCGACGCCTTCCTCGAGCTGGAGCGATCCGGCTGGAAGGGCGATCGCGGTTCTGCCCTTGCTTGCGATCCTGGAACGCGCGGCTTCTTCCGGGAAGCGATCGAAGGTGCGTTCCATGCCGGCAAGCTCGACTTCCTCCGGATGGACCTCGACGGCCGCCCGATCGCGATGCTGGTCAACTTCCTCAGCCCCCCCGGCAGCTTCTCGTTCAAGATCGCGATCGACGAGGATTATGCGCGCTTCTCGCCCGGAGTGCTCATCCAGATCGAGAATCTCCGCATTCTGGAGCGCGGCGGCATCGAATGGATGGACAGCTGCGCCACCGAAAACCACCCGATGATCAACAGCCTCTGGGGCGAGCGCCGCCATCTCGTGCGGGTGAGCGTTCCCCTCGCCGGTCCACTCCGGCAGACGATCTTCAGGCTCTGTCGAACGGCGGAGCAAGCCTCCGCGGCATTGCGCGGCCGCCGCCGCACCGCCCAACCGGAACAGGTAAGCGACCATGACTGACGCTTTCTTCACTCCCGACGGACTGAGTTCCTTCCAGACCCTTTATCCGGAGCAGCCGGGGCTGCTGACGCACGGGCTGCTGGGACATCCCCTGTTCGAGCTGGATGCGCTGGTGGCCCTGGCGAAGCGCATCCGTCCCGTCGATGCGGAATATAATCGGGGCGACATCCCCGTCGGGATCGATCCTTCGGCCACGCCGTCCAACGGCCTCAGCGCCGAAGAGACGATCCGCTCGATCGAGGAATGCGGCTCCTGGATGGTTCTGAAGTTCATCGAGCAGGATCCCACCTACCGCGATTTGCTCCATTCGCTGCTTGCCGAGCTGGAGCCGCTGGTTCGGCCGGTGACCGGCGAAATGTTGAAGCTGGAAGGCTTCATCTTCATCTCCTCGCCTGGCGCCGTAACTCCGTTCCACTTCGATCCCGAGCACAACATCCTGCTCCAGCTTCGCGGCAGGAAGACCATGACCGTCTTCCCGGCCGGCGATGAAAGTGTCGCAAGCGGCGCCAGCCACGAAGCCTTCCACGCCGGGGGTCACCGCAACCTCCCGTGGCGAGAGGAGATCGCGGCCAGCGGCGAACCTTTCGAACTCACGCCCGGAAAGGCGATCTACGTGCCCGTGAAGGCACCGCACTGGGTGAAGAACGGCCCCGAAGTCTCCATTTCGCTCTCGATCACCTGGCGATCGGAGTGGAGCTATCAGGAGGCCGACGCCCGCTCGTTCAACCGCCTGGTGCGCAAGCTTGGCCTCGATCCGGCGCCTCCCGCGCGTTTCCCTCGGCAGAATGTCGCCAAGTCCGTCGCTTATCGCGCGATTGCAAAGGCGGAGCGTGCGCTGAAGGGCGGCCGGAGCTAGCGCCCCGCCTCACTTTTCTTTCTTCCAAGCACCCGCTAAAGGAGCGCCACAAATTTCCCCCAGAGGATTGATGGCTAAGGAAGAACTTCTGGAAATGCGCGGGCAGGTGGTTGAGCTGCTGCCGAACGCGATGTTCCGTGTGCGCCTCGAGAACGATCATGAGATTCTCGGCCACACTGCCGGCAAGATGCGCAAGAACAGGATCCGGGTCCTCGTTGGGGACGAGGTGCTGGTCGAGCTGACGCCCTACGACCTCACCAAGGGTCGGATCACCTACCGTTTCAAGTGACGGAGCGCGCCCGCGCGTGCGCCTGATCCTTGCGTCCGCAAGCCCGCGCAGGCTCGAGCTGCTGGCGCGGATCGGCGTCATCCCCGATGCTGTGATGCCTGCGGACATAGATGAGACGCCCGCGCGTGGCGAGCTGCCGCCCCATTATGCCGCCCGGCTCGCCCGGGAGAAGGCGGAGGCCGTGCACGGTGCGTATGCGGGCTCCATCATCCTCGCAGCAGATACCGTGGTCGCCGCGGGGCGCCGAATCCTGCCCAAGACTGAGTATGAGGAGGAAGCGCGGAGGACGCTCGCCCTTCTGTCAGGCCGGCGCCACCGGGTGCACACGGCCGTTACGGTGATCGCTGCGGACGCCAAGCAGCGGCACCGTCTGTCCACCACGATCGTCTCGTTCAAGCGCCTCAGCGATCGGGAGCTCGATTGCTACCTCGCTAGCGGCGAATGGCGCGGCAAGGCGGGTGCTTATGCCATTCAAGGCCGCGCCGAAGCCCTGATCAGGCAGATTTCCGGCAGCCATTCGGGGGTAGTGGGGTTGCCGTTGTTCGAGACGAGGGCACTTCTCGTTGCAGCGGGCTGTACGCTTGGCTGAGTGGCTCTACGAGGCGGGGATAGGTGAGAACCGAGCCGCGCTCGTCGAAGCCGATGAGATATTGGAAGCGGAAATCGAGCTTCCCTCGCAGCAGCGGGCAGGCTCGGTCCTGCGGGGGCGGCTCGCCACGATCCTGATCCCCGGCCGTCGCGGCATCGCTTCGCTGGAGGGCGGCGGCGAGGCGCTCGTCGAGCCGCTCCCGCCGAAGCTCACCGAGGGCGCCGGCGTCACTGTCGAGATCGTGCGGGAGGCAATTGCGGAGCCGGGGAGGCCGAAGCTCCCCAGGGGCCGGATCACCGACGATCCTCCGCGCGACGGGCCGTCGCTTCGCGAGCGGATCGGCTCGGCGGGCATCGCCGTCTCCGAACTCTCCGCCTTCGGCGCGGATCGGCTTGAGCAGGCAGGCTGGTCGGAGCTTGTCGAGCAGGCGCTGTCCGGCGAGATCCCCTTCCCGGGCGGAGCATTGCGCATGAGCCTGACGCCCGCGATGACGCTGTTTGACGTCGACGGACATCTCCCGCCGGCGCCGCTAGCGATCGCAGGGGCCGCCGCCGCCGGAAGCACGATCCGACGGTTCGGGATCGGCGGCTCGATCGGCATCGACTTGCCTACGCTCGCCGGCAAGGCGGAACGGCAGGCGGCGGCGGCGGCGCTCGATGCGATGCTTCCGCAGCCGTTGGAGCGCACTGCCGTCAACGGCTTCGGCTTTCTTCAGGTGGTGAGGAAACGCGAGCGGCTCTCGTTGCCGGAGCTGCTGCAGGGAGACCCCGTCGGCGCAGCCGCGCGCCAGCTACTGCGCCGCGCGGAGCGGACCGGCGGCTCGGGCGAGCGGACCATCCGCGCCTCTCCCGCAATCATCGCCTTCCTCGAAGCGCAGCCGGCCTGGCTGGACGCGCTCGCCGCCCGCATCGGCGCGCCGGTCGCCTTGCGGGCGGAGCCAGGCCTCGCCATATCCGCCGGCCATGTCCAGAGCCGCTTCGCCTAAACCCTGCCCTTTGTGCGGAAAGCCGCCAAGCGCTGCCGATGCGCCTTTCTGCAGCCGTGGCTGCCGTGACCGGGACCTGCTCAAATGGCTCGGCGAGGGCTATCGCGTTCCAGGCCCGCCTGCCCATGAGAGCGATGGAGATTCAGGCTCCAGCGGGCTGGACAGCGACGGCTAGCCGCCTCTATAGGCGCTGCTTTCCGCGGTTCGACGGAAATGCCCAGGTAGCTCAGTTGGTAGAGCATGCGACTGAAAATCGCAGTGTCGGTGGTTCGATCCCGCCCCTGGGCACCATCCTCCTCAAGAATAATCGCCTGAAGCGTCGTCCCGTTCAGCCGGCCTTTATCTAACTTAGGCTAAGTGGCGGATGGGGCGGCGCTATTCCCTAGAGGCGCCGCCCCACCCTCAGGCAGCCTTCAGATGCTCCTCCGCCGCACGGAGGCTCGGCGGATCGTCTACGTCCGCCCACCAGCTGGAGCCGACGTCCATCGTTTGGGCCTCACCCCTGTCCGCCAGCAGCTGCACGCCCTCCGACAGGCTTCCGCCACCTCCGCCCGCAATGCTTGCGAGGATCGCCTCGCGGAGCGCCGGCGTCGCCAGGAAGAGCCCGGTATCGATCGCATCGAAGCGCTGGAGCCGCTTGCCGATGCGGAGGATCGCTCCGTCTTCGGCCGTCTCCACCTTCGTCGCGTCGTCAAGGTCGAGATCGGGGTTTGAGATGTTCCGATCGACGGCAAGGATCAGGCAGCGCGAAGCGTTACGGAGGCCGAGCAGGCGGGCGACGATCTCCGGATCGAAAAGATGGTCCGACATCGTCAGGAGGTAGTCGCCGTCGATCAAGGCCGCTCCCGTCGCCACCGAATAGCCGTTGGGAAGGTTCCAATCCTCGGTCCGGGCGGCGGCGATCGGGACCTCGAGCCGCGCCGACAGGTCGGCAAGGAATGCCTCCACCCGCTCCCCCTGGTGGCCGGTGACGACGAGGAATTCGGAGGCGCCGCCCGCTTTCGCGCGCGTGATGACATGCTCGATCAGCGGAACGCCGCCCACCGGCGCGAGCGGCTTCGACTCCGATAGCGAGCGGAGGCGGCTACCATGGCCGGCAGCGATGATCAGGCACTTCATTGGCGCAGCATCTACAGCAGCGGAAACTTAGGAGAAGCCGGGAAGTTCAGGCGAGAGCCCGCATCGGGCTTCCCCAACCGGTGCGAATGTAACAAAGCGGCCGGCAGCGGCTTTCCGGGATCACGCATGGCAACGATGTCGACCAGTCCGAGCAACGGCCGTCCGCGCGGGCGGCCGCTCGAGCTCGAGGACTGGCTCAACCGGTTCATCTATCACCCGCTCTCCGGCCGCCTCGCCCGCGCGCTCGTGCCGACCGGCATCTCCCCCAATGCCGTTTCCGTCATGGGCGGGCTGTTCATCGCGGCCGCCGCCTGGGCCTATACCGGACTCGACGCGCCGCAGTCGGCGCTGCTCGGGTTCGCGTTCCAGGTCGCCTGGCATGTATTCGACGGTGCGGACGGCGATCTTGCGCGGCTGACCGGCAAGGCATCGCCGGTCGGGGAGCTGGTCGACGGCGTCTGCGACTATGCAGGCCACGCGGTGCTCTATGTGGCCCTGGCCGCGTTCCTGGACGACCGGATGGGGATCTCCGCCTGGCCGTTGGCGACCGTGGCGGCGCTATCCCACGGCATTCAGGCCAACCACTCGGAAAGCCAGCGGAGGACCTATTTGTGGTGGGCGTACGGAGTGCCCTGGCTCAAGAATAGCGGAGCGGGCGAGGAAGGGACGTTGAGGCGCGGCAACTGGTTCACCGGCATGTTCGGCTGGATGGCGGACGGCTATGTCCGTCTCGCCACGGCGATGAACCCCGATGCCGAGGCCGTGGACAAGGCGTTTCTCTCGTGCGGCGATCCGAGCGGGCTGGAACGGCTCCGGGCCCTGGTGAAGCAAAGGTCGCGCACATCCTTGCTGCTCCAGAAGTCCCTCGGCGCGAATCCTCGGGCGCCGATGCTGTTCGTCAGCATGGCGCTCGGAAGCCCGATCTACTTCTTCGTTGCCGAGATCGTGGTGCTGAACCTCCTCCTTGTCGCCTCGGTGCAGTATCACAAGGCGCACAGCCGCCAGCTGGCCCAGGAGCTGGCACGAGCCTAGCCGGTGCGCTCGGCAGCATCCGCTTGGGGACGTTCCTTTCGCACGAGAAGCCCGGGTGCGTAGCGTGACAGGACCAGAAGCAGGGTGGGGAGCAGCATCGTATTCCAGGTGTCGCGGATGCTTTCCGCCCATTGCTCGTCGCGCGTCGGCCAGATTTCGTAGGTGAGGTCCCACCATTCGTTGCCGATCTGGGCCGCGAGGAGGAGCAGCCACGGCCAGACGCTTCCGATCGATCGCCGCAGGATCAGGGCGAAGAAGAGCTGCGCGAGGATGCCGGCATGCACATGCAGCGCATCCATGTTGAGGCCGGTCGTCTCCTCGACCCACACTTTCATAAGCCACCAATCCATCCGCGCCGCCTAGGGAAAGGCGCGGCGGTGGGGAAGCGCCTTAATAGCGCTTGCGGTAGCGGGCGTTGACGCTGGTGCTGCCGGCCGAGCCCGCCTGCGAGAGGATGCTGAGGCTCTTCGAGAGCGCGACCTCGATCTGCGTGGCGGTAAAGCCGCGGGCGTCGGTGATCAGCTCCAGATAGATATTCCGGCTGAGGTAGAAGCCGGCGGCAAGAGCGGTGCCGCGGCCGGTCGCCTCGTCGGCACCGAGGATCCGGAGCCGCGCCGCGCCGCTTGCCGAGCGGAGCTTGCCGAGCGGGTTGAGGCCGCCGCTGCCGCCCCGGAGCGCGTTCAGCGACATTCCGACCTGCACCAGCTGGAGCGCGGACAGCTCGGTGACGGAGCCGCCGAACAGCAGGCGCGCCATGATCTCGTCCTGCGGCAGTGACGGTGAGGAGCTGAAGGCGATCTGCGGGTTGGTGCCGGTGCCGCTGATCCCCATCGTGATCGTCACGTCCTTCACATCGCCGCTGGCCCGGATGTTGAGGCGCGGATTGATCGGCTGCGATCCCGTGAACTCGACCTCGCCGGTCGTAAGCTCGAACCGCTGACCGGAGAAGCTGAACGTGCCGCGGATCACGCGCGCGTCACCGACTACGGTCGGGCTCGCGGACGTGCCGCCGATCCTGAGATCCGTCCGCCATTCGGATTCGAGGCCCATTCCCGAGACGAACACCTGGTTTTCCGCGCGCACCCTGATGTCGAGCTTCCAGATGCTGGGCGCCGCCTGCTGCTGGTTGACCTGGTCGGGCCGGATCAGAGGATCGCCCCTGCGCCGGACGCCTTCGAGTTCGGCCACCTGCGCGGCCCCTTGGCGGACGATCTGGTAGCGCACCTGCGGCAGCGTGAGATTGCCCTTTATCAGGGCTCCGGCGGAGCGGCTGTTGGTGATTGCGAGGTCGCCGCTCACCGTCGCGCCGATGTCGTCGCCGCGGGCGAGCTGGGCGTTGTCGAAGTTGAGGCGGATATCGATCGGGAAGCCTGCGGCCGAGGCCAGGCCGACGGTGCCGCGCCCCGTCAGGGTACCGCGGCCGGCGCGGCCGGAAAGCTGGGTGATCTCGAAGGTCGAACTCGTGAACCGCCCCTGGAGCGCGAGATTGGTGATGCGCGTGCCGTAGGTCTCGTCCTCGAAGGTGAGGTTGTTGGCGCGGACGATGCCGGTGAACTGAGGGTTCTGGACCCTGCCGCTGAAATCGGCGGCGATGCCGATCGGCCCCGAAAGCTGCTGGTTGGCGAGCCCGGCAAAGGAGGAGAGGACCTGGGCCGGGCCGTTATAGCGGATGCCGCCGGCGAGCGGCGCCGCCATCAGCCGCTCCATCCAGCTGCCGCCGCCGCCCACCGGCTGCAGCCGCACCTGCGCACGGCCGATCACGTTGCCGCCGCGCCTGATCACCGCCGCAAGCGCGCCGCCCTCGGGGCGCAGGGTCGCCTGGGTGGCGATGTTCACCGGAGCCGAGACCGTGGCAATGCCGGCGCGGGTGAA
>NZ_DASVUE010000044.1:0-17819 GCF_036387215.1 Allosphingosinicella sp. | reverse complement strand
TCAAGGCGGTGAGCTTCGTCGGCTCGTCCGACATCGCCCAATATATCTACAGCCGCGGCACCGCGAACGGGAAGCGGGTGCAGGCGTTCGGCGGCGCTAAGAACCACGGCATCGTGATGCCCGACGCCGATCTCGACATGGTGGTGAACGACCTCGCGGGGGCCGCCTTCGGCTCGGCCGGGGAACGCTGCATGGCGCTTCCGGTGGTGGTTCCGGTGGGCGAAAAGACCGCTGAAAACCTGCGCGAGAAGCTGATCCCGGCGATCAATGCGCTACGGGTCGGCGTCTCGACCGATGCCGAGGCGCATTACGGCCCGGTCGTCACCGCCGCGCACCGGGACCGGATCGAAAGCTACATCCAGATGTGCGTCGACGAGGGCGGCGAGCTCGTCATCGACGGCCGCGGCTTCAAGCTGCAGGGACATGAGGAGGGCTTCTTCATCGGCCCCACCTTCTTCGACCATGTGAAGCCGAATTTCCGCTCCTATCAGGAGGAGATTTTCGGGCCGGTGCTGCAGATGGTCCGCGCCGCCAGCTTCGAGGAAGCGGTCCGCCTCCCCTCCGAGCACCAGTACGGCAACGGCGTCGCGATCTTCACCCGCAACGGCCACGCAGCGCGCGAATTCGCCGCCCGCGTGAATGTCGGTATGGTCGGAGTCAACGTGCCGATCCCGGTGCCGGTCGCCTATCACACGTTCGGCGGGTGGAAGCGGTCGGGGTTTGGGGACATCAACCAGCATGGCATGGAAGGTGTCCGCTTCTACACCAAGACGAAGACGATCACCCAGCGCTGGCCGGACGGCTCCGTCACCGGCGAGAACGCCTTCGTCATCCCGACGATGGGCTGAGGAGGGAGAAGAATGAAACTCTACTACACGCCCGGCGCCTGCTCGATGGCTCCGCACATCGCGCTGCGGGAGACCGGCGCCGATGTGGATCTCGTGAAGGTGGACCTAGCCGCAAAGAAGACGGAAGACGGCCGCGACTATCGCGCGATCAACTCGAAGGGTGCTGTTCCGGCGCTGGAACTGGCGGACGGATCGGTGCTGACCGAGAATGCCGCTATCCTCCAATATATCGCCGATGAGCTTGGCGGCGACCTGATCCCGCTTTCGGGCCTCCGCCGCTACCGGGTGCTCGAATGGCTGAACTATATCGCCACCGAGCTGCATAAGGGCTTCGGTCCGCTCTGGAACCCGGCGAGTTCCGACGAGGTGAAGGAGGGCACGCGCAGCCTTCTCGGCACGAAGTTCGACTGGCTCCAGCAGCAGCTTGGCGACGGCCCATATTTGATGGGCGAGGACTTCACCATCGCCGATGCCTATGCCTTCGTGATCCTCAACTGGACGCGAATCCACCAGATCGACCTCTCGCGCTGGCCCGGCCTCACTGCCTTCGTTGGCCGTGTCGCGCAGCGTCCCTCGGCGCAGGCGGCGCTCCGGGCCGAGGGGCTGATCAGCTAAGGACCAGCAATGACCCAGTTCGACCTCACCGACGAGCAGCGCCAGATCCAGGAGATGGCGCAGCAATTCACGGCCGATGCGCTGACTCCTCACGCGGCCGAATGGGACGAGAAGCACATCTTCCCTCGCGATACGATCCGGCAGGCGGCGGAGCTCGGCTTCGGAGCGATCTACGTGTCGGAGGAGAGCGGCGGCATCGGCCTCGGACGCCTTGAATCCGCGCTGATCATGGAAGCGATGGCTTACGGCGATCCTTCCACCTCCGCCTTCATCTCGATCCACAACATGTCCGCTTGGATGATCGACCGCTTCGGCTCGGCGACCGTCAAGGAGAAGTACCTCCCCTCGATGGTGACGATGGAGCAGCTCGGAAGCTACTGCCTGACCGAGCCCGGCTCCGGCTCGGACGCGGCGGCGCTGAAGACTCGGGCGGCGAAGGACGGCGACTATTATGTCGTCTCCGGCTCCAAGGCCTTCATCTCGGGCGGCGGCGAGAACGAGATCTATGTGACGATGGTCCGCACCGGCGCCGAAGGGCCGAAGGGGATCAGCGCCCTCGTCATCGAAAAGGACATGCCGGGCGTCAGCTTCGGCGCTCAGGAGAAGAAGCTCGGCTGGCACTCGCAGCCGACCTGCCAGGTGAATTTCGACGATGTCCGGGTGCCCGCCGAGAACCTCGTCGGAGCGGAGGGCGAAGGCTTCCGGATCGCGATGATGGGCCTTGACGGCGGCCGGCTGAACATCGGCGCCTGCTCATTGGGCGGCGCCCAGAGGTGCCTCGACGAGGCGGTCCGCTATACCAAGGAGCGGAAGGCGTTCGGGCAGCAGGTGGCCGACTTCCAGGCGACGCAGTTCACGCTCGCCGACATGGAGACGGAGCTCCAGGCGGCGCGCTACCTCCTCTACGTGGCGGCGGCGAAAGTGACCGAGAACGCGCCCGACAAGACCCGGTTCGCGGCGATGGCGAAGCGGCTCGCGACGGACACCGGCTCGTCGGTGGTGGACCGGGCGCTGCAGCTCCACGGCGGCTACGGCTACCTTCAGGATTATCCGATCGAGCGCTTCTGGAGGGACCTCCGGGTCCACTCCATCCTCGAAGGAACCAATCAGATCATGCGCCATGTCGTCGCACGGGACATGCTCCGCCAGTGATCCTCGTCCGGACGGAAGAAGCCGTTCGCCCCGAGCGAAGTCGAGGGGCCCTGCCGAGCGCCGCCGAGGCTCCTGGCGTGCACCCGTCTCGGCTTTGCTCGACCGGGTGTCTCGACTTCGCTCGACACGAACGGGGCTGGTGAGGTGGCCACGGACGTTCTTGCCCACATTGAAGGAGAGGTCGGGCGCATCCGTCTCAACCGGCCGAAGGCGCTCAATGCGCTGACGCGGGACATGTGCTCGGCGATGACCGAGGCTTTGGTCGAATGGCGGGAGGATGCAGCGGTGCGCGCCGTCCTGATCGACCATCTCGAAGGCCGCGGCTTCTGCGCGGGCGGTGACGTGCGGATGCTTGCCGAGAGCGGCTCGAAGGACGGCGCCGAGGCGAGGGATTTCTTCTTTACGGAATACAGGCTCAACCACCTCATCTTCACCTACGTGAAAGCGACGGTGGCGTTCATGGACGGAATCACGATGGGCGGCGGCGTCGGCATCTCGCAGCCCTGCCGCTTCCGCATCGCGACCGAGAATACCCGCTTCGCAATGCCGGAGACGGCGATCGGCCTGTTCCCGGACGTCGGCGGCGGCTGGTATCTGTCGCGCCTGCCGGGGCGGGTCGGGCAGTTCCTGGCGCTGACAGGGGCGCGGCTCGATGGCGCCGAGTGCCATCATCTCGGCCTTGCGACGCATTATCTGCCGAGCTCGTCCCTCGAGGAGGTGAAGGCGCGCATCGCTCGGGAGCCCGAGCAGCTCGAGACGATCCTTCGGGATGCCTCCACCCAGCCCCCGCCGGCGCGGATCGCTGCGAACCTGGACGTGATCAACCGCACCTTCGCCTCGGACAAGCTGGAGGAGGTGATCGCCGCGCTGGAGGCCGAAGGCGGCGAGTGGGCCGAGAACGAGCTCTTCACGCTCCGCTGCAAGAGCCCGCAGGCCTGCAAGGTCTCGCTTCGATTGCTCTCGGACGGCGCGAAGATGCACGATTTCGCGGACGAGATGCGGCAGGAATATTCGGTGGCCGCGCACGTCGTCCAGCGGCACGACTTCGTCGAGGGCGTCCGATCGGTGCTGATCGACAAGGACAACCAGCCGCGTTGGGACCCGGACAAGCCGGAAAGCATCACGGACCACATGATCGACACGATTTTCGCGCCCATGCCCGCAGGTCAGGAATGGACGCCGCTTTCAACCGACGGGGCCAAGCAATGACGTATGAGAACATCCTGGTCGAACAGCGCGGGGCTGTGACTTTGATCACGCTCAACCGCCCGAAGGCGCTGAACGCGCTGAACACAGGTGTGCTGCGTGAACTGATCCACGCCTTCGCGGCCTATGATGCCGACGAGAGCCAGCGCTGCGCGGTGCTCACCGGAAGCGAGAAGGCATTTGCCGCGGGCGCGGACATCAAGGAGATGTCGGAGCAGGGTTTCGCGCAGATGTACGCGTCCAACTTCTTCCAGGGCTGGGAGAAGGTGACCGCGACTCGCAAACCCTGGATCGCGGCGGTGGCGGGCTATGCGCTCGGCGGCGGCTGCGAGGTGGCAATGATGGCGGACTTCATCATCGCCGGCGACAATGCCCAGTTCGGCCAGCCGGAGATCAAGCTTGGAGTGACGCCTGGAATGGGCGGATCTCAGCGGCTTACCCACGCGATCGGGAAGGCGAAATCGATGGAAATGTGCCTCACCGGCCGGATGATGGGGGCCGAGGAAGCGGAACGGGCCGGCTTGGTGGCTCGAGTGGTTCCGGCCGCAACCCTCCTCGAGGAAGCTCTGAAGACCGCCGAGCAGATCGCCGGAATGGCGCCGCTCGCGGCAATGGCGACCAAGGAGCAGGTCAATGCCGCCTATGAAATGACCCTCGCGCAAGGGATCAATTTCGAGCGGCGGCTCTTCCACGGGCTGTTCGGAACCGAGGACCAGAAGGAAGGCATGGCGGCCTTCGTGGACAAGCGTAAGCCGGACTGGAAGGGAAGATAGGCAAGACGCAGCCCCCTCCCCGTTCGGGCTGAGCTTGTCGAAGCCCTGCCCTTGATTTCTTCGGAGGCTGCGAGAAGGACAGCCCTTCGACAGGCTCAGGGCGAACGGAGTTTTCCAGACCCTCTTCGGAGTTCGTATCATGGCACGCGTAGGTTTTATCGGGCTCGGCAACATGGGCGGAGGGATGGCCGCGAACCTTGCGAAGGCGGGGCATGACGTCCGCGCTTTCGACCTTTCGGCCGAAGCGCTGGATCGGGCCGAAAAGAACGGCTGCAAGCGGGCCGGCTCGGCAGCGGAGGCCGTGACCGGTGCGGAGGCGGTGGTGACGATGCTGCCGGCCGGAAAACACGTCCGCGACGTCTACGAGACCAGCGTGATCGGCACCGCGCCCACGACGGCGATCCTGATGGACTGCTCCACCATCGATGTGGGCACCGCCCGCGAGGAGATCGCGAAGGCGCAGGCGCAGGGCTATGCCATGGTGGATGCCCCCGTCTCCGGCGGCATTGCGGCGGCGGAGGGCGGCACCCTCACCTTCATGGTCGGCGGTACGGAGGAGGCGTTCGGGCGAGCGCGCGACTATCTCGACCTGATGGGCAAGGCGGTGATCCATGCCGGGGCTCCCGGCGCGGGCCAGGCTGCCAAGATCTGCAACAACATGCTGCTCGGCGCGTCGATGATCGCGACATGCGAGACGTTCGTGCTCGCGCAGAAGCTCGGCCTCGATCCGCAGACCTTCTTCGACATTTCGAGCCAGGCGTCCGGCCAATGCTGGTCGATGACGAGCTACTGCCCCGTCCCCGGGGTCGGGCCGACGACGCCCGCCGACCGGGGCTATGAAGGCGGCTTCGCGGCGGCGCTGATGCTGAAGGACCTGCGGCTCGCGATGGAGGCGGCGCAAAGCGTCGACAGCTACACGCCGATGGGTGCGCATGCCGAGGAGCTCTATACCCGCTTCGCGGAGAAGCTCGGGGGCGCCGGGAAGGATTTCTCGGGCATCATCAAGATGATCGACGACAGCTGGACTGCTCCCGACGATCCCGAGAAAGCTTGATTTCCGTAGCGAAATCCGATATTTAATCCTTATCGGCACCAATCTGCGGTGCGTCCCCCAACATTGAGGTCGTTGATGAAATCGCTCCGCCTGACCGCGTCCGTTGTTGCGCTCGCCTTTGCCGCACCCGCCATCGCCACGGACAGCCATGACTGCCTCGACGAGGCATGCTCGATGCTGTCGCTGTTCGCACCGCAGGCGCAGTCTCAGGCGGGCGGCTCGGCGGCGGTCGCAGCGGCACGCATGGGCAGCTGGGGCATCGACACGGCCGGCATGGACAAGAGCGTCAAGCCGGGCGACGACTTCTTCGGCTACGTCAACGGCAACTGGGCGCGCACCACCCAGATTCCCGCCGACCGCTCCTCCTATGGCGGGTTCGCCGTGCTCCGCGACCTCTCCGAGGCGCGCCTCCGCACGCTGGTCGAGGGATACAAACTCGGCAACCCTGCCAAGGACGGCGACCTGGCCAAGGTTGCGGCGCTCTACCGCGCGTTCATGGACGAAGCGACGGTGGAGAAGCTTGACGCAAAGCCGCTCCAGCCGAAGCTTGCCGCGATCCGCGCCGCCAGGAGCAAGGACGACATGGCCCGCCTCATGGGCCAGTCGATGGGCAGCTTCGGAAGCAGCTTCTTCGGCGCGGGCGTGAGCGATGATCCGAAGAACCCGGATTTCTACGCGCTCAGCCTTCGCCAGTCCGGCCTCGGCCTCGGCGACCGTGAGCTTTATCTCGACGCCAAGTTCGCGCCGCAGAAGGCGCGCTACCGGCAATATGTCGCGCAGATGCTCGGCCTCGCCGGCTGGGCCAATGCCGAGAAGGCGGCAGCCGACATCGTCGCGCTGGAGACCAGCATCGCGCAGGCGCACTGGACCCGCGCCGAGAGCCGCAATCGCGACAAGACCTACAACCTCATGACGCAGGCCGAGCTCCAGCAGGCTGCTCCGGGTTTCGCCTGGGCGACCTTCTTCAAGGCCGCCGGCGTCGACAAGGCCGAAAAGGCGATCGTCGCCCAGAACACCGCCTTCCCGAAGCTCGCCCAGATCTTCGCGACGGCCGACCTCGAGACGCTGAAGGCTTGGCAGGCATTCCACACCGTCGACGATGCCGCGCCGCTGCTTTCGAAGCGCTTCGTCGATGCCAATTTCGAGTTCCGCTCGAAGTTCATGAACGGCCAGCCGCAGCAGCGCGAGCGGTGGAAGCGCGGCATCGCAGTCTCCGAGAACGCGATGGGCGAGGCGATCGGCCGCGACTATGCCGCCCTCTATTATCCGGCCGAATCCAAGGCCGCGATGGAGAGCCTCGTCGCCAACCTTCGCACCGCGATGCGGAAGCGCATCGAGGGCCTGGAGTGGATGGGCGCCGATACCAAGGTGCAGGCGCTCCAGAAGCTCGCCAACTTCAACGTGAAGGTCGGCGCTCCCCAAAAGTGGCGCGACTATTCGGCGCTTGAGATCCGCAACGGCGACCTGTTCGGCAACGTCGAGCGCGCCGGCCGGTTCGAGTGGGATTTCCGCCGCAACCGCATGGGCCAGAAGGTGGATGAAGCCGAGTGGGGCATGACCCCGCAGACGGTGAACGCCTATTATTCGCCGGTGAAGAACGAGATCGTCTTCCCCGCCGCCATCCTGCAGCCGCCCTTCTTCGATCCCAAGGCGGATCCGGCGGTCAATTACGGCGCGATCGGCGGCGTGATCGGTCACGAGATCAGCCACGGCTTCGACGATCAGGGCCGGAAGTCAGACGGCAACGGCGTCCTGCGCGACTGGTGGACGGCCGAGGATGCGGCCAAGTTCGAGGCCCAGGCGGCGAAGCTCGGGGCGCAGTATGAATCCTATCAGTTCCCGACGCTGCCCGGCATCAAGATCAACGGCAAAGCCTCGATGGGGGAGAATATCGGCGATCTCGGCGGCATCCTCCTGGGCCTGGAAGCCTATCGCAACTCACTCGGCGGCAAGCCGGCGCCGGTGATCGACGGCTTCACCGGCGACCAGCGCGTGTTCCTCGGCTGGGGGCAGGTTTGGCGGACTTTGTTCCGCGATCAGGCGCTTCGCCAGCAGCTGGTCGGCGATCCGCACTCGCCGGGCATGATCCGGGCCTTTGCGCCGCTGCGGAACGTCGATGCCTGGTACGAAGCGTTCAACGTGCAGCCCGGCGACAGGCATTATGTGAAGCCGGAAGACCGCGTCAGGATCTGGTAAGCCGGGCGCTCGAGAGCACCGCGCCGACCGCCTCCCGCCAGCCGGCGAGGCGGAGGGCGCGGTGCTCTTCGTCCATGCGCGGCTGGAATTGCCGGACCTCTCCGCGGAGTGCGGACGCGTCGTCCAGCGACCCGAACATGCCGCAGCCGAGGCCGGCAAGCATGGCCGCACCCAGCGCAGTGGTTTCGACGAAGTAAGGGCGTTCGACGCTGAGGCCGGTCACGTCCGCCACGTCCTGCGCGATCCAGTCGTTCACGACCATCCCCCCGTCGATCTTGAGGCGCTCCCAGGCGGCTCCGTCGGAAGCGAAGGCCGTCATGAGGTCGTGCGTCTGGTGCGCCATGGCCTCCAGCGCGGCGCGGACGATATGAGCGCGGCCGGTGGAGAAGCTGAGGCCGGTCATGGCGGCACGGGCGGAGGGCTGCCAATAAGGCGCGCCGAGGCCGGATAGCGCCGGCACGATGTAGACGCCCCCGCTGTCCGGGACCGAGCGCGCGAGCGTTTCCGTCTCTTCGGCGGTGCGGATGAGGCCGAGTTCGTCGCGGAGCCATTTCACCAGGCTTCCTGCGACGAACACCGAGCCTTCGAGCGCGTAGGTGCGCACGCCCGAAAGCTGCCATGCGATCGTCGAGAGGAGGCGGTGCTGCGACCTCGGCTGCTGCTGCCCGGTATTGGCGAGGATGAAAGCGCCGGTGCCGTAGGTCGCCTTGGTGTCGCCGGGCGCAAGGCAGGCCTGGCCGATCGAAGCGGCCTGCTGGTCGCCTGCCATTCCGGTGATCGGAAGGGCGCGGCCGAAAAGCTCGGGCAGGGTGGTGCCGATCTCGTCCGCGCAATCGACGATCCGCGGCAGCGCCTCAAGGGGCACGCCCCACAGGTCGAGCAGCCCCGGGTCCCAGCAGCCCGTGCCGATGTCCATCAGCCCCGTCCGCGAGGCATTGGTGGCATCGGTGACGTGGAGGCCGCCGGTGAGGCGATAGACGAGCCAGGATTCGACGGTGCCGACCATCAGATCCTCGCCCGCCTCCGCGACTTCGGGCCAATGTTCGAGCGCCCACGCGATCTTGGAGGCGCTGAAATAGGGGTCCAGCAGGAGCCCGGTCCGTGCCTGCACCTCGGGCTCGTGCCCTTGCTCCTTGAGCCGCCGGCAGAGGTCGGCGGTGCGCCGGTCCTGCCAGACGATGGCGGGTGCCAGCGCCCTCCCGGTCCGCCGCGACCAGAAGAGGACCGTCTCCCGCTGGTTGGTGATGCCGATCGCTGCGATGCAATCCGCGCCCCCCGCCTGCTCCACCATCGCCCGCGCGCAGGCGAGGCTGAGGGCCCAGATCTCCTCCGGATCCTGCTCCACCCATCCGGGGCGCGGATAATGCTGGGTGAACTCGCGCTGCTCCGAGCCGAAGCAGGCTCCGCCGCGGTCGAACAGCATCGCTCGGGTGCTGGTCGTGCCTTCGTCGATCACCAGCAGCCTGTCGCCCACCTGAAGCACCCTCTGATCGACTATCCGGAACGTGCAGGCTACCAGAGCGGGCGGCGATGGAAAGCTTCGACCTCCTCATCATCGGCGGCGGCATCAACGGCGCGGCGATCGCGCGGGATGCGGCCGGTCGCGGGCTGAAGGTGCTGCTGGTCGAAAGGGACGAGCTTGCCGCCCATACCAGCTCGGCCTCGTCGAAGCTGATCCATGGTGGCCTTCGTTACCTGGAATATGGCGAGTTCCGGCTGGTGCGCGAAGCGCTGAAGGAGCGGGAGATTTTGCTTCGGGCGGCGCCGCATATCGTGAACCCGCTGCGCTTCGTTTTGCCGCACGGGCTCGGCATGCGGCCCTGGTGGATGCTTCGGGCGGGGCTGAAGCTCTACGATCTGCTTGCGCTCGGCGGCAGCCTTCCCCGCTCTGCGGTGACGGTCGAGCCGCCGCTGCGCGAGCCGCTGAAGGAGGAGACGGCGCGGCGGCTGGCGACATATTGGGATGCGCGGGTGGACGATGCCCGCCTCGTCAGGCTCAACGCGCTCGATGCCGCGCAGCGTGGCGCGGAAATCGCCACCCGCACGGAATTCCTCTCGGCACGTCGGCGGGGAGAGGTGTGGGAAGCTCAGCTTTCAGGCAGTCGCCACGTAGGCGCCGGCGCCATCATCAACGCCGCCGGCCCCTGGGTGGCCGATGTGCTGAGGCAGAGGCTGCGCGAGGAGAGCCGAAGCCGGGTGCGGCTCATCAAGGGCAGCCATATCGTCTTGCCGCGCCTCTATGAGGGCGACCACGCTTATATCCTGCAGCAGCCCGACGGCCGCGTCGTCTTTGCAATTCCGTGGGAAGAGGCGAGCCTCGTCGGCACGACGGACGTGCCTGTCGATGCGCCCGAAGAAGCCGTCATCAGCGCCGAGGAGAAGGACTACCTCCTTGCCGCGGTGAACCGCTACTTCAGGCGTCAAACCGCGTCTTCCGACATCATCTCCAGCTACTCGGGCGTCCGAGCGCTCCACGACGACGGCGCCGGCGATGCGAAGGCGGTGACCCGCGACTATCATCTCGAGCTGGAGGATGCTGCGGGGCCGAAGCTGCTTTCAATTTTCGGCGGAAAGATCACGATCGCGCGAGCGCTCGCGGAAGAAGCGCTGGCGCTGCTCGGTATCGAAGAGGGCAAGTGGACCGCGTCCACCCCGTTTCCCTCCGGAACTTAAGGCCCCTCGTGTAGCGGGTCGGTGCCGTGCTCGGGCACCTCGTCCATTTCCTTCCGGTTCTCCTCGCCGTGACGCTTCGCTTCGGCATCGTCATGCGGAACGTGATCGTCCTTTTTCTCGTCCATCTGCCTCTCCTCTTCTGCCGAATCAACGCCATCAGCGGGGAACGGCTCCGCCGGAACGCGGTTGAAAGCGGCATGGCACTCAACGCTCAGCAGGCGCACCAGCAGGCGAAGCCAGGCGATGCCGTCATCGGCTGGAAGCTCGACCGCGAGCAGCGCAAGGAATTGCTGCTCCAGTTCCCGACGCGCTATTCGGAAGTTGTGGCGGACCATGTGACGCTGGCCGCCCGCGTCGACCGAAACTCCGGTCTCCCCTCCGAGACGCTCGGAGAGATCGTAGGCCAGGCAGACGATGGAAGGGGCGTGCAGGCGCTGGTCGTCAGCATCGCGGGCACCACCGACCGGCCGGACGGAAGCACCTATCACATCACCTGGTCGCTCGCGAAAGGACGACGGGCGAAGGAAAGCAACGACGTGATCCGCGACCATGGCTGGCAGCCGATCGAGCTTCCCGTGCCGGTGATGCTTCAGCCCGCGCGCTTCTAATGCGGCAGCTCTATCTCGACTGCGACGGCGTCCTCGCCGATTTCGACAAGGGCGCGACCGCGATCCTCGGCGCCTCCCCGAAGCGCTTTGAGGAACGGCACGGGCTCGGCCGCTTCTGGCAGAAGCTTGCGAGCGCTCCCGATTTCTATTTCAGCCTGCCGCTGATGCCCGATGCGATGCGGCTGTTCGACGCGGTGAAGCATCTGGGTCCGATCATCCTCACCGGCCTTCCGCGCGGCAATTGGGCGGCCGACCAGAAGATGCGCTGGGCCGAGAAGCATTTCCCCGGCGTCCGGATGATCACCTGCATGGCCCGCGACAAGCGCAATCACGCCAAGGATGGCGACGTGCTGGTCGACGACAATTCGAAGTTCCGGCACCTGTGGGAACAGGCCGGCGGCATCTTCGTGCACCACAAGAGTGCCGCTCAGTCGATCGAAGAGCTACGCGCCTATTTCGACATCAAGGAGACGGCACCGGGCTGAGCCGCAAGGCGGCCGGCGAGATGGTCGGCAAGGCGTAAAGACAGGGCGAGGATCGTCAGCGTCGGATTAGCCCAGCCGCTGGTGGTGAACACCGAGCCGCCGGCGACGTAGAGATTCTCGTAGCCGTGAACCTTGGAATCGGCGTCCACCACACCCTGCGCGGGATCGGTGCTCATCCGGGTGCCGCCCACATGATGGTAATTGCCGATCGGATGGTTGCCGATGGTGGGATCGACCGGCCATTGCGGCCCCGGCTCGTCCAGCCAGGCGCTGGGCGTCAGCGAGCCCAATTCGAGCCGGCGAAGCTCGGCATCGAAGGTTTCCGCCATCACCCTGGCCGTACGCTTGTCGATCTCGGTGAGCTGCCAGTCGAGATCGGCCCGCGGCACTCCGAGCGCGTCGCGCTCGCCGGAGAGCAGCACCCGGCTGTCGGGGTTCGGCGCCTGCTCGCCCCGCGTCATCAAATAAAGCTGCATGATGCCGGCACGCACCCGCGCGCGCTCGATCGTCTGCCGCACCTCGCGGTGGATCCAGGCACGGATCGCGCGATAGGCGTGGTCGAGCGCCCGCCCACGGCGGTTGGGCGAAATCGAGTGTTTGAGATTGTGGTAGATCTTGTTGCCGAGCGCGACTCCGCGTTCCGGATCGCGCTGCAGTTTCACCGTGCCGATGCTGTTCAGCACCTGCCGCTCGCGCTGCGTCTCATCGCCTATCCGGATCGCGGGCGCGAGCGGCGGCCCCGACTTCATGAAGCGCTTCTGGAAGGCAAGCCAGAGCGCGAACGGGTCGTCGGTGTGGATCCGGCCGATGCGACCCGAGGGATGCTCCATGAAATAGCGGCCGACCTGGTCGCGGCGGTTCCCGATCCCAGTCGTTTCAACGTCGTTCGAGGCGAGCAGCAGCCGGGAATTCTCGATTGCCCCGCACGCGACGATGAACTGGCGGGCGCGCACCTGCCGGCCTGTGCCGCCGATCGGCCGCACCTCGACATGCTCGACCGAGCGGGCATTTTCGGCAGCCTTGATGTTGACCGCGTTGGCGTGGAGCAGGACTCGCACGTTGGGCGCATCGATCAGGTCGCGCTGGCACTTCGCCGTGAACCGCTCGGTGGACTCGTCGAACCGCCACAGCACATGGTCGATCCGCGCGGGATCGAAGTCGGGCGAGGCAAGGCCGAGTTCCTCCCAGATATCCTCTTCGTAGTTGAAGCGGCCGAGCTCCAGCTGGTCGTGCGCCTCCCGGTAATAAGGATCGAGGTCGGAGCGGCGGATTGGCCAGCCGCTGTGCGGGACCCACTCGCGCGGCTCGAAATCGATCGGATCGAGCAAGGCGCAGCGCCCGCCCCAGATCGACACGGTGCCGCCGAAAAAGCGCAGCCGCGACTGATCGAGGTCGTAATATGGCATGCCGACATTGGCGCCGCGATAGAGGTCCTGGGTCTCCTGCTCGAAATCGAGCCCGCCGCTTTCCAGCAGCGTGACCGTGTGACCGCGCTGCCATAGACGGCGCGCGAGGGTGATGCCCGCGGCGCCGGCGCCGATGATGCAGACGTCGCTCATCGCGTCGGCCGCTTCGGGATTTTTCCTGAGATCGATCAGCATGCTGCAACGGCCTCGGCGGCGGGGCTGCCCTGCCCTCCCCCCTGGACGATCGCCTGCTGCCACCAGCAGCTGAACATCGCGATCGCATAGAGGATGCGGCCGTGGTTTGCGACGCCGGCGCGATGCTCCTGGAACAGCTGCTCGACCGCTTCGGGCCGCAAATGGCCGCTGCGGACCGCGCCGCTGTCGTTCCACGCCTGGCGGGCGAAGTCGCTGAAGTCGCCGCGAAACCATTCCGCGAAGGGCAGCTGGAAGCCGAGCTTCCGCTTGCCGAGCGCGTTCGGCGGAAGCCAGGGCTCCACCGCCTTTCGGAGCGCGTATTTGCCGGTCTTCCCGCGCAGCTTCATCTCCGTGGGCATGGTGAGGCTCCAGTCGACGAAGCCGTGCGACAGGAAGGGCACGCGCGCCTCGAGGGAATGCGCCATGCTCCCGCGGTCGAGCCGGTTCAGCAGCGAGCCCGGCATGTGGACGCTGATGTCGGCGAGCATGAATTGCTGCAACGGATCGAGCCGGCGCGCCTCCGCGCTGTCGAAATATTCCCGCTCCAGCGCTGCGAAGGCGTCCGGCCCCTCCTGGCGGGCAAGGAAGCCGGGCTCGTAGAGCCGCGCTCGCACCGCGGGCGACGAGATCTGCGTGCCGGCGAAGAAGCGCTGGAAGCTGCTCTCCAGCATCGCGGAATCGCGGAAGCGGCGCGCATTCTGGCGAAGATAATTCCAGCGCGGCGACGAACCCTTGGGAAGCGCGTCGACAAGCCCGGCCACCGGCCCGAGCGCCCGAAGCAGCGGCCGCCAGCGCGCCGCGGCAAGCGCCGTCCGCTGGCGCTTGTAGCCGGCAAACAATTCGTCCGATCCCTCGCCGCAGAGCACCACCTTCACATGCTGGGCCGCAACCCGCGAGAGATGCCAGATCGGCACCGCCGCCGTCGCTGCGCAGGGCTCGTCGAATGCCGCCTGCACCGCCGGAAGCAGGTCGCCTGCCGCGACTGGCTCCAGCGGGAGCACGATATGCTCGCAGCCGAGATGCTTCGCGATCCGCGCCGCCGCGTCGGTCTCATCAATCGAGGTGCCGGGAAATCCGACCGTGAACGCCTTCACCGGCCGCGAGGATACGCGCGTCATCGCAGCCGCGATCGCGCTCGAATCGACGCCGCCCGACAGGAACGCCCCGACCGTGACGTCGGCGAGCATATGCTGCTCGACCGTGCGCTGCACCCGCGCCCGGGTCTCATCGATCCACTCGGGCTCCGACATGTCGTGCCGCACCTGGAAGCGCGGCTGCCAGAATTGCCGTACGGCCGCCTCCCCCTCTGGTCCGATACGGAGCAAATGGCCGGGCTCGAGGCTGTGCACCTGCCGGTAGATCGAGCGCGGCCGCTGAATGTGGCCGAAGCTGAAGAAGTCGTGCACTCCCCGCTCGTCGATGTCGAAACGATGGTCGGGCAGAACGCGCAGCGCCCGGATCTCGGACGCAAAGGCGATGCCGCCATTCTGCTCGGTGAGGTAGAGCGGCTTGATCCCGAGCGGATCGCGGGCGAGCGTCAGGCTCCGGTCGGCCCGGTCCCAGATCGCAGCCGCATACATGCCTTCGAGCCGAAGCCAGGCATCGTCCCCCCAGCGGACGAAGCTCTGGAGGAGCGTCTCCGTATCGCTGTGCGTGTGGAAGCGGACGCCCTCTGCCTCAAGTTCGCGGCGGAGCTCGGGATGGTTGTAGATCTCGCCGTTGAACACGATCGAATAGCGGCCGTCCGGCGTCTCGATCGGTTGGTGGCCGCCCGCAATGTCGATGATGCTGAGCCGGCGCATGCCGAAGCCGAAATCGCCCTCGACGAGGATGCCGCTGTCGTCAGGCCCGCGATGGACGATGCGGTCGCACTGCCCGGCGACATGCTCCGGCGAGACGGGACGCCCTCCCCGCCTGTACCATCCAGCGATGCCGCACATAGGATCGACCCAGCCAAAGCACGCGACGATTTCGCGCGCGCCTTGCCTAAGGGCATCGCCGCAGCGACTCCAGCAGCAATTGGTGCGGCGCGGCCTAGGAGGGGTGAGCCTCCACCTCCTCGGCCGTCGAGACTTCGCCGGCTACGCTGCGACCGCGGCCCCAGAGGAACAACCCCACGCCCGCCGCTGCCGCGCCGGCGGCGGTGAGGGTGATCGCCGGATGGCGCGCGGCCTTGGTGTAGAGGCTTGGGCGGATGACGCTGCCCTGGTGGTCGCCGCGCACCCGCGCTTCCGACTGGCCCCTGTGGAGGTTGTCGGTCTTCGTCGCCTGCTCGGTGCCGAACTGCGCCGGCACGAGGAATTTGGCGCTGATCCAGTCGAGCAGGCGGGGCGCGACGCTGCCGAGCATGCTCATCGTCCGAGCGCCGCTGCCGATGAAGGCGTCGCGGACGGGCGTCTCGGCCACGTGCAGGATCGTCCTGGCGACCTCCTCCGGTGCGTAGACGGGCGGCGGGAAATTGGGCTCCTGATCGTGATAATTCTTCACATGCTGCGGCATCGGAGTGCCGATCGAAGCGGGTTTGATGAGCGTCACCGAGATCGGCGCGCCCTCATATTCCAGCTCCATCCGGAGCGCGTCGGTGAAGCCCTTCATGGCGTGCTTGCTCGCCGAATAGATGCCCTGCACGGGCAGCGCACGGTCCGAGGTGAGGCTTCCGACATTGACGATCGCGCCGCCGTTTGCCCGAAGGTGCGCGGCGGCGATCTGCGAGCCGTAGACGACGCCCCAGAAGTTGGTTTCGAACAGCCGGCGCATATCTTCTTCGCTGACCTCGTCGATCAGGCCCCAGATGCCGACGCCGGCATTGTTCACCCAGGTATCGATGCGGCCGAAGCGGTCGAGCGCGGTGGCGGCGACGCGCTCGAGATCCTCGCGCTTTGTCACGTCCGCCTCGATGAACACGGCCTCGCCGCCCGCCTGCTTGATCTCGTCAACGGCCTGCGCGAGCGCTTCGCGGGTGCGGGCGCTCAGCACCACCTTCGCTCCCCGCTCGGCAGCGAGCTTCGCTGTGGCGAGGCCGATGCCGCTTGAGGCTCCGGTGATGACGATGACTTGCTCGGTTACGGGCTTCAGCTTGACGGCCATTTCGCTCTCCGGTGACGGCGTTTGCCCGCCCTAACGAACGAAAGCTTCTGTCGTTCGATCGAAATCAGACGGGGTGAACGCCGATCCGCGCGCTGAGCGACATCTCCTCGCCCGGCTCCAGCACCCTGAGGCCGAGTTCCCCCCACCTCTCCTCAGACTCGTTCAGCGCCGCATTGGCGTGCGACACCGGCTCCGCAACCACTATCCCGCCCGATGCAGGCGAATAGACCTGGAAGAAGCGCGCGTCGGGCGACGTTATCTCGATCCGGAACGGGAGCCCCGGAGTCTCCAGCCGCGCAATGCCGCTCCAGCCGCCGAAGCCGTTGTCCAGATCCTGCCCGCAGATCAGCCGGTCGGCGAGGTCGTAGCGGCCGGTTGCCGGCACCTTGTCGACCGGGAGCACTTTCTCGTCGATCGTCCAGGCGTCGGTCACTTCCGTATCGAGCCGCGTCTCGGCCGTGCAATGGAAATAGGGATGCTGGCCGAGCCCGCAGGGCATCGGCTCCTCTGAGAGATTGCGGCAGCTGAGGCGGAGCGAAAGACCACGTTCGTCCAGCTCGAAAAGCTGCCGCGCCTCGTATCGCCAAGGCCATTCGCCGGGCTCGTGGCGATAGACCAGTTCGGCGGTCGACTCGGCGGCCGAAACGACTTCCCAGGGCGCCAACCAGCCATCGCCGTGCAGGGGACTCGCGTCCGATTCCATATTTCGAGCGATTGTGACCTCGCGGCCACGGAAGCTGAAGCGGCCTTCGCGGATACGGTTGCTGTAGGGAATGAGGGGGAAGTTGCCCGCCTCCAGCGGCGAGCTTAGCTCTCCCTCCGGACCCCGCAGAACCGGCACGCGCCCATTTTCCGTTACGTAATCGAGCCGCGCGATGCTCGCGCCCACGGCCGGGGCCACCACCAGCTCCAGCGCTCCGGCGCTCAGCTTCAGCAATTTCGATACGGTCGTCATTTCCCAGCTTCCCCAAAGCGATGTTCAGCGAGGCGAAACCTCATTGTGGATAAATGTAGATTAGTCGTTGCGTCGGGATTCCTGCGCATTGTATTAAGCCCTCGGGGTGCCCGGGGGAGGGGTAAGTGATGAGTAGACTGGTCAAGGACTTCATCCACATCAAGGATCACACGTCGCTGGACGCGCTGATCGAGAATCTGGTTGCGGCGCGGGAAAGCCTTCCGGAAGGTTCCGGGGCAGAAGTGAAGATGCGGGGCGACGACGTGTTCGGACGCCAGATCTGCATTTCCTATTTCCGGGCGCAGACGGCCGAGGAAGCCGAATGCGACGCGCGTTACGCCAACGCCTACAAGGAATCGCGCCAGCGCGAGCTCGATCGGCTCCAGGCGGAGCTTGGCGTCTCCAGCGGCGCGGGCCGTTCGCGTCGCTTGCGGGTGGCCGGCTGATTTCATCCTGCTAGAGGACGGGAGCTTCCGCGGAGCCTACCACTCCGCGAAGCTCCCGTCTTTTTGCCGCCAGATCGGATTGCGCCAGCGGTGGCCTTCCTTGGCCACTTCGCGGACCGC
>NZ_DASVUE010000043.1:0-8598 GCF_036387215.1 Allosphingosinicella sp. | reverse complement strand
GCCGATGGCGCCGGCCGGTCTGGTGGACGTCACCCGCATTCAAACGCCGGCGCACGTTCTTGTCGGCACGTCAGACAAGATCGTCGAGCAGGAGCGGCAGGGAAAGCTGCTTGCGCGGCTGATGCCGAACGGGCGGCTTACGCAGGTGGAAGGCGTCGGGCACATGCTCCATCACGTGCGGCCGGAGCTGATCGTCGAAGCGGTGAAGGAAGCGCTCGCTCCGGCCTAGCTCCAGAGCTCAGCCCGGTACCGCTCGAAGCACCTCTCGCCGCACCTCAGACGGATCAGCGCGCCCTCGGCGATGGCGGTCGCCCGGCGGGGATCCTCCTCGACCAGCGGCCGCAGCGCCTCCCGGTTCCAGTCTTCGCTATGCTTCACGTCGAGCACGGCGTGGAGGTTGAAATAGCGGGCGTCGCGTCCGGAGAAGCCGAGCCGCTTCAGAGCCGCGGCAGTGGCGGCAGAGCGGCCGGGCGCGGTAAGCTCGATCGCTCCCAACGCGCCCACCGAATGCCATGCGTATCGGCGCGTCGTCGCCATCGCGGTCATCGCATTGGCGAGTGCGAGGCTCTGCCAGACGGTGGTTTCGATCCTCGGCTCCAGCCCCAGCGACTCTATCAGCCCATGGAGCATCGGGCCGTGCATTCCCTTCGGATTGCCGCGGCCCATCTCGTCCCAGTAATTGCGCGCAAGCTCCAGCTTGGGCGCCGCGGGAAGCTTTACCTGGGTATAGGCGACAAGATCGTCGAAACCGGCCTCGCCCGCCGTCTCCTGCTCCAGGAACCAGCTGAGCTCCTCCCGTGTCGCTTCCTCGGCAAGCCACGGGAAGAGCGGGTCGTTCTGACCGGGGCCGTTCTCCTGCAGCGCCTCGAACCATGCGATGAAGCCGTCCACATCCGTGGGTGCCTCGGCGGCGCGCTCCGCCACTTCGCTCCTGAGTTCTTC
Organism: Allosphingosinicella sp.; assembly: GCF_036387215.1. Lineage (GTDB taxonomy): Bacteria > Pseudomonadota > Alphaproteobacteria > Sphingomonadales > Sphingomonadaceae > Allosphingosinicella. Next base: position 7,656 of record NZ_DASVUE010000043.1, on the reverse strand, counting down.
AAGGAAGCCGCCCTCGAGCCGAAGCATCTGCAGGTCGCGCTCCAGAAGCTTCTGCCAGTCGCCCGTTGGGAATTGCGGCGCCAGGCGCTGGTTGTTCCAGCGGGCGAGGCCCTGCTGGAATTCGTCCGTCAAAAATTGTCCCGGCTGGCCATCGGCCACTCCAGGGAAGGCTTTCGTCGCCACTATCTCTCTGTCCCGCTCAAAAAAGGTTCCGGAAGAGAACCGATTGGCGGAAATGTTGTTCCTACGGGAGGAATGCCTACATGCCGGAGCAGCCGGCGTTTTGGCTAGGTACAGGTTGGTGTGTTATAGGCACAGCTCGCTTGTATCGATTGTCCTCGTTCCAGCTTTCCATGGCCACTGCCGGGCGGACGGCGGTTGTTCGCCAGCCCCTCCGGGCCTAGATGCCGCGTCCGCCATTCGGAGTGATTGATGCTGATTGCCGCCTTGCGATCGACTGGTGCGCGGTTGCCCAAGCTTGAATGGAGGCAATGGTCTGCCTCGATCGTGCTTGCGGCCGTATTCGCGCTCAACCTGCTGGCCGGCATCACCATCCTCGGCATCGGCACCCCCGCCGATCGTGCCGGCGCCAAGGTTCCCACCAGTCTTCCTGCCGCGCTTCGCGACCAGGTGCCGCCCGCTCCCGAGCCGCTCAAGTTCCGCGAGATCGCGCCCGAGGACGCGGTGAGCATCAACGCCGCCGTTCCGGTCTCGACGCTTCCGAACCCGGCAGCGCGCCCGTTCCGCCTCAACGTGGCAACCGAGGCGGACCGCATCCGGGCGACGGAGTGCCTCACCTCCGCAATCTACTACGAAGCTGCGACGGAGCCGGTCGACGGCCAGCGCGCGGTGGCGCAGGTGGTCCTCAACCGCGTGCGCCATCCGGCTTATCCGAACAGCGTCTGCGGCGTCGTCTTCCAGGGATCCGAGCGCGCCACCGGCTGCCAGTTCACCTTCACCTGCGACGGCGCGCTGGCCCGCACCCCGCACCCGGTGCTTTGGCAGCGGGCGCGGAAGATCGCCGAGGCGGCGCTTGCAGGCTCCGTCTTCAAGCCGGTCGGCTGGTCGACCCATTATCACACCAACTGGGTGGTCCCTTACTGGAGCTCCAGCCTGGTCAAGGCAGCGATCGTCGGCACCCACATCTTCTACCGTTGGACCGGCGGCTGGGGTACCGGCCCCGCCTTCCGCACCGGCTATGCCGGCGCCGAGCCGTCCATCGCCAAGATGAAGCATCTCACCAGCGTTCCGCCGACTCCGGAGGAGCTGCAGGAGGCGCTTGCCGCCACCGCCGCGACGGCCGTCGACGGCGCCCCGCTCCCCGCGCCGCTCGCGGAGCTGCTGCAGCGCCCCGTCGTCCGCCGCTTCGAAGCCGCCAAGGCCGAGGGCGTCGCAGCCCTCGTCACCGAGCAGGCGAAGGCGAGCGGTTCGGCGGTTTCACCGAGCTATCGGTGGGCACTGACCGGCGATTCGAGCACCTCCAAGGAGGCGCCGCTCGGCAAAAAGACGGATTCGAAGAAGCCTGAGCCGTCCCCCGCCAAGCCCGCCGAGCCGAAGGAGCTGGAGGGCGTTAGGAAAGTTGCCGGCTCGGACGGGGCGACGATCCCTTAATCTGCCGGCCGCTCCGGCTTTTCGCTTGAGGCACTTAACGCACCTCACTGCGGCGTATTGCATAGTTATGCATCGGGATGCATAGGCATGCGCGATATGCAAATTCGAACTGCAATCCTCGGAGCATCTGGTTTCGTCGGCGGCGAGCTGCTGCGCCTCTGCGCGGCGCACCCGTTCCTGCGCCCTGCGAAGCTGTTCGGCGACTCGAAGGCAGGCCAGGCGGTGGCGGAGGTGCATCCGCATCTTGCCCTTGCTTATCCGGGAGTCGCGATCGAGCAGTTCGACGCTGCGGCGCTGGACGGCGTCGGCCTGGTCTTCGCGGCCTTGCCCCATGGGCAGACGCAGGCAATTGCCGGCTCGATCCTCGATCGCGGCATATCCTTCGTCGATCTTGGCGCGGATTTCCGGCTCAAGGACCCTGCCGCATACCAGCAATGGTATGGCGAGCCGCACCACGCGCCGGAGCTGCTCGAGAGGTTCGTCTACGGCATTCCGGAGCTGCACCGCGACGCGATCCGAGGCTCGGGCGCCGTGGCGGCGGCCGGCTGCTACCCGACCGCCACGATCCTGGCGTTGAAGCCGCTCGTCGATGCCGGGCTGATCGAGGCGAACAGCATCGTCGTGGACGCAAGCTCCGGCGTCAGCGGCGCTGGCCGTGTGGCCAAGGAGGCGACGGCGTTCAACACCATTGCCGAATCCTTTGCAGCCTACGGTCTCGTGTCGCACCGCCACACGTCCGAGATGGAGGCGGAGCTCGGTTCCACACTGCTGTTCACGCCGCACCTCGCACCGATGAACCGCGGCATCCTCGCCACCTGCTATGGCCGCGCCGCGCGTCCAATGCGGCGCGATGAGCCGCTTGAGGTGCTTCGCGCGGCTTACGCGGACGAGCCCTTTGTCCACGTCACGGAGCAGGCGCCGGCGACCAAGTGGACGCTCGGGTCGAACGCGGTGCAGGTTACCGCCCGCTACGATCCGCGGACGGAGCGGGTCCTAGCGATCGCTGCCCTCGACAATCTCGTGAAAGGAGCCGCCGGACAGATGATCCAGTGCGCCAATCTCATGCTCGGCTTCGAAGAGACCGCCGGGCTGCCGCTGTGCGGAGTTTATCCATGAGCGTCACCGCCGCGGAAGGGTTCGTCGCCGCCGGCTGCCATGCCGGCGTCAAGCGGCGGCGCTACGATATGGCGCTGCTCGCGACGGACGATGGCAAGCCGGTGCCTGCCGCCGCCGTATTCACGCAGAACAAGTTCTTCGCTCCGCCCGTCGACGTCAGCCGCTCGCGCCTTCAGGCGAACGGCGGACGCGCTTCGGCGGTGATCGTCAATTCCGGCAACGCCAATGCCGGCACCGGCCCTGCTGGGAAGGCCGATGCCGAGGCGATGTGCGCTGCCGCCGGCGAAGCTCTCGGCGTCTCCGCCGAGCACGTGCTGGTCTGCTCGACGGGCATCATCGGCACTCCGCTGCCGATCGAAAAGATCCTAGCTGCGACGCCGAAGCTCGCGAAGAAGCTGTCGAAAGAGGGCGGCGAGGATGCGGCGCGGGGCATCCTCACGACCGATCACAAGTCGAAGGAAGTGCTTGTGGAAGGCCCCGGCTTCACGCTCGGCGGAATGGCCAAGGGCTGCGGGATGATCGCTCCCAACATGGCGACGATGCTCGCCTTCCTCACCACCGACGCGGCGGTCGAGGCGGAGGAGATGCAGGCGATCCTCCGCGATGCCTCGGACCGCACCTTCAACACCCTCAACGTCGACGGCGCGACTTCGACCAATGACACCGTCATCCTTCTCGCTTCGGGGCGTCGCGGGCGGCCGGACCTCGCCGCCTTCGCCAATGCGGTTCACAAGGCGTGCGAGGATCTGACGCTTCAGATGGCGCGCGATGCCGAGGGAATGACCAAGATGGTCGAGCTTCGGGTCACAGGCGCCGCAAGCGACGCCGAAGCGCGGGCGGCGGCGAAGAACATTGCCGAGAACAACCTCGTCAAATGCTCCTGGTATGGCGGCGACCCCTATTGGGGCCGGCTGCTCGCCGCCGCCGGATCGTCGGGCGTCGCGTTCGAGGCTGAGAAGACGAGCGTCTCCTACGGCGGCATCACCGTCTCCCGCGCGGGCACGAACTTCGACCATGACGCTGACGCCGTTGCAGCGCACATGAAGCAGGAGCGGATCGAGATCGAAGTGGCGCTCGGGCTGGGGCAGGGCAGTGCCAGGGTGGTCGGGATCGACCTCGGCCCCGGCTACATCAAAGAGAATTCGAAAACGTCATGATCGGTGCCAACGAAACCGCGCGGGTCCTCGTCCAGGCCCTTCCCTACATCGAACGCTTCCACGGCAAGTCCGTCGTGGTGAAACTGGGCGGCGCGGCGATCGACGCGGAGCTTGACCGGGCCCTTGCGCAGGACGTCCTTCTGCTCCGGAGCGTCGGTGTCCGCTGCGTCCTCGTCCACGGCGGCGGGCCCCAGGTCGACGCGATGATGCGCCGCGTGGGGAAGGAGCCGCGCTTCGAGAACGGCCTCAGGGTCACCGACGAAGAGACGCTGGAAATCGTCCGCATGGTCCTCGTCGGCAAGATCAACCGCGACCTCGTCGGAACGATCAACCGCGAGACCAGCGAGGAGCCGGTCGCGGTCGGCGTCTCCGGCGAGGATGGCGGCCTCCTCACGGTCACTCCGCGCGAGTCCAGCCTCGGCTTCGTCGGCGACGTCAGCATGGTCCGGGCATCGGTGCTTCACCGGCTGCTCGACGAGGGACTTACGCCGGTGGTCTCCACCATCGGTGCCGACGCCCACGGCCAACCTTACAACATCAACGCCGACGAAGCCGCGCGCGCGATCGCGGTCGCGATGGCGGCGGAGAAGATCGTCTACCTCACCGCAGCGCCGGGCCTGCTGGGGGACGTGAACGACGAAGCATCGCTCGTCCCGCGCCTCACCTCCGCCGAGCTCCGCGAGCGGATCCAGCACGAAAGCGTATCGGCGGGCATGATCCCCAAGCTTCGGGCCTGCGCGGACGCCGTCGATGGCGGCGTCGGATCGGCGCACATCATTGACGGGCGCGTCGCTCATTCGCTGCTGGTCGAGATTCTCACCGACGAGGGGATCGGGACCATGGTGAAGAGGGAGGCGAACTGGTGAGCCATCTCCTCACGATCCGCGACCTCGGCCGCGAGGCGCTGGAGCAGATCCTTGCCCTTTCCGAGCGCCAGCATTCGCGCCTTCCGCTGCAGGGAAGGGGCGTCGCGCTCTACTTCGAGAAGCCCTCCGCCCGCACCCGGAATTCCATGGAGATGGCGGCGGTCCAGCTCGGCGCCCACCCGGTCTACATCCAGCGGGACGAGGTCGGCCTTGGCACCCGCGAAACGCCCGAGGACGTTGCCCGCACCCTTGCCTGCTACCATTCGATCATCGCCGCGCGCGTGAAGGACCACAGGCTCCTGGAGCAGATGGCGGCGGCGGTCGACACGCCCGTCCTCAACATGCTCTCGGACAGCGATCACCCGCTCCAGGCGCTTGCCGATCTCCTGACCGTGAAGCAGCTTTTCGGCCGCATCGAGGGCGTCCGCATCGCCTATGTCGGCGATTACAACAATGTGGCGCGTTCGCTTGCCGAGGGCTGCTCTCTGCTCGGTGCCGAGCTCATTGTGGCGAGCCCCGAAGGCTATGGCTTCACTGAGGCGCCCGAGGGCATTCGCCAGGTCGTCGATCCCGCCGAAGCCGTCGAAGGTGCCCAGATCGTCTACACCGACGTCTGGGTCTCGATGGGCCAGGATGACGAGACCGAAGAGCGGCTGAGGGCCTTTTCCAACTATCAGGTAAGCGCGGATCTCATGTCCCGCTCGTCAGACGCCTGGTTCCTCCACTGCCTCCCCGCCCGGCGCGGCGAGGAAGTCACGGACGAAGTGATGGACGGCCCCCGCTCCGCAGTCTGGCGGCAGGCGGAGAACCGCATGCACAGCGCCCGTGGCGCGATGGCGTGGATGCTCGGCGTCAATCCGTGACCCCCCACAGGTACAATCCTTAGAGGTAGCAATGGCAAACCAGGCACCGCGCAAGGTCGTGCTCGCTTATTCGGGCGGGCTCGACACGTCGATCATCCTGAGATGGCTCCAGACCGCATATCGGGCGGAGGTGGTGACCTTCACCGCCGATCTCGGCCAGGGCGAGGAAGTGGAGCCAGCGCGGCGCAAGGCGGAGCTGCTCGGCATCCGGCCGGAGAACATCTTCGTCGAGGATCTGCGCGAGGAGTTCGTCCGCGACTTCGTCTTCCCCATGTTCCGGGCGAACACGGTCTATGAAGGGCAGTATCTGCTCGGCACATCGATCGCACGGCCGCTGATCGCCAAGCGCCAGATCGAGATCGCACGTGCGGTCGGCGCCGACGCGGTCTGCCACGGAGCGACGGGCAAGGGGAACGATCAGGTCCGCTTCGAACTCGGTTATTATGCGCTGGAGCCGGACATCCGCGTCATCGCTCCCTGGCGCGAATGGGATTTCGCGAGCCGCGAGCAGCTGATCGACTTCGCCGAGAAGCACCAGATTCCGATCTCGAAGGACAAGAGGGGCGAGGCGCCCTTCTCGATCGACGCCAACCTCCTCCACTCCTCATCGGAAGGAAAGGTGCTCGAGGACCCCGCGGTCGAAGCGCCCGAATATGTGCACCAGCGCACCATCTCGCCGGAGGAAGCGCCGGACAAGCCGACGATTGTCGAGATCGACTTCGAGCGCGGCGATCCCGTCGCGCTCGACGGGGAGCGGCTGTCGCCCGCGGCTTTGCTCACGCGGCTCAACCAGCTCGGGCACGACAATGGCATCGGCCGCCTCGACCTCGTTGAAAACCGGTTCGTCGGGATGAAGTCGCGCGGCGTCTACGAGACGCCCGGCGGCACGATCCTCCTTCAAGCCCACCGAGGTATCGAATCGATCACGCTCGATCGCGGCGCGATGCATCTGAAGGACGAGATCATGCCGCGCTATGCGAGCATCATCTATAACGGCTTCTGGTTCTCGCCCGAGCGGGAGATGCTGCAGGCGCTGATCGACAAGAGCCAGGAGCATGTCAGCGGCCGCATCCGGATGAAGCTCTACAAGGGCAATGCCACGGTGATCGGCCGCGAAAGCCCCGCCGCGCTCTACGATCAGGATCTCGTCACATTCGAGGAGGGATCAAGCTCCTACGACCAGCGCGACGCTGCCGGGTTCATCAAGCTGAACGCCCTCCGCCTCCGCATCGGCGCAACGCGGGACCGACGGCTGGGCTAGAAGCCTCTCACCAGACGAAGGGAATAAGCTTGTACTTCACGGCGCCGCGGTAGCTGCAATACTCTTCGTCTTCGCTGAGGACGGCTTCCTCGAGTTCGATGCGCAGGAGCATCGACAGCCAGCAGGCCCCGTAGACGATCGCGTTCCAGATCGAGCAGCACATGAGGAAGAACCCCACGTGCGTGATCAGGTAGCCGAAATACATCGGGTGCCGGACGAGGCGATAAGGGCCGATGCGCCGGACGCCGCGATTGGCTGCGACGATGCCGAAGCTTCGGGAGAGGGCCAGCTTCGCCCCGATGTTGACGAGCAGACCGAGCATCATCAGGAAACCCGCTGCAGGTAGCGGGATCAGCTGGAGCCCCGTCGGGTTCACCATCAGCGGGAGGCAGGTGCCGATGATCGCCACCGTCCACGCCCTGAGGGTGTTCGATGCCTGTCCCGTCCGCCTGATGAGGGCAAAGACGACGATCAGCATCTCGGCCGTCACGACGAGCACCGCGAACGGATTGGAGCCGATCGCCGGGACGAAGCGGTAGACCATCCAGCCGCCGAGAAGGAGCAGAAAGAGCCGCTCCGCAACGTCCAGCACGAGCGACCAGCGGTCCTCGCCCGCCGGGAGCTCGCCGGCCGTAGATGCCGTCAGTTCCGCCTGCATTCCTCGCCCTCCCGCATACAGGAGGGCGGATAGCCGACGTCGGTGAAGATCGGCTTAAGCGGGCGCGACGGTCCTAGTCGATCAGCTCCACGGCCATTGCAGTGGCTTCCCCGCCGCCGATGCA
>NZ_DASVUE010000042.1:0-45205 GCF_036387215.1 Allosphingosinicella sp. | reverse complement strand
ATCCTGATCGTGTTCGCGATCATCGCGCTGGGTGTCTGGGGGGCCACGCAATGGGCGGCGGCGATGCTGGCCTATCAGCCGGAGCTCGGCCGTCCGTGGTTCGAGCTGCGCGGCATTCCGCTCTACCGGCCTTGGTCGCTCGGCGAGCATGAGGTGCGCGACGTCCAGAATATAGCGGACATCCTCGTCGACCCCGAAGGCGGGCTCGAGCGGCGCAACCATTGGGAGAAGACGAGCCACTCTTTGCTCGTCGGCGCCATTCTCCACATCCTCTACGCCGAGGAGGAGAAGACCCTCGCGCGGGTGGCCGCCTTCCTGTCGGACCCGGAGCGGAGCTTCGTCGCCACCCTCCGCGTAATGATGACCACAAGCCATCTCGGACCGCCCAAGGCTCCGCGGGTCCATCCCGTCGTCGCCTCGGCCGCGCGGGAGCTCCTCAACAAGTCCGAGAACGAGCGATCGGGCGTGCTCTCGAACGCCATGTCCTTTCTGGGGCTCTACCGGGATCCCACCGTGGCGCGGGTCACGTCCGCCTGCGACTGGCGTATTGCCGACCTTCTGGAAGCGGAGCGGCCGGTGTCGTTGTACCTGGTGGTACCGCCGTCGGACATCTCCCGGACAAAGCCGCTCGTCCGGCTCATCCTCAACCAGATCGGCCGCCGCCTCACCGAGCGGCTGCAGGACGAACGGACGGCTAGGCGCCAGCTCCTCATGATGCTGGACGAGTTCCCCGCCCTCGGCCGGCTCGACTTTTTCGAGACCGCGCTTGCCTTCATGGCCGGCTACGGCGTCCGCGCCTTCCTGATCGCCCAGTCATTGAACCAGATCGTCAAGGCCTATGGCGAGAACAACGCCATTCTTGACAACTGCCACGTCCGCATCGCCTTCGCGACCAACGATGAGCGGACGGCGAAGCGCATCTCGGATGCGCTGGGCACGGCGACCGAGCAACGCGCGATGCGCAACTATGCCGGGCACCGGCTGGCGCCCTGGCTCGCCCATGTCATGGTCAGCCGCCAGGAGACGGCGCGCCCGCTCCTGACCCCGGGCGAGGTGATGCAGCTTCCGCCGGCCGACGAGCTTGTCCTCGTCTCCGGGCTTCCGCCCATTCGCGCGAACAAGCTTCGTTACTATGAGGAACGGAACTTCGCGCCGCGCCTGCTGCCCGCGCCCGCCATTGCGCCCGACACGGTGGACGCGCCGCCGCCGCGCCCTCACGACTGGGTCGGGTTCGTCTGCTCCGGACCGGCGGCGCCCGCCGGCGGAGGCGAAGCCGGCAGCGAAGGCGGCCTTCAGCAGGCGCGCCAGCCGGCTCTGCCTTCCCGGCGCCGCCCGAGGCCACCGGCGCCCGAGCAGCTCGAGCTGCTCGAGCCGGTCGACGACGACCTCCACGGTGCCGGCTTCGCCGGACCGCTCCGCCCGCTGGCGCCGGTGCTCGCCGCTCATGCCGTCAATGAAGGATCGGGTCGCGGCGATGACCTGGTGCCTAGCTTCTGAGGCGCTCGGGCACGGCCCGCTAAATGCATTGGCCTGGTTCGGCCGGTCGCAAGGCCGACCGGCAGGTGTCAATCGAGATTGTACCAATCCCCCGGGTCGATCCCGTTCCTGACCTGCCCGGGCCTGAGCTCCAGAGGCACCGGCAGATGGGATGTGCATTCCACGCTGAGGCCGCAGAGAACGGCTTCGGTATAATAAGCCTTGTATCCCGGCATTTCCGAGGTGGTCGCATAAACATGGTAACGGCCGGCCGGCACCTCGAGGCGATAGGTCCGCTTCCCTTTGCTGTCATGGAACCTGGCGTTGCAGCTCAAGGCGCCGGAGGAAAGGAGCTCGGCGCAGACCCGCAGGTCTTGAGGAAGATAATCGCTCGGGTAGCTGAGTTCGCCTGAGAGTTGCGCAGGAGCAGGTTCCGCGATGGTCGTGTCCACCGGCGCCGCGTCTTTTCCGCCATCGCAGGCGGCGAGCATGATCGAGAAGGCGATGATTGCTTCAAGGCGGGCCCTGGCAGAAACAAACGGCAGCGCAGGGACTCGCCCACCGGTCACAGGCAGCCTTCCACGTACTGGATGCTCGCACCGCCTACACCTATTGCGCTGACGCGTCCGTCGTTGATGCTGAACTTGATGCCGTTGCCGCCGGGCGCCTTGTAGAAGAGCTTCTTGTCGGGCGGTTCCGAGTATATGTCCGGCTCCTCGTGCAGTTTGGGATAAGCGCGCCTGACCGCCGCTTCCGGATCACCGAGGCCGACTCCCCGGTCGGTGACGAAGCGGGGAGCCCGCCCTTCGCCGTCACCTTCTCCGGTTCCCACACCGATCGAAGTTATGATCCCATTTTCCACGAACACGGACAGATTGTCGGGAGCTCCGTCGAGTTCGTAGATATTGCAGGCCTTCAGTTGGTCGGGCTCGTCCGCGAAGGCCTCGTCATAATGGCCGGGGCGCCGGAGCGAGAAGCCCGACGCGCGCATCGCAGCAGTCACGCTCATGCCCGCACGGATGCCCGCCCAGCCGTGCGGAACCAAGATCTGGCACGTGGCGCCCATGCAGGGGAACGTATCTGCCTGGTCTTGCGAAGCCGGCTTCGGGTTACCCACTGGCTTAGGAGGTGCTTTCGACTTCGCCGGCTCTTCCGAGGGGAGGGTTGTGTCCACCGCCTGGGGAGCCTGGTCGCACGCGGCGCAGGCGAGAAGGAGCGCGGAAAGTGCGACGCGAGGCGACATTCAGCCAGCCGCGCCGGGATCGTTCAGCGAAGCAGCTGCGGGTTCCGCAGGTTGCGTTCGAACCAGCCTCAGGTGGCGCTCGACGCGCACGAACAGGAAATAAAAGGCAATGGCGATGAAGAGGAGGAAAGCCTGGGCCGCCCGCTCTATCCACATCCATGCGCTTGCGGAGGCAGCGGCCCGCTCCTGTTCGAGCTGCCCCAGCCGGCCGACGAATGATTGATGATGCCACTGAAGGAGTTCCAGGACCCGATCCCGGGAGAGAGGTCGACCCGTCGACCCTGCCAACTCACCCGCGAGGTCAAGGACCGCCTTGTCATAAGAGTGCTGATGCCCATCGGGAACCGTGAGCCAGAGCTCGTTCAACTGCTGCACCAGCTCGTCCCTGGTTATGGTGCGCCGATCCCGCCGATTAAGGTATTGAGCGAAGCTCGCGGCTGCCTGTTCGATTGAGGGGCTCACCGCCATCGTGGCCCTGGTCTGCTCAGGCCCCGTACCCGCCGGCACGTCGCCAGCCACTTCGGCCGCCAGCTTCTTCTCAGCCACGAACTCGGCAAGGCGACCCGCTTCTGCATCCAAGGTCGACGAAAGCAGGCTTTTGCTTCCGTTGAAGATGCCGGCGGCGAGCGCGGAAGCGGCTGCGAGAAGGGCCAATCCGGCAACCACCACAATGGCGACACGCAGAACGTTCAGATAGGTTTCTTCCAGTCTTGCCAGCATGTCATCCCCGCCTTTTACGCAAGACTGCTTACTTCCGGTGCCGCTGGCAAGATGGGCAAACCCGCTCGCCATCTGCCGGCAATCCGAAGCAGCGCCCGAGGGCACGACCACTCCGACGGGAACGGCGCTCCCGGGGATACGATCAAGTTCGGCGGCCGCTTATCCCGGCCGGCATCTCAAACCCGCTGAGCCCTCACGGGAGGTCAACGCGCAGCCGGTCGACGCCATTTCGGCAAGGTTTTTCCGGCTTCTGCCGAGGGCGGGAAGCGCGTGCCGTGAAACGGACGTTCGTGCGTCGGAGAGGTCGTAGAGCCGACTCGCGGCCATGACCCATCCCTCTGTCTCCCGGCGGAATGCTGCGTGGGGGAGCAAGAGCGAATGAGTTTGACACATACCGGCCGTCGCCTCGGCGGCCACGCGAAGTTCAGGCGCTCATTCGCACTCCACGCCGAGCGCCTCCGGCGGATCGTCCGCTGCTCCGGCAATGATCCCCGCAGCTTGCCTGCGCGCCTTCACCGGACTGCGGTCCGAGCACGGATGTCGATCGCATGAGCGTCGATGAAGCCGCCGAGCGCCGCCGTGCGATGCTGCGCACCGCCATGGGCCCGGCCATCGCCGATGCGCTTGCGGATCCGCTGGTGGTCGAGGTGATGGTCAATCCCGACGGCCTGATCCGGCTCGACCGTCTGGGGGAGGGGAGGACGGAAACCGGCCGGATGCTTGAGCCGGCGCAGGTGGAGCCAATCATACGCCTCGTCGCCAGCCAGGCCCGCCATGAGGTGCATGCCGGCTCACCGATCGTCAGCGCGGAGCTCCCGGCCCGCGGCGACGGGCTGGCGGGCGAGCGCTTCGAGGGTGTCCTGCCGCCGGTTGCGCCCGGGCCCTGCTTCTCGATCCGCAAGCCCGCCGCGCGGATCTATACCCTGCTCGACTATGTCCGCGACGGCGTCATGAGCGCCGAGGCGGCGCGCCTGCTCAGCCTCGCCGCCTCCGGCCGCCGCAACATACTGATCGCGGGCGGCACCAGCTCGGGCAAGACAACCCTCGCCAACGCGCTGCTCGCCGAAGTGGCGGCCCTGGGCGAGCGCGTCATCCTCATCGAGGACACCCGCGAGCTCCAGTCGGCCGCGCCCGACACGGTGGCGCTTAGAACCCGCCCGGGCGTGGTCACAATGGCGGACCTCGTGCGCTCGACGCTACGCCTCAGGCCGGACCGGATCATCGTGGGCGAAGTCCGCGGCGGCGAGGCACTCGACATGCTGAAGGCCTGGAATACCGGGCATCCGGGCGGGATCGCCACGGTCCACGCGAACAGCGCGCTCAGCGCGCTCTACCGGCTCGAGCAGCTCATCCAGGAGGCGGTCGTCACGGTGCCGCGCCGGCTGGTCGCCGAGGCGATCGACCTCGTGCTCTTCATCTCCGGCCGTGGCTCCGCCCGCCGGCTCGACACGATCCTCAGCGTCGCCGGGCTGGACGATGCCGGAGACTATTCGACGGCCGTCCTCGCCCCGGACGATCCCGACCACCACTCCAAGGAGACACTCTGATGCGCTTCACACCCGTCTGCATTCCGCGCCGGGCGCGGCCGCTGTTCGCCGCCGGTCTGGGCCTCCTCGTGGCGGCGCAGGCACAGGCAGCGGGCTCCGGGATGCCATGGGAGGAGCCGCTTCAGAAGGTGCTGGAGTCGGTCCAGGGGCCGGTCGCGAAGATCGTAGCGGTGATCATCATCATCACCACCGGCCTTACGCTCGCCTTCGGCGAGACGGCTGGGGGCTTTCGCAAGCTCATCCAGATCATCTTCGGCCTCTCCATCGCCTTCGCCGCTTCGTCCTTCTTCCTCCCCTTCTTCAGCTTCGGCGGCGGAGCGCTGATCGCATGACGGGCGGCAACGCGCATTTAGAGGGTTACGAGGCGCCGCTCCACCGCGCCCTCGTCGAGCCCATTCTCCTCGGCGGGGCACCGCGCGGCGTTGCGATCCTGAACGGCACCCTCGCCGCTGCCCTGGGGCTTGGCCTCCAGCAGTGGATCGCGGGCCTCGCCGTCTGGGCGCTGGGCCATAGCCTCGCGGTATTCGCGGCAAGGCGCGATCCCGATTTCGCGCCGGTGCTGGTCCGTCACCTGCGTCAGCGGGGGCATCTCTCATGCTGAAGCTTGGCGAGTATCGGAGTCGTGCCGACCGGCTCACCGATCATCTTCCCTGGGCGGCGCTGGTCGCTCCGGGGGTGGTCCTGAACAAGGACGGGAGCTTCCAGCGCACCTTCCGGTTCTGCGGCCCCGACCTCGAGAGCGCGACCGAGGCCGAGCTGGTCTCGACGGCGGCGCGGGTCAACAATGTCCTTCGCCGGTTCGGCTCGGGCTGGGCCCTGTTCTTCGAAGCCGAGCGGGTGGAGGCGCTGGGTTATGCGGAAAGCCGCTTCCCGGACGCCGCCTCCTGGCTCGTGGACAAGGAGCGGCAGGCGGGGTTCGAAGGCCAACGGGATCATTTCGAGAGCCGCTATCATCTGACCCTGCTGTGGCTGCCGCCGGCGGACAGCCAGGCGGGCCCGGAGCGCGCACTGGTTGAGCGCGGTGGCCACGCGAAGGGACGGGACTGGCGCGAGGCGCTCGCTTCGTTCGTGGCGGAGACCGACCGCGCGCTCGACCTTTTCTCGGGCTTCATGCCCGAGGTGCGGGCGCTCGGCCACGCAGAGACGCTGACCTTCCTCCACAACGCGGTGTCGGAAAAGCGCCATACCGTCGCCGTCCCGGAGACGCCGGTCTATCTCGACGCGATCCTCGCCGACACGCCGCTCACCGGCGGCCTCGAGCCGATGGTGGGTGACCGGCACCTTCGCACCGTGACCCTGCTCGGCTTTCCGGGCATGAGCCGGCCCGGGATCCTCGACGCGCTCAATCATCAGGATTTCGCCTATCGCTGGGTGACGCGCTTCATCGCGCTCGACAGGACCGATGCCGCGCACGCCCTCACGAAACTGAGGCGCCAGTGGTTCAACAAGAGGAAGTCGGTGACCGCGCTGCTGCGCGAGGTCATCTACAACCAGCCGGTCCAGCTCACCGACAGCGACGCCGACAACAAGGTCGTCGACGCCGACCTCGCCCTGCAGGCGCTCGGGCAGGACTATGTCGCCTTCGGCTACCTGACGGCGACGATCACCGTGACGGGCGCAACGGCAGCCTCCGCCGACGAGAAGGTCCGCGCGGTCGAGCGGGTGGTGAACGGGCTCGGCTTCACGGCAAGGCGCGAGCGTCTGAATGCGGTCGAAGCATGGCTATCGAGCCTTCCCGGGCACGTCTACGCGAATGTGCGGCAGCCGCTCGTCCACACATTGAACCTGGCGCACCTGATGCCCTTGTCCTCGGTATGGGCTGGTCCGGTGCGGAACGAGCATCTGGACGGGCCGCCCTTGCTGTTCGCCCGGACGAGCGGATCGACACCATTCCGGCTGTCGACGCATGTCGGCGATGTCGGGCACATGCTCGTCCTCGGGCCCACGGGCGCCGGAAAGTCGGTGCTGCTGGCGCTGCTGGCAATGCAGTTCCGCCGCTATCCGAGCGCGCGCATCTACATGTTCGACAAGGGCTGGTCCGCGCGCGCGGCCGTGCTCGCCTGCGGCGGCACTCACCACGCTCTCGGCGGGGGCGGGGCAGGGGAGGGCGCGCTCGCCTTCCAGCCGCTCCGGCGGGTCGATGAGACGGGGCAGAGGAGTTGGGCGGCCGAATGGATCGCCGCTCTCCTCGAGCATGAGAAGGTGCGGGTCACGCCCGAGGTCAAGGACGCGGTGTGGACCGCACTCCTCAGCCTTGCCAGCGCGCCCGCTGAAGAGCGGACGCTCACGGGCCTGTCGCTGCTCCTCCAGTCCAACGCGCTCCGGGCGGCGCTCCTTCCCTACACCCTGGAAGGACCCTTCGGAGCGCTGCTGGACGCCGCGGAGGACCGGCTGGCGATCGACGACATGCAATGCTTCGAGACCGAGACCCTGATGGGGCAGGGGAGCGCCGTCCTGCCGGTGCTCACCTATCTCTTCCACCGCCTGGAGGAGCGGTTCGACGGGTCGCCGACCCTCCTCGTCCTCGACGAGGCCTGGCTGTTCCTCGACAATCACCTGTTCGCCGCGCGCATCCGCGAATGGTTGAAGGTCCTCCGCAAGAAGAATGTGGCGGTCGTGTTCGCCACGCAGTCCCTGGCGGACATCTCGGAGAGCAGCATCGCGCCGGCAGTCATCGAGAGCTGTCCGCAGCGCATCTTCCTTCCCAATGACCGGGCGATCGAGCCGCAGGCGCGCGCCGCCTATGAGAGCTTCGGCCTCAACGAGCGACAGGTCGAGCTGGTCGCGCGCGCCACGCCCAAGCGCGACTATTACCTCCAGTCCCGGCGCGGCAACCGGCTTTTCGATCTCGGTCTCGGCCGGATCGGGCTCGCCTTCTGCGGTGCTTCGGATCCCGCCGCGCAGCGGCTTATCGACGCGATCCTCGCCGAGCACGGCCCGGCAGATTTCGCGCGCCGCTTCCTCGGAGCTCGGGATCTCGCCTGGGCCGCTGCGGCGCTCGACGACTTCCCGGAACCCACCACCCCTGAAGGAGACCCGACATGAAACGAACTTCACATGCGCTCGCGCTCACCATGGCGGCAAGCTGTGTCACCGCCGGCTCGGTCGTGTTGCCGGCGGCCCCCGCTTCCGCATCCCTGCCGGTGTTCGATCCGACCAATTATGCGCAGAACCTCCTTCAGGCGGCGCGCGCGCTCGAGCAGGTCAACAACCAGATCCAGTCGCTCCAGAACGAAGCGGCGATGCTCCGGAACATGGGCAGGAACCTCGAGCGGATCGACTTTCCCCAGCTGGAGCGGGTGAAGGGCGCTCTCCAGCGGATCGACGGTCTGATGAGCGAGGCGCAGGCGATCGACTTCAGGGCGGATCAGCTTGACCGGCGGTTCCGGGCGATGTTCCCGGGCGCGGCGGGCGAGGCGCTGAGGTCGGACCGGCGCATCGCTGCGGCGCGGGCCCGGCTCGACGGAGCTCTGGAGGGCTTCCGGCACAGCATGGCCGTTCAGGCGCAGGTCGTGGAGAATGTCCGGGAGGATGCGGCCGTGCTGGCCGAGCTCGCGGAGCGGAGCCAAAGCGCGGTCGGCAGTCTCCAGGCCGCCCAGGCGACCAACCAGCTACTCGCGCTTGGCCTCAAGCAGCAGTTCCAGCTCCAGACTTTGATGGCCTCGGAGTTCAGGAGCCAGGGCTTTGAGCGGGCCCGCCGCGCGCAGGCCGAGCACGACGCTCGCGCGGCAGCTCGCCGCTTCCTCGGATCCGGCCGCGCCTACTCCCCCCGATAGGCGCGACACCGGATGGGCGGCGGCGAACCGCGCCGGCGCCCGCCGCGGGGCTTCCATGTCCCCCCTGAGGGGGCCCCGCGGCATCTCTTCCATACCGATCTGGACGATCTTCGATGGGCGACCTCAACGTGATCGACCGCTTCATGGCGGCGTTCATCCAGTATATCGACAGCGGCTTCGGCCTGCTGGGCGGGGACGTCGCCTTCCTGACGACGGTTCTCGTCGGCATCGACATCACGCTTGCCGGCCTGTTCTGGGCGATGGGCGGCGAGGACGACGTCATCGGCCGCTTCCTCAGGAAGATCCTCTATGTCGGCGCGTTCGCGCTGATCCTCGGCAATTTCTCAACGCTGGCCGACATCATCTTCCGCTCCTTTGCGGGCCTCGGCATTACCGCGGGCGGCGGCACGATGAGCGCCGACGATCTCCTGCGTCCGGGGCACCTCGCCGGCACCGGTTTCGAAGCGGCCTGGCCTCTGCTCGATCAGGCCAGCGAGATGATGGGCTTCACCAGCTTCTTCGACAATTTCCTGACGATCATCATCCTGCTGATCGCTGGCTGTTCGTGATCGTCGCCTTCTTCGTGCTGGCGATCCAGCTCTTCATCACGATCCTCGAGTTCAAGCTGACGGCGCTCGCCGGCTTCGTGCTGGTGCCCTTCGCGCTCTGGGGCCGCACCAGCTTTCTGGCCGAGCGCGTGCTCGGCAACGTCATCTCGTCCGGCATCAAGGTCATGGTTCTTGCCGTCATCGTCGGCATCGGCTCCGGCTTCTTTGAGGACTTCGTCGGCGCCCTCAACGGGCAGGAACCCGAGATCGGGCAGGCGATGAGCCTCGTGCTTGCGAGCCTTGCCTTGTTCGGGCTCGGCATCTTCGGTCCCGGGATCGCCTCCGGCCTTGTTGCCGGGGCGCCGCAGCTCGGCGCGGGAGCGGCGGTCGGCACGGCTGCAGCCGCCGCCGGGACCGTCGCACTGGGCGGCGGCGCCGCGATCGGCGGCGCGCGCGCCCTCGGGGGCGCGGGCCTGGGCGCGATCCGAGCCGGCACCTCGATGGGAAGCGCCGCTTCGACCGCCTACCGGCTGGGCCAGGAGACATCGGGTTCATCGAGCGTCTCCGCCGGCCTCGGCGGCATGGCATCGGCGGGCGCCGCCGCAGCGCGCGACAAGCTCAGGAGCGTCGGCGGCATCGCGGCGGCGGCCGAAAGCGGTCAGCGCGCCGCTTTCCTTGCCGGCGCCACGAGGAGCGGCGGCAGTGGGAGTGGTGCGCGGGCGGGTGCGGCGGATGCAGCGCCGCAATGGGCGCGGCAGCTGCGCGCCGAGCAGACGAGCCGCCATCGCCGGCACATGGCGCTCCAGACTGTCCGCGAGGGCGACCGCGGCGGCGCCGGCGCCACCCCCGACATCAAGGAAAGAGAGGACTGACATGAAGTTCAGGCGTGCGGTTCAGCGCTACGGGCGGACGCCCGAGCCGGAGACGCCCTACCAGCGTGCGGGGCAGGTCTGGGACGAGCGGATCGGCTCCGCGCGCGTCCAGGCGCGCAACTGGCGGCTGATGGCCTTCGGCGGCCTCCTCCTTTCCACCGGCCTCTCCGGCGGTCTGCTCTGGCAGTCGATGCAGGGCCGGGTCGTGCCCTATGTGGTCGAGGTGGACCGCCTGAGAGGCGAGGGCGGTGGCTCCTGCAGACGAGGCGTACCGGCCGACCTACCCGCAGATTGCGTGGCATCTCGGCCGCTTCATCGCGAACGTCCGCTCGGTCTCGCTGGACCCGGTGCTTATGCGGCAGAACTGGCTCTCCGCCTATGACTTCGCGACCGCGCGCGGAGCATTGTTCCTCGGCGACCATGCTCGTGCGGCCATGCCTTTCGCGGAGGTCGGCCGCCGGACCGTCTCGGTGCAGGTGACGAGCGTCGTCCGCGCTTCGGAGCGCTCCTTCCAGGTCAAATGGACCGAGAGCGAATATGAGCGAGGCAGCCTTTCCGGCACCTCCCGCTGGACGGCAATCCTCTCCATCGTCATGCGCCCTCCGACAAGCGCAGAGACGCTGCGCCGGAACCCGCTCGGCGTCTATGTCGATGCGGTCGACTGGGCACGTGAGATCGAGGTTCCGGCGCCCGCGGCGCCTCGGGGACCGCCGGAGCTGCCTTCCGCCCCGCCTTCGCGTTCGCTGCCGCTCGGGTCTCCGCTTGACCCGGACCTCGGCGGGCCCGCGGCAGATGCTCTTCCTCCCGTTGAAAGGTCCTCCCGATGAACCGGCCCCTATGCACTGCAGCCACCTGTCTGCTCCTCCTTGGCGCCTCCGCGGCCGAGGCGGGGGACAGGACGGGGAAAACGTCGGCAGCCTCGCGGGTGGAGGCGGCGAACCGCGCCGCCGTACGCGAGCCCAGCCGCCGCGACTACGTCAACGCGGTGCAGGTCTATCCTTGGACTGAAGGGGCGCTCTACCGCCTCTACGCGGCGCCGGAGCGGGTCAGCGACATCGCCCTTCAGCCCGGCGAGGCTCTGATCTCCGTCGCTGCGGGTGATACCGTGCGCTGGGTGATCGGCGACACCACCAGCGGTTCGGGCGCCACGCGCCGGGCGCACATCCTGGTGAAGCCGTCCGCACCCGGGCTCAGGACCAACCTCGTCGTGAGCACCGACCGGCGCGTCTACCATCTCCAGCTCGAGAGCAATGCGCGCGATTCCATGGCAGGCATCTCCTGGACCTACCCGGAAGATGCGCTGCTCGCACTTCGGCGGTCTGACGCGGCCGCCGAGGCTGCCATGCCCTTCGTCGAGGAAGTGGCGATGGAGCGGCTCAACTTCGGCCATTCGATCAGCGGCGACCGGCCGCCCTGGCGGCCGCTCCGCGCCTTCGACGACGGCCGGCAGGTCTTCATCCAGTTTCCCGAGACGATCGGGCGAGGGGAAGCGCCGCCCCTGTTCGTTCTCGGCGACAGCGGAAAGATCGAGCTGGTGAACTACCGCATGCGCGGGGCCTATTATGTCGTTGACCGACTTTTCGGTTCGGCGGAGCTGCGCCTTGGCGAGAAGAAGCAGCAGAAGGTCCGCATCGTCCGCGACGGCGGTTCGCCGGCCGGCACGCGCCGGCGGGGGAGGGCGTCGTGAACGACGACACGGCTCCCACGCCCGAAACGCCCGCGGCGCCTTCGAAGATCGATCCGGAGACGCTCGTCCTCAGAGGGACCCCGCGGCCGGTGGTCCGGTTCCGGCGCGGTCTCGTCATCGGGATTGCCGGGCTGGTCTCGGCCTGCCTCGTGGCGGTCACCTGGCTTGCTCTCGAGCCGCCGAGCTTCCGGCTCGCAGCCGGCGATGAAAGGGGAGAGCCTCTGGGGAAAGCAGCGCCCGATGCGCTTGCCAACGCTCCAGCGACATATGGGGACGTTCCCCGGCTCGGTCCGCCGCTGCCCGGAGACCTCGGGCGGCCGATCCTCGAGCATCAGCGCGAACTTGAGGCGGGCCGCGAGAATTCAGGCAGGGGCTCGTCGGATGCTGGCGCGGAGCGGGTGCGAACGGCGGCGGAAACGGAGCGCCAGCGGCTGCTGGCCGAAAGGGTGGCCGCGCGCTCCTCCCAGTGATCGTCCAGCTCGCGTACACCAACCCCGCCCGACCCGAATCCGGCGCCGCAGTCGGCGGCGCGCACAGCGGACGGCAGAGCAGCGAGCACGAAACTCACCGGGGCGGTCCCGGACGCAAAGCCGGCGGCGGAGCTCGCGGCGGCGCAGCGCGGCAGCCCGGTTCGGGCCGGGCTGCGCCCTGCTCGCTCACCCCGGACCCTGAGCGCGGGGACGGTCATCCCGGCGAGCCTCATCACCGGGCTCAACTCGGACCTTCCCGGGATGGTCGTCGCGCAGGTGAGCGAGAATGTCCGCGACAGCGCCACCGGCCGGACCGTGCTGGTCCCACAGGGCTCGCGGCTTATCGGAAGCTATGACAAACAGGTCGCCTTCGGACAGCGCCGCGCCCTGCTTGTCTGGCAGCGGATCGTCTTCCCGGACGGATCTTCAATCGACCTCGACAACGGGCCCGCGACCGACCTTTCGGGCTATGCCGGGGTCGAGGACCGGGTGGACTTCCACACCTGGAGCCTGCTCAAGGGCATCGCTCTGTCTACGCTTCTCGGTGTTGGAACCGAACTCAGCCTGGGAAATGGCGAGAGCGACCTCCTCCGGGCGGTTCGCGAGGCGACGCAGCAGAATGCCGCCCGAGCCGGCGATCGGATCACCGCCCGCAATCTCGACGTGCAGCCGACTCTCACTGTCCGCCCCGGCTGGCCGCTTCGAGCGGTCATCCACAAGGACCTTGTCCTGCCACCTTGGAAAGGCTGACGATTCCCGAGCTCAAACTGCCGAAGCTGCCGGACCGGACGCCGGTGAGGATCACGATCAGCATCTCGCCGGAGTTGAACCGCGCGCTGACCGACTATGCGACGCTCTACCATGAGGCCTACGGGCAGCCCGAGCCGACTCACGAAATCGTGCCGGCGATGCTCGCGAGCTTTCTTGAAAGCGATCGGGCTTTCGCGCGCCGCCGGCGGCAGGGCAGCTGATTGGAACAGTCGGGAGTAGCACACGGGATCTACGATCCGGTCAGATGATGACTGAACCTCGGAACACATCGACGCATCGTCCACCGACGCTGGCGCGCACCCCATCCTCCGAGCGCCACGCGCGAAGCGAGAGGTGGCTCTTCCGCCCCATCTCCACCCCCTGCGTCGAGGAATATGCCACCGAACTTGCCCCGGAGAGATGGAGCCGGAGCGCCGCGAGGGTGGCGTTTGCACTGCCAGTCGCCGGATCCTCCCAGGTTCCCGCAAGCGGCGCAAACATGCGTGCTCGTACGTCGTTCCCGTTTCGCGCGTATGCGAAGATCGAGAGCCGCCCCTCGAATGCCGGCCAGCTTAGGGCGAGACGGCGGAACGCAAGCAGATCCGGCGTAGCATTCGTTAATGCCTCGGACTCAAGGGCGACAAACACGAAATCGACCCCGGTGCTCGCGCGGAGCGGGGGGTGGCCGGTTGTCAGGACCTGTGCCGGTTCAAGCGAGAGGCATGCCGCGACCCCTTCCGCCGGCAGCTCCCCAAGCAGGCTCAGTGGCTGCGGCGCGTCGATCTCCGCGCCAATGACCACTCCAGCCTCTTCTGCAACGCGCACTTCGACCAGACCGGCCTGCTCCTCGAAGCACAGCGTTGAACCCGGTGCGAGTCCATGGCGCGCAAGGACGTAGCCGGTGCCGACGTTGGGATGGCCTGCGAATGGCATTTCCGCACTGCGGTTGAAGATCCGCACCTGAGCCGTGTTGCGCTTATCGGCAGGAGGCAGGACGAAACTCGTCTCGCTGTAATTGAGCTCGGCGGCGAGCGCCTGCATCGTGGCATCGTCGATGCCTTCCGCCGCCGGGAAGACAGCAAGGGGATTGCCTCCGAAGCGACGCTTCGTGAAGACATCCACCGTGAAATACTCATAGCCTTCCAACGCGACTCTCCCTGCCTCCTCAGGCGACATAATGGCAGAGGATTCGTGTCGCCCTGCCGGCACCGTCGAGCTCGATGCATTCCATCGCAACTCGATCGCCGAGGTTCGTATGATAGCGGATACAGAGGCCGCGGGAGCCTTCTGCCACCTCCAGGAGGGTGAATCGCAGCTCCGGATAGCGGCTTAGCGCCGTCTCAAAGTAGCGCCGCAGCGCGGCGATGCCACGAAGCTCGTCGGTTTGACCCTGCGTGAACTGCAGGTAAAGTGGCGAGATGAGTTCCACCTCGTCCGAATAATGAGACATGATGCGCTCGACATCGTGCGCATTGAAGGCATCGATCCAGTCGTTGGCGAAAACCCTCAGGTCGAGTGCGTTCATGACCTCGTCTCCATTTGTGGAACCACGCCGAAGGATCGCGGAGCCAAGGCGGCATCCGCGACGCGGGCTCTGACCCGCAGGTCCTTCGGCCCGAGGCCGGAGCGTCGGCGGATGAGGACCCGGAGGCTCGACGAATCCGCATAGCCGACTCGAAAGGCGATCTCTTCGAAGGGGAGCGTCGTCGACTCCAGAAGCTCGACTGCGCGTTCGACCCGGAGCTGCTGAAGGAACTGGATGGGCGACAGGCCGGTTGCGGCCGTCACCCGCCTGGCGAAGGTTCGCGGAGACTGCCCGACTGCACGTGCCAGATCCTTCACGCTTATGTCCTCGCCCAGCCGATGCCTCGCCCAGGAAGCGGCCTTGGCGACGCTCTCGCTGGAGGCGGCCAGCAGTCCGATAGCCATGTAGGGGGTTTGGGAGTGGCGTTCGTCGAGCACCATCTTGCGGGCGCACAGGTCCGCGATCTGCGCGCCCGCATAGCGGGCCACCATACCCACCATCAGGTCCATCTGGGCCATTGCGGCGCCGGCTGTCGTGCAGCGCCCGTCCGTCAGCACAAGTTCTGCAGTATCGAGGCGCACCTTCGGGAACATCTCCTTGAAGACCGGAGCAAGCCACCACGCGGTGGTTGCTCGATGGCCATCCAGGAGGCCGCTGGCGGCAACGAGCAGCGTGCCCGTGCACGAACCGGCGACATGCGCTCCGCCAGCGCCGGCGGCTTCGATCAGTGCCCGGCCGTCCAGAGCGTCGGGCTCGGAAAGCCGCTCATGATACTTCTCGGCCTTGGACAGGCCCTGGGCCGGAACGATCATCAGTTCGGGCGCGCCGTGATCCGCTTCCGGAAAAGCAAGGAAGGGCCGGAAAAGATGCGCCCCCGAACCTCGTAGCTGGACGGCAAAGGCTGCCGGACGGCTTGCATTGAGACAGGCCCGGTTGGCCATTGCAAGCACGTCGATGGTGAGGGTGACGCTGGAAGCGAGCGCTCCCTCCAGCGCAAGCACGGTTACCGGCAGCATGGCGGGGATACCTCCTTGCATGGCAAGACCGCCACTGGACGGGAGGGGCCCTGCCGAAGCAGTGTTATGGCGAATGGCGGCCTATGGTTCTCGATAGCTCGATTTTTCGTCACCTCAACAGCGGCCTCTATGAGGCGACCGCTGCCGCCGCAGGACCTTGGAGTGCGACGCACTGCCACGGGGGCGCTCCCGCAGCCCTCCTCGCAGCAGCCCTGGAGGATCTTCCCCTCAAGGTGCCGATGGACCTCGCCCGCTTCACGATCGACCTGGTGCGGCCGGTCCCGATCTCGACGCCTCTGCGCATCAAGATCGATGAAGGCCGACAGGGCAGCAGGGTGCAACTCGTCACCGCCGACCTTCTGGCGGGAGGTGTCCTGCTGGCGACAGCGAGTGGCCTTAGGGTGCGGAGCGTGGATCCCAATTCGAGCCTGCCCATGCGCCCGCCGCCCGACGTTGCCCGCCATCAATCCATGCCCGGGGGCTTTTCCGCCGAGTTCACGATTGTGCCGGTCAGTGGCGGGTTTGGCCGGCTGGGTCCGGCGAGCGTCTGGTTTCGGCTCGGCTCCTCCCTTGTCGCTGGCGCCGATACCTCGCCGGTCGCGCGGTGCATCGCGGCTGCCGATTTCGGGAGCGGGGTCGCTCATGAGCTCAGCTTCGAGGCATGGGAATTCCCATCGCTCGACCTGACAGTGAGCCTGGCACGGCCGCCTAATGGTAGCTGGACCCTGCTCGAATCGCGCTGGCTGCGTGCACAGGGTGGCCGGACCAGCTGTCTCAGCAGCCTGTCCGACCTGCAGGGTCCGTTCGGCACCGCGATCCAGACAGTCCTCATCGAGCCGCGGCGGAATCAATAAGGTGCCCCGTCCTTGTGGGTGAAGTGCCAACCGCTTTCGCTACGGGAGGCGACAAGGTCATCATCGGGATATTCGGCGCCGTCGCCCGGCTGTCTATCCCCGATCTCAAGGTAGATTGCGGGGGCGTCAGACCGGTTGATGAGGTGGTGGGCGAGGGCGCCGTGCCGGAACCCGGCGCACATGCCGGCACTGAGCACCGTCTCACCCTCGTCATGAGCCAGGACCAGCTCACCCGACAGGATGAAGACGAATTCGTCCTGCACGATGTGCCGGTGCTTGAGAGCTGACTGGGCTCCGGGCTCAAGCGTGGTCAGGTTCACGCCGAAGCTTTCGATCCCGAACAAGTCACCAAGCGGCCGCTTGTAGCGACCTGCTACCCGCGCCGCGAATTCGGGCGGGTAGTTCGTCGTGCTCCGTCCGGGTGCGTCGGTCGCCACCAGGGCCCGGTGTGGTTCATTCAAGTCCTAGGCCCTCCATTCCGTACGCGGTGCACACGGCCGCCATATCCAGCTTCGCGTTTCCGGCGCCGAGGGTGGAATCAAAACGCTTTCGTGCCTCGTCCAGCATTGGCGCCTCAATCGCGGCAGACGCTGCTGCCGCTGCGACGAGGGCTGCATTCTTGCAGACGTCCCGGATCGCAGCCTCGGGCGCAAAGTCGCCGCTCATCATCTTGCCGAGCTTGGCGCGCGAGACCTCGCTGCCGAGCGGCCCCTGGTCGATCACCCGCTCAAAGACATGTGCGGCCAGTCCAAGCTTCCGAGAAAGTGCAGCTGCTTCGGCGAGCGCGGCTACAGAGGCGATGAGGTACAGGTTCACCGCAAGCTTGCACGCCATAGCCGTTGGCACTGCCCCCGTCGGAATGACCTGGCGGCACATCGGGGCGATCAGCGGCAGCGCGGCTTTCACCGCCAGTGGTTCGCCCGCGACCATGGCGACCAGGGCTCCCGCCTCTGCGGGCCCGCGGGAACCCGAGACCGGTGCCTCGACGAAAAGACCACCGACCCGTCTGACGTCGCGCTCCAGCGCCTCGGACCAGGCGAGGGAGTGGGTGCCCATGTTGACGATGAGTTTTCCGTCGACGCGTTGGCCGAAGTCCGAGGTTCCGCGGCCAAGCACCTCGTCAGCCGCCGCGTCATTCGCGAGCATGAGGATGATTGCATCGCACGCCCCGAAGAAGGTCGCAGGCTCGGAATGAACCTGGGCGCCGGCCTTGCGCATGCGCTCCCTTGCCGGGGCGGAGCGGTTGTAGACGGCAAGCGCCGGCCACGTCGACAGCAGGTTCCCCGCCATTGGCCCACCCATCAGACCCAAACCCGCGAATCCCAGCCTCATGCAGTCGATCTAAAAGAAGTCGTTCAGGGGAAACAGTGGCAAACCCGCCCGGAACCATGGCGATCCTGCCACCGCTGGGTGGCGAATTCTTCCCGTTGTCTGGCCAATTAGGCGCTGGTGCTTCAGTGCTCGCTCGGCATGCTATGTCGAGGAGAACAGACGTGACGAACATGCCGAGGAAAATCAGCCTTGCCGACAGCCTTGCCGCGTTCGACGACGTCGGGGCCCCCAAGATCATCGCGCGCTACAACGACAACGAAGTGCGGCTGGTGAAAACGAAAGGGGAGTGGGTCTGGCACAAGCATGAGGAGACAGATGAGCTCTTCCTCATTCTCGGAGGGGAGTTTGAGATGGCGTTTCGCGATCACGTCCTGACGCTCCTGCCCGGGGACCTGCTTGTCGTGCCGAAGGGGGTTGAGCACCGTCCCGCCACCCGCAAGGGATTGGTGAAGCTGCTGCTGATCGACCCGAATGGCACTCCGAACACAGGCGATCGAGCCAACGCCACCGAAGCAGTGGAGCTCTAGATGCGAATTCGATTTCTGGCTGGGGCCGCACTCTTTTTGAGCGCGGGCGCCTCCGCCGAGGGTCCGGACATCAAGAGCCTCGAAGCCTACGTCCATCCTCAGCAGCGGGTGGAGGTCGCGCCGGGGAGGGCGCTTAATCTCGTCTGCATGGGCTCCGGCCAGCGGACGGTGCTGTTCGAGGCGGGGGGCAGCGACTGGTCGGTGATCTGGGCTCTGGTTCAGCCGGAGGTGGCGCGGCACGCCCGCGCCTGCGCTTATGATCGCGCGGGCCTCGGCTACAGCGATCCCGGGCCTGGCGCGCGTTCGCCAATTGCCATCGTCGAGGACATGCACGCGATGGTGGTGGCCGCCGGGCTCAAGCGGCCGCTGGTTGTCGTCGGCCATTCGCTTGGCGGCTTCAACGCGAAGCTCTATGCCGCTCTCTACCCGGATGAGGTGGCGGGGCTGGTGCTGGTCGACCCGGCGGAGGAGCGCGATTGGGAGCGCACCGGGCCGATGCTGGAGAAGAAGTTTGGAAGGTCGCTCGCAGCGAAAGCGGAGCTGCTCGACCGATCCTTCAGGACGGATCTCACGGCGCGCTACGCCCGGTGCCGCGATGCGGTGGTGGGCGCCCCTCTGGACCCGAATTCGACCACCTATCGCCGCTGCTCAGACGCACCGCGGGCTCAACTCGGGCCGGTGATCGCGGCCGAACGTCAGCGGATTCAGGTGACGGCTGCATATCAGAAGGCGCAGGCGAGCGAGATCATCGACAGCATCTACGGCGGTGCCGGGAGCGACGCGGTCTACTCACGTCTGTTTCGGTCGGGGATGATGGGTCGAAAGCCGGTGATCGTCCTCACGCACGGGCAGTTCGACCCGGAGGATCCGCTGGACGTGCTTGGCCAGGAGCAGGGGCTGGCGGTGCACCGGGAGACGGCGCGGCTTTCCGCCGTCGGGCTGCAACGCACTGTCCCCGACAGCGGCCACAACTTCCCTGTTGAAAAACCCGAGGTCGTCATCTCGGCGGTGAAGGAGGTGCTGACGCGGGTGGGGCAATAGCGATGTGGCAAAAGCCGCTGGGCTTCAGGCTGCTCTCGGGGGCTCGCCGCCAAGCTCGCAAACAGCCTGCTCGGCCGCCGCGACAGCCCGGTCGACGTCCGCCTCGGATGTGCGCCAGTTGCAGACGGATATCCGCATTGCTCGCATTCCTCTCCAGCTGGTGCCGGTGAAGAAGGCCTCCCCTGAAGCGTTGATCTTCTCGATGACCGCCTCCGTGCGTCTGTCGTGCATCGCCTGCGATGCGTCCGGATCGCTGCTCAGGAAGCGCACCAGCCCCTGGTTGATCGCCGGTTTCCAGAGGAGTTCCGCACCGGGTAGCGCGCCTATCCGCCGGGCAATATCGCTGGCGGCCTTGCAGTTTCTTTCGAGAAGCTCCGCCAGGCCCTGCCGGCCAAGCTGGCGCAGCGCCGCGTAAACCGGGAATGCGCGCGCACGCCGCGACCATTCCGCGGTCCAGTCCATCGCGTCGCGCCCATCCTCCGCGTGCGTGAGATAGCTCGCACGGGTCGCCATAGACCGCCGGTGCGGCTCGGGGTGAGCGATGATCGCAACGCCGCTGTCATATGGCACGTTCAACCACTTGTGGCAGTCGGTTGCCCAGGAATCGGCCTGGGCGACGCCTTCTAGGAGATGGCGGTGCCTGGGACTGGCGGCGAGCCAGAGACCGAAGGCTCCATCCACGTGCACCCAGGCGCCTCTCCCACGGGCGATTGGGATCAACGCCTCGAAATCGTCGAAGGCCCCCATGTTAAGGTCACCCGCCTGCAGCAGCACGATGGTGGGCGCGTCGGAGGCGAGTTGCTTCTCGAGATCGGCTTGCCGCATCCGTCCCGCCGCGTCCGCAGGCACGGTCATTATCGAGGCTCGTCCGAGACCCAGGAGCCTGGCCGCGCGCTCAACGGAGCCGTGGACCTGATCGGTGCTAAGGATCCGGACGACAGGGCCTCCGGCCAGTCCTCGCTCGTCGGCGTCCCATCCCCGCCTCGCTAGCAGTTCGCTTCGCGCCGCAGCGAGGCACGTTGCATGCGCCATCTGGCATCCAGTCGTGAAGGCGAAACTCGCCGCGCCGGGAAGGCCGAGAAGTTCCTTCACCCAGCCTGCGGCAACCTCCTCGACGGCGGCAGCAGCCGGCCCCGTGGCGACGGAAGCAGCATTCTGGTCCCAGGTGGAGACCAGCCAGTCGGCGGCAAGCGCTGCGGGAAGTGCGCCCCCGATCACCCAGCCGAAGAAGCGCCCGCCGGCCGATCCGAGGTGACCGCCGGCGGTGGCCTCGATAAGTGATGCTATTACCGTTTCCGGATTGAGCCCGCTATGGGGGAGAGCCCCGCCCAGCGCCTGCCTAACGTCGTCAAGGTCCCGAACCGACGCGACGGACGCTCCCTCAAGCCCCTCCAGATATGAGAGCGACTCCCGGTAGGCGCGCCCGAGCGCCGCTCCCACATCCTGCCTCGCCGTTCCATGCGTCATGCTCGTCTTCCTTCCTGCTCAGCGAAGTTCTGGCCTTGACGTAGCTGGGCTAATCTCAGCCGCCGTCCTGGTTCCTGCTTTCAAAATGACGGTCCTGGGGCCCTGAGGAGCGCCCGAAGCGCGGGGCGAGCGAGTTGATCATGAGTCCCGCAACGACCAGTGCCGCAGCCGTCAGCTTCCAAGCCTGCATCGGCTCACGCAGAAGCAGGGCCGAGGCGGACATTCCGAATACCGGAACGAGCAGGGCTGTCGGGGTGATGAGCGCGGCAGGGTGCCGGGAGAGCAGCCAGGCCCAGGCGGCATAGCCGAACAGGGTGTTGCCCACCGATTGCCACAGCAGCGCAGACCAGGCGGCCGGGGTGGCCGCAACGAGGCTGTTGCCGATGCGCATGGGCCCCTCCACGACCAGCGAGAGGGCAGCGAGCGGCGGAAAGGCGAACAGGCTGCTCCAGACGACGAACGGGAGCATCGGCACCTTGCCGGCGCTCCTTGCGACCTGGTTGCCGCAGGCCCAGCTGAGCGCGGCCAGGAGCACCAGAACAAGCCCGAGGGATGCCGAAGCGCCTTCGCTCCGGGCCGCGATCAGGCCCAGACCGACCAGGCAGAGAAGGAGGGCTATCACCTGGGTCGGTCTGATCCGCTCCCTTGCCAGAACTATCGAGAGCGCGATCGTGAAAAAGACCTGAGCCTGGATCACCAGCGACGCCAGTCCGGGGGCAAACCCGTGGGTGAGGGCAATATAGAGCAGCCCGAACTGGCCCACACCAATGAAGAGGCCATAGAGGATAGTGAACCGCCAGGGCAGAGCCGGCCGCGGCAGGAAGAAGATTGCTGGGATTGCGGCGAAGAGAAATCTCAGCGCCGCAAAGAGGAAGGGCGGGAAGTGCCGGAGGCCATGATGAATGACGACAAAGTTGGTACCCCAGACCGCAACAACCGCGCAGGCCAGCAGCAGGTGGGTCAGTGGAAGACCGCCCGTGGTGGCCGGCAGGGGAGAGGAGGGCGCCCTCATCATGCCACCCGCTGGGCCGGGTGACGAGCAAAGGCCCAGAGCAGTGCCTCCTCAAGCCGGTCGTCACCCCAGAAAAGCTCGTCGCCCGCGGCGAACGTCGGGGCACCGAATACGCTAAGGTCCTCGGCCTCGGCCGTCCATGCTCTCAGCAGGCCCTTGCACCCGCTCGAGCGGGCCTCCCTCAGCACCCGAAGAGGATCGAAGCCCGCGTCGCGAATGGCTCTGGCGACGAGCGCGCTCGACAGGTCCTTCCCACGTTCGGAACCTGATCGGGGTATCAGGGTCGTCCGTTGCTCGACCTTCAGAGCGTGACCCCGAAGACAGGCCCTTCGGCGCGGGCCTCTTGCGACGGCAGTCCGTAATGACGGGTCCATGAAAAGGCCGTAGAAGAAAGTCGGCAGGTCGCTCATGCTCGGCTTCTCGCGCTGCGGCTCGGCACCGGCAACTCACCGGCCGGTCTACATCGGCCGACAGCAAAACGGGCTCATTCTACA
Source organism: Allosphingosinicella sp. (assembly GCF_036387215.1). Lineage (GTDB taxonomy): Bacteria > Pseudomonadota > Alphaproteobacteria > Sphingomonadales > Sphingomonadaceae > Allosphingosinicella. The sequence continues at coordinate 22,848 of NZ_DASVUE010000042.1, read as the reverse complement.
CCCCAGAGTGAATTGCACTTGCCTCCGCCGCGGGTGGAACTGGCTTGGCAACAATCTTCGAGAAAACGATGATGAGGTCAGCCATGTCGATGTTCGTCCTGTGTGTCGCCGTATATCCGGTGGCGGCCAGGGCACCCGAAATCACCGGAAAGGCCCTTATCGAGTGGCTTCACCGTCCTCAGCCCAAGATCGTGCTCGAGGACAGGATCTGGCGGTGCGCCGGACAGGCATGCTCCGGGCCTGCCGACAATGGAAACGCGGCCAAGTTGCGCCTCTGCCGGAGCCTCGCCACGCGCGCCGGACGAATTCTAATGTTCGAAACCTCGACGGGTGCTTTGGACGCAGAGTCCCTCGCCCGCTGCAACAGGGGCCTCTGACTACGACACCCGGAGTGATGCTCACCCTCCGGAGGCGGCGATCAGCAGATCGGCGCGTTTCTCGTTCCGCTCCTGGATGCAGCTGGAAACAGCACCCAAAAGGCGACGGACCGCCGTTCCGGCAGCCTCTGCATAATCCGGCTTCCTGTGAATGAGGATTTGCGCGATCGCGCCGTCGAAGAGGATCATCAGCGTCCGGGCCAGAAGATCGGCGTCGGCGCGTCCCTCCTCAAGGAGCATCCCGCGGAGCCAGGCCTCGAAGCTTTCCTTGTGCCTGCGTGCGGCGATGGATGCGGGGTGCCCTGGGAAATCAGCCAGTTCGCACGCTGCCCTGAGAAAGCCGCAGCCGCGCCAGCGCCGGTCCATCGAGGCTTCTCCGAGTTTGTGGAACATGCGTTCCATCCTGTCCGCTACGCTGCCGGTCGTGCCGGCCCAGTTGCTGTACCGCTCCATCACCGGCCAGTGCCGCGCCTCGAGATAGGCGCCCATGAGGTCGTCTTTCGAACGGAAGTGATAATAGAGGGTCTTCTTGGTGACTCCCGCGCGTTCCGCGATCCGGTCCATGCTGATCGCGCTCAATCCCTCGGCATAAAAGAGCTCGTCGGCCGCGACCACGATCTGGTCGCGCGTTGTGGCAGCGGGTCCTGTCATCGGCTTGTTCCTCCTGACGAATGAAGCAGAGCATGCTGGATGGACCAGGTAAACTCACCGTTGAGTGTAGCTCGTCGCGCCAAGCTATACCGCAGAGTGAATTGACCGCCGGAGGGGCGGCGATCCTTGTGACAGGATGATCGAAAAGGATGAGGTGCGCGAGTTTGCGCGGCGCTGGACTGAAGCATGGAACAGGCACGACATTGAGGGCGTGCTCGCCTTGCGGGAGGCGGACATGACTTTCTTGAGCCCGATCGCAGCCGAGCTTACGGGCACGTCTGTTCTCGAGGGTCGCTCGGCCGTCGCTTCCTATTGGCGGGAAACACTTGGGAGGCGACCTGACCTTCGGTTCCGCTTGAAGAGGTGCTCGTCGAAGCGCCGGAGCAGGTCCTCCCCATCCTGTACCGCTCGGACGTGGCGGGAGAATCGTGGGGCTGGGTTGGGAAGGGCGCGCGAGCCGCGGAATAGCGTTGTACGGAGGTGCGGTTTGAGGAGGCTCTCCAAGTGACGGGCGCGAGGCAACGGGCATTGAGTTTCGCCGCGGAATACGGGCTGACAATTCCGATCCTGCTTGCTCCGATGGCAGGCGCCTGTTCCCCCGCGTTGAGCGCCGCAGTCATGGAGGCGGGCGGCATGGGCGCGTGCGGGGCGCTTCTGATGCAGCCCGACAAAATCCTTGAATGGTGCAGCACGGTGCGCGCGCGCGCATCCGGCGCGTTCCAGCTGAACCTCTGGGTGCCCGACCCCCCGCCGGCGAGAGACGCGGCGTCAGAGGCCCGGGTGCGCTTGTTTCTTGAGGAGTGGGGCCCGCCGGTGCCTGCCGAAGCCGGAAACGCGGTTCCGCCAGATTTCGACAGCCAGTGCGAGGCCCTGCTCGAAGCCCGCCCATCAGCGATATCTTCCGTGATGGGGTTGTTCACGCCCGCCTTCGTGCAGCGCCTGAAGCAAGCAGGCATCCGCTGGCTGGCGACTGCAACGACCGTTCGCGAAGCGAGGGCGGCCGAAGCGGCAGGGGCGGACGCGATCATCGCTCAGGGCGCCGAGGCAGGGGGCCATCGCGGCGCCTTTGATGCGGCCGAAGCCGAGCGGCGGCTCGTTGGGCTGTTCTCGCTCGTGCCGGCCGTCGTCGACGCAGTGGACCTGCCGGTCATCGCGGCCGGGGGAATTGCGGACGGGCGCGGCGTCGCGGCGGCATTGACGCTCGGCGCAAGCGCAGTCGCGATAGGCACTGCTTTCCTGCGAACACCCGAGGCTGCAATCGACCCGGCCTGGGCAGAAGCTTTCGGCAGGACAGCGCCGGAGGATGCGGTCCTGACCCGGGCCTTCAGCGGGCGCGCCGGCCGAAGCGTGGAAACGGACTACGTACGCGCCGCAGCCTCGCCGGGCGCCCCGCCGCCTGCACCTTATCCCGTCCAGCGGGGCCTCACAGCGGCAATGCGAAACGCAGCAACCCAACGGCACGATCTGGCGGGGCTGCAGGCCTGGGCAGGGCAGTCGGCGGCAATGGCGACGACCGAAGGTGCATCGGCTGCCGCCGCTCGGCTGTGGGCAGAGGCCGACAGGCTGCTCCCCGTTTGAACTCAGGGAAACCATTCGGTGATCTACATCCTCGCTCAGCTCCGCATCCACCAGCGGGATGTCTATGAGCGCTACGTGCAGCGTTTCATGGCGACCCTTGCCGGTACGCAAGGCCGACTTCTTGCGGCCGACGAGTCGCCGATCGTCGTTGAGGGTGCCTGGGACAGGGACAAGGTCGTGCTGATCGCTTTCCCGGATGAAGACGCGTTCAGGGCTTGGGAGAGTTCGGCGGCCTATCAGGCGATCACAGGCGACCGGCGTGCCGGAGCGGACACCTCGATCATCCTTATTCGTGGATTTGGCTGAAGTACCGGCGGGATAGCAGCGAGGTCCTCCAAACCGAGGCGGTTGGAGCGCGCATCGCCGGTCGCGACGCCGACGCGACTCTGAGCGGTTGTGCCTTGTTGTTCTTCCCGGGGGGTCGAACGTCCGCCGGCCCTGACCGGTTCGGACCCGAAGCAGAGATGGGTTCAACGCCTGTTGAGAACTACCTGGCAGTCTCTGTCTGTTGCTGCGCTCCGGCAATATTCCGTGAATGCTCCTCGAAGATCGATCCGCATCGATGGGGCGGGACCAAGATGCCTTACCATATTCACTCCGTTGAACAGCCTCTGGTCTGCCGCCGGTGTGACGCCCGAAGGCAGATTGACGCGCAGGTCGGTGGTTCCGGACCGATACGGGATCGTGACCTCGAAAGGTGTCTCAGCCCGTGACCCTGCACGGCCTCCGTCCAGCTCCTCGTACCTCCGGGGGTCCATGAAGCTCTGGACCTGGACGGTGCGCCCATCGGGGCCAAGCAGATCTATGGTCATGCGTTCGGCTCCCCCGAAGTCTTCGGGAGCAAAGCCCGGCCGGACCTCCACACTGGAAACATCGAGCACATTATTCTTGATCCGGCCTGTCAGGGCCACAACCTTGGTGCCGTCGCTGGGCGCGAGTTCGAACGTTGGGATTGGGCCGGGGTCGGGCACCCCGGGAACGGCTCCCGACACCTGTGCGACCGCCTCGTCGGGAGGGACAGGGCCGGCGAGCACAAGCATGGCCGCCAGTGCAGTGACGCGAAGGCTTCTCATCCGCACCTCCCATTCAATAACGGTCGAGCACCCACACGACCCTTCGCCTTGATGGTCGATCGAAGTTGAACCCACCCGGAACGCAGTTCGGGAAACCGCCCAGGCAGCTGCCCATGAGATCGTTCCGGTCATTCGCCCACCAGTTCACAGTCTCCGTCTGACCGTTCTTGATGCGCTGAATCTGGGAGCAACCGGCGACGGCCCAGCCCTGACGCCCCGCATCGGACTGACAGTTCGCAGTTGATGAATATACGTGCGGCCACGGCGAACCTTGAGAATAGCCGCCGTCGCAGCAGTAGCGATCGGACAATCCGAACACTCCGTGTCCCGTCTCGTGGAGGAACGTCCGCAGGCTCGTGGGCTCGGAGGAGAATATTCGCCCCTTGGCGCAGTCCCTGAACGGTTTTGTGTGAACGATCGGGAGCCCGCTGGCGAAGGTTGCGTCGGTCTTGAAAGTGGCGGGCGCCGTCAGGTTGCAGGAGCCCTGCACACGGTCCGCTGAGCCCGCTTCCGGAAGATACCAGAAATTGAACCTGTTGATGTTTGCCCCGACAGCTTCATCGGCAACGTAGGAGCGCTGGATGACACTCTCCACATCGCGCAGGAACTGCTGAACGCCTCCTCCGCACTGATAGCTCTGGTTCGGCTCATCGTCGGTTGCGCTGGTCTGGCAGGTCCGAATCGAGCCATCGTAGCTGCTTTTGTCGTAGGCGAATACGATGTCTGCTTTCTGACCCGCCGTGCCATGATACCAGAGCGGAATGACCTTGGCGGTCTTTCCATTCACCACCGGTGTTCCGATAGCGAACAGGCGGTGCCCGGTCGTGGCGCGGCCATCGGCCGTGTCCGCGGCGTTGGCGCCATAGCTCACCGTCTGCCCCTCTCGCGTGGTGAAGGGGCCGGCGGAGAAGGTGCATGTTCCGTTGGCCGGGGCGGTGCAGGTCTGCACGACGTTTCCGTCGACCATGATCTCGATCTGCTTGATCCCGTCCGGGTCCGCAGCGGAAGCAGTGATCGTCACGGCCTCCTCCTTTGTCGGGTTCAACGGCGTGTGGCGGACCTGTAGCCGGGGCGGCCTACGATCCCAATCCCGGCCCACACGATACCTGAACCGCGATGTGCCCGCGCCGTCATAGCCGAGCACGAGAAGCTCCTTCCGGCCGTTGCCGTCCAGATCGACTGTCGCGGCGCCGGCGCCTTCAGACGTGGCGCCGCCGCCGGGAACGCGGGCAAGCGGGGTCCACGAGACCGGAACCGCGTCCGACCCCAGATCATGTGCCAGACGGTACCGGAATTCGTCCGACGCCGTATCGTGCATCAGCCACAGAACGTCCGGCCGGCTGTTGCCATTGAAGTCATCGACCACAAGACCAACTCCGCGGCCGGCGGGAACCGTGCCGCCCACCACGCGCCAGTCGGTCCAGGATGTCGCTGCTCCGGCTTCAGTCAGGTTCCAGCCGATCCTGTACAGGAACTGCCTTGCTCCCGCGTAAGTCGCGTAGCCCGCCAGAATCATCTCAGGACGCGCATCGGAGTCAAGGTTGATCAATCCAGCGCCGGCACCCGTGGACGGGTCACCGACACCGCTCACGGCCGTCGGAGTGCTCCAGGAGGCCGCAGTTCCGGTCGCATCAAGGTTCCACCCCACCTTGTATGAGAACCCGGCAGTCGCGCCGTCTTTGAGATATGCAGCGACGAGGAGGTCCGGCTTTGTGTCGGCATCGAGGTTCGTGAGGGTTGCAGTGACGGACTGCACGGTGCCGCTACCAATCGAACCGGCGTCGATCGCGCTGCTCCACGAGGCGGCTCGGCCCTGCGCATCAAGGTTGAGGCCGACCTTGTAGCGGAGGCCGTTTGCGTTGTGGGCCAGAAGGATGAGATCAGGCTTCGCGTCTGCGTCGATGGAGCCTGCCGCGATGGCACTCCCGGTTGCTGCAGCGCCAACCCCCTCCACGTCGATTAGGCTTTCCCATTCCTGTGGATGGGCGACCGCCAGCTGGGAGACGATCATCAGACCGCCAAAGGCAAGGACCCGATACATTATTCGGCGCAGGCTCATTAGCGCGACTCCGGGACAGGCGTTGATATTCCGAACATAGCAGGTTTCAGTGCGACGCATCAGCTGCGTGAACCCGCAATTGATGGGATCCTCAGCCCTCAAGGAACCAGGTGGCGCGGGGCGGCGCCCGGAGCGAGCGGTTGAGCGCGAGAAGCTTGGGGCCTTCGTCGGCGTAGAGAATGCTGATGACTTTCTTCATCTCTTCCGGATCGAGGTGCGCGTGCGGGCCCGAGGGCGAATGGCCATGATGTCCGTGATGGGTGCTGTCGGCCGGAGCTTTCGGGGAGGCCCAGGGCTCCTGCGAACTCACCCACCGTCCGGGCTTGAACCAGTCGATGCCGTCGATCGTCGTCCGCTCGACATCCACCGGGTGCGCGGCTTCATGTGCTGCAAACCAGTCGTCGATGCGGTCGTCGACCCAGCCATGAAGACGCCAGAAAACAGGATTGACGTGAGAGGAATAGAATTCCCCGAGGAAATCGTAGCCGGGATGAGACCATCTGGGGTCGAAGTCGGTCGCGGAGCGGCCGTCAGGAACCACATCTCCGCTTGCCGGGTCTCGCGGCGCGCTGCTCCACCGCATGTGCATGTCATTATGGACCGTGAACTCGAGAATGGACCCGAGGGCGCCGAGCGAGAGGCCGCTGAGGTAGGCCGCGTTCTTGAACTGCCGGTCCCACCCGCGCATCGCGGTCCAGAAGAAAGTGTCGGACTTCAGGGCCTCCAGCCTGCGCCGGGTCGGCTCGTCCGGTTGAGACCAGTTGGGCGGGATCTCAAAGCCATCGTCCTGAGGCCCTCCCGGAGCCGGGATCGCTCTCCAGGACGCAATCGGTGTCTCGCCGGCCTGGTCGTAAAGGGCGCGCACCGCACCGATCATCTGCCGGTGCATGAACAGGAAGTCCTCGCCGGACCCGTTGTCCACGATAGGAGAACCTCGGCTGAGAGCAGGACGTTCGATGCCGTGGCCGGGCTGCCAGCCGAGGTGCCGGATGGCATTCCTCTTGCCGTCCGAAAGATCCTGCCACTGTCCTCGGACGTCATGCCAGGCGGCATGGTGAAGCCTGTGCGCCTCAGAGGCGAGCATATCCCTGGCCGCGGGCAGAAGCGGGATCAGCTCCCTGGGTTCCTTGAAGTCCACCATTCGGGCTCTCCATGATCAGCGAATTGGTCGGGCCATCCTTCTCCGTTCAGGTTCAAAGGCTCCGGCCGGTGCCATCCCATCCGTCGGCAACCATGCATTGCCGAAGGTCGGCATTATGAGCCTCTTCAAGGTTGGCCGGAGCATCCTTGTTATGAGGGTCATCCGCCCCTGCTGCAGGCATGGGGCTTCCGGGGGCCGAACGCCGTCTTCACGGAAAAGGAAGGCACCGCATAAGCCCGCTCGTAGCTTTCCTTGTCCTGGTTCGACCAGTTTCCTTCAAGCCGGGCTCCAGCCTTAACGGTGAATTCGGGCGGCAGGCAGATGAGGCGCTGAAGCGCTCCGGAGAAGTCGGCGCCAATGAAGCCGTTCGCCTTCCAGTCTTCGCGCTTCTCCCCGTCCTGGGTCCGCTGGCTCGTATAGAAGCGTGCTTCCCCGTTTGCTTCAAGGCTTAGGCTGATTCCCGGGCTGACCCGGACGTTCAGCTCCGTCCTGACCTTCGGCGTGAGGCGCTCGCGATCCCCGGTCTTCGACAGCACGAGATCGACGGCCGGCTCGATGTCCCAGTAGACGCCCGATCCACCTGTGCAGGCGTATGGGATTGAGGGATCTTCGTTGTCGCGGCACACGACGCGAAGCACGTTCCGGAAAGTCACACCGGCACGCAGCCGGTGCTCGTCGAACTTTCTGCTTTCGAAGAGTTCCCGATACGAGCGGGTAGCCCGGTACTGCAGGAACGGCCGCACGGTGTCCTCATTGTCATTGCTGCTTCCCCGATACCCGGTCAGGCGGTCGGCTCCGGAAAGCCCGACCTGAAAGAATGCACCCGATGCGAGGTCGTCGTCGTCGAGCAGGTTCGGGCTGGCCGTTGCACCGAAAGAAAAGGAAAGCTTTCCACCGGCTCCCACGGCCCGGGCGATGCTGGCCCCTGCCTCGAACTCCGAGTCGTCGATGATGTCGGTTCCGCTTTCAAACGGCAGCGATTTGCCGAACGCGGGGTTCGCCTTGAGCGTCCATTCCGCGCTCCAGCCGCTCGTGATCGGCCTCTGCTCCACCGCCGTCGTGGCAGATTTCCCGACGACCTGCGCTCCGCCAGGCGCGGCAATGCCCGCAAGCACCGAAGCGATCACCAGATATCGCATGCTTCTCCCCCCTTGAATGCCGGCGCGCCCGCCGGGACTCGAGCATACCCTCTCGCGGTTCGGCGATCACCTGCGGTAACTACTGGCTGCTGGAGCCGGGAGGCGCCGCTTCTCCAGAATTTCCAGCGCCTTGGGGGAAGTGTCCTCAGGGACGTCCTCTTCCGATTCCCTGGCGAGGGGCCGACCGACTTGATCTCGAACGTGCGCCGGCTGACGATGGCGGCTTCAGTTCAGCCGGAATGAAGCCTGAAGGAGTTCATCCGGCGCTGCCGCGCTATGCCGCTGACGGCGGACAATCCCGTTGAGCAGACCGGATCAGCGGGCCCGAGCCGGCGAGATGCTTCAGAGACGCCGTTGGCGCGTCGGACGCTGCATTCCCGGCGCTGTTTCGTGCAAATAATATTCTCCCGGGTACTCAGCATTGCGGCAGGTTGGTGGAGTTGGATCAGAAGCCTCGCCGCGTTTCGACGGATCGGCGCTCAGCCGCCCTGGTCGGAGAGCGCGTCCTCACGCTCCGCGCAGCTGCCGCCCTTCTGAGCGTCCATCCGAACACCGTTCGCGCGCACGCGAGAGAGGGGAGGCTGCCTGGGGCCAAGGTGGGTCGGGACTGGCGCTTTCTGGAGGCTGACATTGTCGCCTGGCTGCGCCTCCAGTACGGTCAGGGCGCACGGGTGCAGCTGAGTGCCGACCAGAAGGAGGCAATATGGCACTCTGGAAACGTGCAGGAATTTATTACGTCAAGCTCACAGGCCCTGACGGAACGCTCGTTAGACGCTCTCTTGGAACGACCGACAGGGAAAAGGCCGAAGAGGCCCACGACCGACTGAAGGCACAGCTCTGGGATCTCAAATATCTCAAGCAGAAGCCGAAGCGGACGTGGGATGAGGCGGCGCTGAGGTGGCTGAAGGAGAAGGCTCACAAAAAGTCGTCCCGCGACGATGTGACTCGGATCCGTTGGTTCACGAAGCACCTGAGGGGCAGGACGCTTGACCAGGTGAGCCGGGCTCTGATCGACCGGTTGATCTCGAGGCAGCTCGCGAAGCGCTCTGATCGCACGAACGATCTCTAGGTGGCGCTCATCCGCGCCATCTTCCGGAAGGCGATGCGGGAGTGGGAGTGGATCGAGACCATGCCGGCGTTCAGGACCTATGCGGAGGGGGGCAAGGTGCGCGTGCGGTATCTGACGACGGAGCAGGCACAGGCGGTTCTGGCGAGGCTGCTGGAGCATCAACGCGAGGTGGTGCTGTTTGCCCTCTCTACGGGGCTACGACAGCGCAACATCCTCGATCTGGAATGGGACCGCGTCGATCTGGCGCGGCGCCTCGTGACGATCGAGGGCCACGATACCAAGAATGGGGATGCTCTAGGCGTTCCCCTCAATGATATCGCGGTCGCTGTGCTGGAACGGCAGCAGGGCAAGCACAGGCGAAACGTGTTCACCTATCGGGGCAAGCCGCTCCGGACGGCGAACACGAGGGCCTGGCGCGCTGCTTTGAAGGCCTGCGGGATCAGGGACTTCCGCTGGCACGATCTGCGGCACACCTGGGCGACGTGGCTCCGGCAGAATGACGTGCCCACCTGGGTGCTTCAGGAGCTGGGGGGCTGGAAGTCTTCAGAAATGGTGCGCCGCTATGCACACATGTCCGCGAAGCACTTGCAGCCTTATGCCGATCAGCTGATTTTCCCGGTCACAAAGGCGGATTCGCCTAAGGCCTTGGAAAATCAGAAAACGGCTAGTCACAAAAGTGGTCACAATGGGGCCTCTCCGAGGCTCCATCTCGTGGTAAGCAACTAGCGTAAGTCATTGAGAAGAAGGTGGTGGACGCACTAGGGCTCGAACCTAGGACCCGCTGATTAAGAGTCAGCTGCTCTACCAACTGAGCTATGCGTCCATGCCTGTCGGGCAGAGGCGCCATCTAGTGCGGGTCGGCGGCGAATGCAACGGCTCTGCTGCCTTAATCGAAGCGCTCGCGCCCCGGCGCTCGAACCGGGGCCTCAGCGCCTGCGGTTGCGGCGGGTTTCGCGGTCGATCGCCATCAGCATCCCGATGCAGATCATCACCGTCAGCATGGCCGAACCGCCGTAGGAGACGAGGGGGAGGGGGATGCCCACCACCGGCGCGAGGCCCATCACCATCATCAGGTTGATCGCGATGTAGAAGAAGATGGTGAGCGTCAGGCCGGCTGCTGCGAGCCGCTCGAAACGCTCCTTGGAATCGAGCGCGACCTGCGTTCCCCAGCGCACCAGCAGGAAGAACAGGATGATGAGGACGACGCCTCCCGCAAGGCCCCATTCCTCGGCGATCGCGGAAAAGACGAAGTCGGTATGCTGCTCTGGCAGATATTGGAGGTGGCTCTGGGTGCCGTTGAGGAAGCCCTTGCCGAACAGCCCGCCTGATCCGATCGCGATCTTCGACTGGGTGAGATGGTAGCCGGAGCCCAGAGGGTCGGCTTCGGGGTTGAGGAAGATGAGCACGCGCTTCTGCTGGTGCGGAAGCAGCAGGAAATTGTAGATGAGCGGAAGCGCGGCCCCGACCGCGAGGCCGCCGCCGACGAACAGCCTCAGCGGAAGCCCGGCCAGGAACATCATCGTGATCGAATTCAGGATGATCAGCATCATGGTGCCGAGATCCGGCTGGAGGATGATGAGGAGGAGCGGGGGCCCGAGGAATATCGCGACCGGCCAGATCGCAGAGAAAGCCCTGATCTCCCTCGGCGGCACATGTGCGTAGAAGCGGGCAAGCACCAGAACGAGGATCGGCTTCATGAGCTCGGAGGGCTGCAGCCGGACGAATCCCAGCTCAAGCCAGCTTCGCGCGCCGCCGCCGATCACGCCCAGCATCAAGGTGAGGATCAGGAGAACGATGCCGCCGCCGTAGGCGAGGAAGGCAAGATCGTGGAACGTCTGCGGCCGGAAGCGCGACAGCACGATGGCGAGGCCGAGGAAGGCGAGGAAGCGCACCGCGTGCGGAAGCGCCCACGGGAACAACGATCCGCCAGCCGCCGAATAAAGGCCAAGGACGCCGGCGCCGCCGAGCGCAAGCACGATCCACAGCATCCGCCAGGGAAGGCTGGACACCTGCGCCGGAACGAAGCTCGTGCTCATGCCTGGCGATCCCGGCCGCTTCGCCCGATGCGAGCTTCCGCCTGCGCCTTGGCGCGGTCGTTCGCGGCCTTGCGTGCAAGGAAGACCTGCGTCTGCCGCTCCATTCGTTCGGCGATCGTGCCGCCCCAGCCCTTTTCGAGCTCGAGCAGGGCCTCCATCGCCTTGTTCTTGTCGAACAGATAGGTGAGCACGTCCTTGGCGACCGGCGCGGCCGCACGGGCTCCGCCCATGCCGTGGTCGATCACGACCGACGCCGCGTAGCGCGGGTTCGCGGTGGGCGCGAAGCAGATGAACAGGCCGTGGTCGCGATACTTCCACTCACCGCTCTGGCCGCGTTGGGCGCCCGCGATCCGCCGCACCTGCGCCGTACCCGTCTTGCCGCCCATCTCGATGCCGGGCAGCATCAGCCGGCTGCGGCCGGCCGTGCCGTTACCGTTGACGACCTCCCACATGCCGGAGCGGACGGTCTGGAAATGCTCGTCGGGCATCGGCAGCTTCTTCGGGCTCCCGCCCTTGCCGATCAGGCGCGGCACGATCTCGCGTCCGGACGCGATCCGGGCAGCGGAGACGGCGAGCTGCAGCGGATTGACGATCACATAGCCCTGTCCGATCGCCGCATTGAGCGTGTCGGACTGCGTCCATTCCTGCTTGTACTTCTTCTGCTTCCAGTCAGCGCTCGGTATGGTGCCGTAGCTCTGGGAGACGAACGGCAGGTCGAACTTCTGCCCGAGCCCAAGCCTTTTCTCCATCTCGGCGAGCGCATCGATGCCGACGCGCCGGCCCATTGCGTAGAAATAGGTGTTGCAGCTCTTGGCGATCGCCCGGTGCATGTTCATCGGGCCGTGGCGGCCGAGGCAGCGGAAGAAGCGGTTGCCGAGGGGATAGCCGCCGCCGCAGCTCACCGTCTGGTCGGGATCGATGCCAGCGCCAAGCAGCGCCATCGCAACGCTCGGCTTGATCGTCGAGCCGGGCGGATAAAGCGCGCTCAGCGTCTTGTTCACCTGCGGCCGGCGCTCGTCCTCCGACAGCATCTGCCATTCGACGCTGCTGATCCCGTCCGAAAAGCTGTTGGGATCGTGGGACGGCATCGAGGCCAGGCAGAGAATATCGCCGGTCAGGCAATCGATCACGACGCAGGAGCCCGATTCGTTGCCGAGCCTCCGTGCCGCATAGGCCTGGAGCCCGGCATCGATGGTCAGCGGCAGCGGATTGCCGCTCCGGTCGGGAAGGGTGGAGAGCTCGCGCACCAGCTTGCCCCGCGCAGTGACTTCGACGCGCTTGGCGCCGGGGCGGCCGCGGAGCCGCTCCTCCATCACCTTTTCAATGCCTTGCTTGCCGATCTTGAATCCGGGCGTGATCAGCAGCGGGTTCTTGTTCTCGGCCTCATATTCTTCCTTGTTGGGCGTTCCGACATAGCCGACGAGGTGGCCCACCGCCGCGCCCTCCGGATAGAATCGGGAGAAAGCGCGGAGCGGGGAGACGCCGGGAAGGTCCGGCAGGCGGATCGTCACTGCCGCATATTTCTCGAACGGCAGATTCTCGGCGACGGGCACCGGCTGGTATCCGGCGGCGTGCTTGAGCTCCTTCTTGACCCGGTCCACCTCCTCCGGCGGAAGCTCGAGCAGCCTGGTGAGCTCGGCCAGGATCCGATCCTCGTCCTTTAGGAGATCGGGGATGAGATCGACGCGGAAATCGCTTCTGTTGATCGCGATCGGCTGCCCGTTGCGGTCGACGATCCAGCCGCGCCGCGGCGGCAGGAGCTGCATCTGCACCCGGTTGCTTTCGGAAAGCAGCTGGTAGCGCTCGTTCTCGGCGATCGAGATATAGGCCATCCGACCGGCGAGGAGCGCTGCGATGCCGCCCTGGGCGGCGCCCAGCACGAACGTACGCCTGCTGAAGGTGTAGGCTTGCGATTGCTCGGTGATGAGTGGGCCGCGGCGGCGCTTCATCGGGTGAGCCGCCATCGATCGAGCAGCACGACGATCCGGGCGATCACCGGATAGGCCAGGATCGACAAGGCAAGCTGCGGCCAGACCACGTGGAACTGGACGAAGCTGCCCATCATGAGGCCGACGAGCCAGGCTCCCGCGGTGTGGAACAGGATGAGGAAGGAGGCGAGCAGCCAATCCATCCAGAAGTCGCGGAAGACGGCGCGGCTCTCGATGAAATCGAGGATCAGGAGGGTGATCGTCCAGAGCGCCATCGACTGGCCGAGCGGCTGCCCGGAGACGAGATCGTCGAAGAAGCCGAGGCCGAGCGAAGTCTTGGCGGTCCACATCTCGGGGCGGAGCAGGCGCCAGGAGATGAAGGCGAGGTAGCCGAAATCGGGTACATACGGCCCGGAGACCACGAACGGCAGCAATACCAGCAGGGAGGCCCCGATCGTGGTGCCGATCGGCACATATTGGCGGCGCAGGTGCTTGCGCGTCATGTCGCCGCGGGTGAGGGCGATCCGGCTCATTCCGAAGCCTCGGCCTGGGCCGCTTCCGCCTCGTTGACGGGTGCGCTTGCCGCCGGCTGATAGATGGTCTCGACAATAGCGAAGTCGATGCGCGCCGGATCGGCAAGCGGGCGCGCGACCGTGGCGTCGCGATCGGCCTTGATGACGATCGCCACCGGCACGAGCGGAGGATAGATGCCGCCGATGCCGGAGGTGACGACGATGTCGCCCCGTTTGAACGGGCTTTCGCCGACCTCCAGCGTCTTCAGGTCAATGAGGCCGTCGCCCCGGCCGCTCGCGATCGCCGGAGTTCCGTTCCGCACCAGCTGCACCGGCACGTTGCTGCCGCCGTCGGTGATGAGGAGGATCCGGGAGGCCCAGCGGCCGGTCTCTAGCACGCGCCCGATAAGGCCCTCAGGCGCGCGGACGGGCTGGCCGGCGCGCACCCCGTCGGAGGAGCCGGCGGCAAGCGTTGCGAGGCGGCGGCTGGAATCGAAGCTGGAGCCGACGATGCGGGCGGTTGTCACTCGGTTGGAGACCGTCTCCGAGAGCTTCAGAAGCCGCTTCAGCCGCCGGTTCTCGAATTCGATCGCCCGGGCCTCGACGAGGCGGCGGCGGGTCGCGGCGAGCTCACGCTTCAGCTGACCGTTGGTCGCGGCCGCGTTGAAGTAATTGCCGATGCTCTCGCCGCCGCCGGTGAACAGGCGCACGATGCTTCGGCCGCCGGACGAGACCGGGGTGGTCGCATCGAGCGCCGCCCCCCGGATTGCAGCGAATCCACGCGGATCGATGGTGGCGACGACGAGCAGCATGACGGCGAACAATATGCCCGCCACGGCAATCACATAGCCGAGGAACAGTCCGTATTGCGCCCTTCGGGAAAATCCCGGGCGCCGTTTCGATGGCGGCGCCATGACCTTCCCTGCTTACGCTGTCTGGAGGACGCCGCGGAAGATTTCCTCTTCCAGCGCGCGGCCCGTACCAAGCGCGACGCAGGTGAGCGGATCGTCCGCGACGGTGACCGGAAGGCCGGTCTCGTCGCGAAGCACCTCGTCCAGCCCCTGCAGCAGCGCACCGCCGCCGGTTAGGACGATGCCCTGGTCGACGATGTCGGCGGCAAGCTCCGGTGCGGTATTCTCGAGCGCGATCCGGACGCCCTCGACGATCGTACCGACCGGCTCGGCAAGCGCTTCGGCGATCTGGCGCTGGTTGATCGTGATTTCCTTGGGCACGCCGTTCACGAGGTCGCGGCCCTTGATGTGAACGGTGAGGCCGTCGCCGTCCACCGGCGGCTTGGCGATACCGACCTGCTGCTTGATGCGCTCCGCGGTCGCTTCGCCGATCAGGAGATTGTGGTTGCGGCGGACGTAGGAGGAGATCGCCTCGTCCATCTTGTCGCCGCCGACCCGCACCGAAGTGGTGTAGGCAAGGCCGCGGAGCGACAGCACCGCGACTTCGGTGGTGCCGCCGCCGATGTCCACGACCATGGAGCCGCCCGGCTCGGTGACAGGCATGTCGGCGCCGATCGCGGCCGCCATCGGCTCCTCGATCAGCCAGACTTGCGAGGCGCCCGCGTTGGAAGCGGCATCGCGGATCGCGCGGCGCTCCACCGAGGTGGAGCCCGAAGGCACGCAGATCACGATCTCGGGCCAGCGCGGGAAGCGGCGCTTGCCGTGGACCTTCTGGATGAAGTGCTTGATCATCTGCTCGGCGACGTCGATGTCGGCGATCACCCCGTCGCGAAGGGGGCGGATGGCTTCGATCTGGTCCGGGGTCTTACCCATCATCAATTTGGCATCGTCGCCGACCGCCTTGACGCGCTTGACGCCGTTCAGCGTTTCGATCGCAACCACCGACGGTTCGTTCAGAACGACGCCGCGGCCGCGCACATAGACCACCGTATTGGCCGTTCCGAGGTCGATCGCCATGTCGTGTGACGGGAACTTGAAGAAACGCAAAAATGACATGTCAGCTGGTCTCGCTTCCTATCGCCGCGGTCGCCGGAAACCCCCCGGTCCGTTTGATATTTCCTCTATAGGGTCGCCCCGCCGCCGCCGTCCAGAAGACAGTTAACCATTTTCCGGATGCCGCCGCTTGGTCTAGAGGTGTTGCGATGTCGATACGACGCCTCCCCGAACATCTCGTTAACAGGATCGCCGCAGGCGAGGTGGTCGAGCGCCCGGCCAGCGCGCTGAAGGAATTGGTGGAGAATGCGATCGACGCGGGGGCGACCCGGATCGCGATCAGCCTTTCCGAAGGCGGCACCACCAGGATCGAGGTCGCGGACGATGGCTGCGGCATGACCGGGGCGGAAATGGCGCTTGCGCTGGAGCGGCACGCGACGTCGAAGCTGCCTGACGATGCGATCGAGGCGGTGACGACGCTCGGCTTTCGCGGCGAGGCGCTGCCGTCGATCGCAAGCGTCGCGCGGCTGCGGGTGGAGAGCCGGGTGAGGGGCGCGGACGGCTGGCTTCGCACCGTCGACAATGGCAGGGTGGTTGAGGAGGGGCCGGCGGCGCTTCCGCCGGGGACCCGCATCACCGTCGAGGATCTGTTCGCCCGCGTGCCCGCGCGCCGCAAGTTCCTCCGCTCCGCCCGCTCAGAATATGCCGCCTGCCTCGATGCTGTAAAGCGGCTCGCAATGGCGCGGCCGGATATCGGCTTCAGCGTCGAGCATGAGGGGCGCCGAAGCCTCGCCGTCCAGCCGGGAGAGGATCGCCCCGCCCGCGTCGCGGCGCTCACCGACCACGGCCTTGCCGAGAACAGCGTCGGGATCGACTATATCCGGGGCAGCGTCCGCCTCGGCGGCGTCGCCGGGCTGCCGACCTTCAACCGCGGCGTCGCCGACCATCAATTCCTGTTCGTCAACGGCCGGCCGGTGAAGGACCGGCTTCTGATCGGCGCCGTCCGCGCCGCCTATCAGGACCTGCTCGCCCGCGACCGGCACCCGATCGTCTCCTTGTTCATCGAGGTGCCGGCGGACGAAGTCGACGTGAACGTCCACCCCGCCAAGACCGAGGTCCGCTTCCGCGATCCCGCCGGCATTCGCGGCCTGATCGTCGGCGGTCTCCGCAATGCGCTCGAGGAGGCCGGCCACCGAAGCGCGCACCAGCCGGCGGCCGTGCTCGGAAGCTGGCAGCGCGAGCCGCTCGCGCCGTCGTTCCAGCGGCCGGTCTTCCCCTCGGCGGCGCAGGGAAGCGTCTGGGAGACCGCTCAGGCCTATGCCCCTCCGCCCTCCGCCCGTGCCGAAGCGGCTGTGGAAGCGATCCCCGCCTCTTCCTCCTTCCCCCTCGGCGTCGCGCGCGGCCAGGTGGCTGCAACCTACATCGTTGCTGAAGCCGAGGACGGGCTGGTCCTCGTGGACCAGCATGCCGCGCACGAACGGCTGGTGCTGGAGCGGATGCGGAAGGCGATGGCGAATGGCGGCGTCCACCGTCAGGCGCTTCTCCTTCCCGAAGTGGTCGAACTCGACGAGCCCGCCTGCGACCGGCTGGAGGGAAGGGCCGCCGAGCTGGCCGAAATGGGCCTCGAGCTCGAACGGTTCGGCGCGCGGGCAATGCTCGTTCGCGCGACCCCCGCCTTGCTCGGCAACGGCAACATACGCGGCCTCGTGACCGACCTTGCCGATGAGCTCGCCGCCTTCGACGAGGCGTTGAGCCTCAAGGAAAAGCTCGACCACGTCGCCGCCACCATGGCCTGCCACGGCTCGGTGAGGGCAGGGCGAATCCTGTCGGTCGCCGAGATGAATGCCTTGCTCCGGGAGATGGAGGTCACCCCCCACTCCGGCCAATGCAACCACGGCCGCCCCACCTGGGTGAAGCTGGGGCATGGCGACATCGAGAAGCTGTTCGGAAGAAAGTAGAAATCGGCTGCAGTGTATTGTCACATCAATACACTGGAGCTAGGCTGTTGCTAGATTTCCCAGGGAGCAGCCAAGGTGACACCCGAAACCCCCGCCCAACGCATGATCGCGAAGCGAGGCATCCCGATCGGCTTAAGCCTTGCGTTCGTGTTCGGCGCCATCGGCCTGCTGCTCGATTCCACCCTTGCCGGCATTCTCGCCGGGATCGGCGTGATGATGATGATCCTGGGCTATCGGTACCGCCAGAGCGGGTGAGGGGGCGTCAATCCCGCGACACAAGCCCGCACAGCCGGCGGCCTACCTCCTCTATCGGATGGCCAGCCGCTCGCGCCCTGCTTGCCTTGAGCCGAGGATAGCCGGCTCTGGCATCGGCGAGCAGCTCCTGCGCGAAGGAGCCGCTGCGGACTTCGCGGAGGATCCGGCGCATTTCGGTCCGGGTATCGGCATTGATGATGCGCGTGCCGCCCTTCAAAGCTCCGAACTCCGCAGTGTTCGAGATGACTTCGCGCATGCCGGCGATGCCGCGCGCGTAGATGAGGTCGGAGAGGAGCTTCACCTCGGTCAGGCATTCGAGATAGGCGACTTCCGGCGAGAAGCCCGCTTCCACGAGGGTTTCGTAGCCGGCGAGGATGAGCTCCGGGATCGCGCCCCAGAGCACGGCCTGCTCGTTGAACAGGTCGGCCTCGCATTCTTCGGCGAAGCTCGTTGGAAGGATGCCGACCCGGCCGCTGCCGATCGCTGAGGCGTAGGAGAGGGCGAGAGCCTCAGCCGCACCGGTGGAATTCTGTGCGACCGCAAACAGCGAGATGAGGCCGCTGCCCTTCAGGAAGTCGTCGCGGAGCGCGGTGCCGGGCCCTTTCGGCGCCACCAACACCACGTCCAGGTCGGCTCGCGGCTCGATCAGCTTGAAGTGTATGTTAAGCCCGTGCGCGAAGACGAGCGCTCCGCCGGAGCGAAGAGAGGGCGCGATCTCGTCCCCGTAGATTCGGGCCTGGTCCTCGTCCGCGGCAAGCATGACTGCGACGTCCGCTTCGGCCGCGGCTTCGAAGGCCGTCATGACGTCAAGGCCGTCGGCCGAAGCGCGGGGGCGGCTGGCGGACTCCCTCGGGAGGCCGACGACGACTCTCACCCCGCTGTCGCGGAGGTTCAGCGCCTGGGCGCGGCCCTGGTTGCCGTATCCGATCACCGCCACCGTCCGCTGACGGATCAAATCGGAATCGGCATCGGCGTCGAAATAGACCTTCATCTCGCCCCCTGAAGCTCCAGCGCCGCTAGGGCATCATCGAGACCGCCGCAATCGAGCGCCGCGGTCCAGCGCGGCCAGTCCGCCGGCGGCTGGCGCGAGAACCACGTATATTGGCGCTTCGCATATTGGCGGGTGGCGGTGCGGCCGGCTTCAAGCGCTTGCTCCCGGCTCAGCGACCTCCCGAGACAGCCGGCAATCTCCCGCACCCCGATCGCCCTCATCACCGGCAGCAACGGGTTCAGTCCCCGGTCCAGGAGCGCCCGCACCTCGGAAATGCCCGGCTCGGAGAACATCGCGCCGAACCTCGCGTCGCACCGCTCGTAGAGCCACTGCCTCGGCGGCAGGAGCAGCAAGGGCCGGAGGCTGACGCTGCGGCCGATGCCGCCCACCTTCTCGCGCTGCCACTCTGCAAGCGGCCGTCCCGTCGACCGGATCACCTCCAGCGCCCGGGCGATGCGGGCGGTATCGGTGGCGCGGAGCCGCTCGGCAGCCGGGGCGTCTTCCCGTTTCAACGCGGCATAGGATTGCTCCACTGAGAAGGAGCGCACCTGCCGGCGAATGGCAGGATCGATGTCGGGTATCGGAGCGATGCCTTCGAGCAGCGTGCGCAGGTAAAGTCCTGTGCCTCCCACGAGGATCGGCAGGCGCCCACCTCCGTGCGCCGCCTCGATCTCCGCCTTGGCATCCGCCGCCCAGTCCGCCGCTGAGCAAGCTTCCGCCCCGTCCCGGTAGCCGTAGAGATGGTGCGGCGCCCGTGCCTCGTCCTCGGCAGAGGGCCGGGCTGATACGATTCGAAGGTCCCGATAGACCTGCGCGCTGTCTGCGTTGATGACGATGCCGTCCTCCCGCTCGGCAAGCGCAAGTGCCAGCGCCGACTTGCCGCTTGCGGTCGGCCCCGCGATAAGCGCCAGCTTCGGCAGCGGAGAGGCGGCTTTGTTCATCGCGACCCTGATAGCAGCGGATCGGCTGTCGAGCGGCGATATTTCTGCCGCCGAGGACGCGCTTGCCGCCGCCGGCACCTATCTGATGGGGCGCAGCTGGGTCCAGGAGGACAAGGCCTGCGACATCCTCTTCTCCTCCGCGCCGGAGCCGGTGCGGGCGGCGCTCGAAGGGCTGGTACCGGGCGTCGACGTGGTGGTGCAGGGCGAATCGGGCCGGCGCAAGAAGCTGCTCGTCGCCGACATGGATTCGACCATGATCACCGTCGAATGCATCGACGAGCTCGCCGACTATGCCGGGCTGAAGGCCGAGGTTGCCGAAGTGACCGAGCGGGCGATGCGCGGCGAACTTCCGTTCGAAGGTGCGCTCCGGGAGCGGGTCGCACTCCTCAAGGGCCTTGGTGCGGACGCGATCGGCCGCTGCCATGACGAAAGGGTGCGGGTGACCCCCGGCGCCAAGGCGCTCGTCCGGACGATGCGGAGTGCGGGGGCCGAATGCCTGCTCGTTTCGGGCGGCTTCTCCCAGTTCGCGAGCCGGGTCGCAGCCGAGATCGGGTTCAGCCGCGCGATCTCCAACGAGCTGGGGGTCGAGGATGGCAAGCTCAGCGGCGATGTGGTGGGGCCGATCGTCGGCGCGGAGGCGAAGCGCCAGGCATTGATCGATGCCGCAGCCGCCGCCGACATCGACCTGGCCGATACGCTCGCGGTCGGCGACGGCGCCAACGATATCGCGATGATCGAGGCGGCCGGCCTTGGCATCGCCTATCATGCCAAGCCGAAGACGGCCGCCGCGGCGGACGCCTGCATCCGATATTGCGACCTCAGCGGTTTGCTCTACGCACAGGGCTATGCCCGCGCGGAATGGGAGCCGGTCTAGGCGGCGGAGGGGCTACTCATGTCGGCGGTGATCGCGGCAAGCGCGAACGCCACCGATTGCTCGCTGCAGTGGAAGCCGATCCTGATCCCGTCGCCGGACACGCCCTGGACGACGCCGCCGATCGCGCCTGCTTCGGGATGGTGAAGCTCGATGCTTGCGCCGAGCTCCGGACGGGCGTTGGTCTCGAGAAACGCCCCCGTTGCGGAGATTTCGCGAAGCGCGGCCGGAGCGGGCAGATCGGCGATCAGCACGCACATCCGGCGCCGGCGCCAGCGCGAGGCCATGGCCGCTGCGCTTGTGATCCTTCGCCGTGCACCCATTTGCCGTCCCCGAGCTGAAGTGTCTGTCGGACCGATCCTAATGAGAGGCGGCAAAAAAACCGTTAAGCAGCTTGCGTCCGGCGCCGCTCAGGGCGCGACGGGGATGCAGGCCTGTCCAGCCGCCTTGGCTGCTCCGCACACCTTGTCCGCCATCGCGCGATTGGCGAGCGGGCCGACGCGGAGCCGGGTGAAAGCGCCGGCCTTTTCATAGGACGGCCTGAGGCCGCCGAGCGCCGGAATGCGCTTGCTGAGCGAAACCCATTGCGCCTGAGCGGCGGCGGGGCTGCCATAAGCGCCGAGCTGCGCACGCCAGCCGCCGCCGGGAGCTGCCTGCACCACAGGTGCGGGAGCGGGCTGGGGGGCCCTTGTCGCAACGACCTGCCTCGGGGCGGCCGCCGCCGGCGCGGCTTGCGGCACCACCACGGCGGGTGCAGCACTGCCTCCACGCTCGATCTGCCGGGCGAGGGCGATGCCTTTTGCTCTTTGGTCCGCCGGCACGAACTGCTCCATCTGGCCGAGGCTCCGGGCCGCTGCCGGGAGCCCCTGCGCAGCCGCGCGGGTCATCAGGGCATAGGCGCGTGGCCAGTCCTTCGCGATAAGGTCGCCGTTGGTGAGCTCGATCCCCAAGACATATTGCGCGCGGGCGTCGCCGCGATCGGCAGCCTTCCGGATCCACGGTAATGCCTCGCGGCGCTTGCCCGCTTCATAGAGGATAAGGCCGAGATTGCCCTGTGCCTGCTCATGGCCCTTCGCGGCGGCCTTCTGGAACCAGCTCTGGGCGATTCCGAGGTTCGCCGGAACCCCGCGGCCGAGGCGGTAGGCCTGGCCGAGGTTGAACTGCGCATCCGGGTCGCCCTTGTCGGCTGCGGGACGCCATTCCTTCACGGCCGTTGCGAAATCGCCGCGCTGCCACGCGTCCACTCCGGTCTTCACGTCCGCAAGCACCGGGCTTGCGATCAACGCCGCCAATGCGGCCGCCGCACCGAGAAGCTTTTGCCGACCAATATGCATGCTCATCATTCCTCTGAAACCCGGTCTGGATCGGCGGAGACGCTACGCCATGAAGGTTAACGTCCTCTTAGCACCTGTTCGATCCGATGCGGTGCGGCGGGCGGCGGAGTTAACCAGATTTTAGCAGCCTCCGGTGCATCCCGTTGGAAAGGGCACGCGAACCGAGGGGAAATCATGCGCGTATTGGCACTGTCGTCTCAGAAGGGTGGTTCGGGCAAGACCACGCTGTCCGGCCATCTGGCCGTGCAGGCGCAGCTTGCCGGATCCGGACCCGTCTGCCTCATCGACATCGATCCGCAGGGCTCGCTCGCCGACTGGTGGAACGAGCGCGAGGCAGAAATGCCCGCTTTTGCGCAGACCACGGTGGCCCGGCTCGCCTCGGACCTCGAGGTGCTTCGTCAGCAGGGCTTCAAGCTTGCCGTGATCGATACGCCGCCGGCGATCACCATGGCGATCCAGAGCGTCATCCAGGTCGCCGAGCTGGTCGTCATCCCGACTCGCCCCAGCCCGCACGATCTTCGCGCCGTCGGCGCCACCGTCGATATCTGCGAGCGGGCAGGCAAGCCGCTCATCTTCGTCGTCAACGCAGCGACGCCCAAGGCGCGCATCACCTATGAAGCCGCCGTCGCGCTCTCGCAGCACGGCACGGTCGCTCCTGTGACGCTCCACCACCGCACCGATTTCGCGGCCTCGATGATCGACGGCCGGACGGTCATGGAGATCGATCCCAAGGGCAAATCGGCCGCCGAGGTGACCGAGCTTTGGGATTACATTTCCGATCGGCTCGAAAAGAATTTCCGCCGCACCGTATTCGCCGCTCCCGGCGCGCCGGCGCTCCATCCTTCCGCGCCGCGTCCCGCCGGCGGCTTCGGCCGCCGCGTGGTCGGCCAGTAAGGGGAGGGCAAGATGGCTGAACTCAAAGCTTTCGCTTCCCTCTCCTCCGGTCTCCTCGCCCGCAAGGGCGCGGCCAAGCCTGCCATGCGGCCCCAGGGCTTCGGTCAGATGCCGATGAGCGTCGGCATGGAAGATCT
>NZ_DASVUE010000041.1:0-4384 GCF_036387215.1 Allosphingosinicella sp. | reverse complement strand
CTTCATCGCATCGCGCATCGCGGCGAGATCGACCACGGCCGGAACGCCGGTGAAATCCTGCATGAGCACGCGCGCGGGGCGATACTGGATCTCGCGGCTGACGGAGCCCTTATTGTCCTGCCAATCAACGATCGCCTGGATATCGTCGCGCGTGACGGTCTTCCCGTCCTCGAAGCGGAGCAGATTTTCGAGCAGCACCTTCATCGAGAAGGGGAGGCGGGACACGTCGCCGAGCTGGGAGGCGGCCTTGGCGATGGAATAGTAGGCGTAGGAGCGGCCGCCGACATCGAGGTTGGAACGTGTGTTGAGGGTGTCGTGGCCGACGGAGGTCATCGCCGCTTTCCTTCTGATGGTCGTATGCGTGTGAGACTGTCCACACATGGCGACAGTTCCCGGATGTGGCGGCGCTCTAGCAATGCCTGGGGGGAGGGGGAAGGGCGCCGACGGACGGATTGGTGTCGCGTCCATGCCACACTTGTTCGGCTAAATTTATTGGTTACGGGGGCTGGCGCACTGCGAAGTCCACAGCAGGCGAGCTAACGGCTTGAACGATGAGCGTTTGTCGGAGACGCTGCCGAACGGGCAATAACGGGGAGTTCCGGCTATGCGGGATCGCGACGTCCGAGCTGCTCTTTTGTCGCAGCTCTCAGCTGAACATGCCAACGATCCCGATACTCGAATCGTGGAGGAGATGGGGGTCTGGGCAGGGTCCGCTCGGATTGATGTCGCCGTGATAAACGGGGAACTGGCTGGCTTCGAACTCAAGAGCGACCGCGACACCTTAGATCGCCTGCCCATGCAAGCGGAGATCTACAGCCTCGTGTTCGATCGCGTATGCCTAGTTACAACTGAAAGACATCTTCGAAAGGCTCGAGATCTGGTCCCCCGCTGGTGGGGCACGTACGTGGCATCGGAGGACATTATCGGCAGAACGGTGGTGCGTCGGCAAAGGGCCAGCAGATTAAATCCAAGCCGAGATCCATTCATAATGGCTCAGTTGCTTTGGCGCGAGGAAGCGTTGGCATTATTGGCGCGTCATGGCTTAGAGGCGGGGTGGCGGTCTAAGACGGCGAAAGCCCTTCACAGGCGGCTGGCTGCAGAATTGCCACTGCCCTTGCTGAGCGATGGTATTCGGTGCGCGCTGAAAGCGCGCACCGCGTGGTTAGGGAAGGTCGCTTCTGACCCGCTCGATATGACGGTTGATGCCAATCCGCACCCAAGTCTCTAGATTTCCTGGGCTTTGCGCCCCAGCAGCTATAGCGTCCACTGTGTCGTCCGCCCAACACCCAGCGAGCCGCGCGCGCGTAGGATAGCCACTGATCGTACGGGCATGCCCAATGAGCTGAGGAGCCAAATCAACGGCACCCCTGCCCGTCGTCTTCACGCCGCGGCAAACGAGAAATTCGTTCTGAAGAGTGTACTTCACGTTGATCGGATAGCCCCAGGCTATTCCGGGCGGGGGGGCCGCAAGGGAGACCGTAGCATAATCGCCATACCCGATGTCGTACGGGAGCCCTGCTATTGAGAGAGCCTGCCAGAGGAGCCATTCGGCGCGAGGAATGATATGAACGCCCGCCGAATACCCACTGAAGTCCAGGGGCATGCTTGTGCCCGCGATCGTCACACTCCGCCACGCAGGCCCGTTGTGAAGATTCTGGAATGCCGCGATCGCGGGAGCACCCAAGGCGAGAACCGTCCCGACCGACCCCCGAAAATCAGCTATTAGATCGATGACTCCAAAGGCTTGCCCCCAGGAAGCGGACCAGGCGGAAGCCGTCGTAAGCTCGTGGAGATCAATTCGGAAACCAGCCCCGCGTCCATCGGTCGCGGTCGCCGTTTGTACTGCTGCAGCGTAAAGGCGGTTTGCTGACAGGGAGCTTGCCGGGATCAGCTGTAAACCGTTAGTTCTCGCTGCTGCGGCGATGTCGATTAGTGGATGATGCGTCGCGCCGGGAGCAGGAGACAATTCAGAGGCATCGAGATAAAAGGGACTAGTGCCCCAATCCGATAGCAGCCCATTCGCTAGCTCCTGGGCGGGCGAACGGCCAGCTCTCTGCTGTGCCGCTGAAACCCGAAACTGATCGGCACCTACTTGGAAGAGAGGAATTACATTCCGCCGAGTACCGGCTTGTAGTTGAGAAATGCCCCGTCTCTCCCCCTGCTTCCACCGCAGGATGGGGATATACCTAGCCATAAAATTTCCTTCAGAACCTTAGCGGCGTAGGCGGTGCGAAGCGCTGGCAGCACCGCCTACAGGTAAGCTACAGGCGTCCGCAGTGGTCGCAGAGCGGGCGACCGGCGGTGCCCTGCCGGCGATTGTAGCTCTCAATGTTATTGCCTTCGGTGCACCGGTCGTTGTCGTGATGAACGTTCCGTGTGCCCTGCTTCACCGAATGAAAAGGGTAAACCTTAGCCATTTTGGGCTCCATCTTTGACATGATTGTGTCGGATGATATGGACGGAGCCCTGATCGGTTTCCCGATCAGGGGCTGCCGCCGGAGAACTAAGCCTCGAAAGCGGCTTGCCACATTGGGATACTCCTAACTCGTGCTCCCTCGGTGAGTGGGATAGGTTGACCCATAGGGCCTACGGGGCAGTTCCATTGCTCCGTAGGCCCGCTTGCGAAGTCTTGCCGGACGCCTCGACAACCAGACGCCCCTGCCATGCTCCTAGAGTAAGTCACTGTCGCCGCCTCTCTGCGAGCCCGTCGCTCGGCCGTGGTGCGGCATGACCATATGGGAAAGCGGAATCTGGGTGGAGTACCATCGACCACCCTGAAGCGTAACCTCTTCAGAGCTGCGAAGCCTGCTTAACTGGGGAGAGAGGCTGGTGCGCTCCACGTGAACGGCGAACCGCTCTTTGATTTCAGCCAGAATTTCGCCGGCACTCAGTCCGTCGGGTCGGCTCCTCAAGATTCCGCGCACCATGTCCTTGATTGTCGACACGCGCTCACTCGACTCGGCAGACTCGTCCCGTTGCAACGCGGACCATGCGGTTCTGATTTCCGCAAGCTCGGCCTCAAGCAGCTTTATCTGCTCTACAATTTCCGCTTCACGGCGGCTGAGGAACTGGCGTAGCGCGGTCATTCAGAGTCACAGTTAACGGCAGTCAGGTGAACTCGCAAGCTCAATTTAAGTCTCAGACGGAAACTCGACAACGGGGACTCCGGGTTGGGCTCTGAGACGAGACTCTGCTCCTGCGACGGGGATCCTACCGTCCAGTAGGTAGCAGCTTCAGTCGCAAGGATGGGCCGGGCGTGCCGGACCCTGCCGCAACCGCCTCTTGTCGGGCGAGGTAGCTGGACGCTGGATCAAGCCGCGCCGACGCCGGGGCCAGGCTTTCGCCCCCTCCCGCCGCGTCGCTCGGGACAGCCTTCAACAGGCTCAGGGCGGACGGTTCTGGTGAGGGGCTGGATTTCCGGACCCGACCGAGTCGGGGTTCGCGCTGACGAAGGACGGCGGACGGAGCGAGGACCGGGAGGGAAACTGCCGGACTCCCTGCTGCGTTGACCATCCCTAAGGACATCCGATATACCATGAGGGCATAAGCGAGGTCGTATTCGATGCCGGCGGCTGAAAAGCAGAAGACGCAAGTGAAGCGGCCGGCGCGTCCGAGGCCGGAGACGGACCGCAAGGAGCTGCGTGCCGAGATCAACAAGCGCCACTCCAAGTCGCTTGACTACCTCGCCCGCTGAGCCGCTCTGGCCCACCATCGACGACATCATTGAGGTCCACGAGGAGCAGATAGAGCTCCGCGGCGGGCCGCATGGCATACGCGACCTCGGGCTCGTCGAGAGCGCTCTCGGACGCGCACAGCAGCTCCATTATGTCGGCGACGAAGGTGACATCCTCGTGCTTGCCGTCCGGCTGGGGATCGGCCTCGCCGCCAACCACGGCTTCATCGACGGCAACAAGCGCGCGGGCGCCTTCATGATGATCGAGTTCTTGGGCCTTAACGGCTATCGGCTCGATTTGCCGGACGACCTGCGGCTCGGCCAATGGTTCGAGGCCGCAGTGGCGAAGGAGATGTCCGAAGCCGATCTGATTGCCGCGCTCGATGCCTATATCGTGGAGATCGACTAGCCCGCGCATCAGAACACCTGCTTGCCCCGGCGGAAGCATCGCAAGGCTACGTCCCCCGGCGCTTCGGACTCGGCGGCTCGTGCCCTGCTGGACTGCCGTGGCGGCATGGTTCAAGCTTTGGCTATGCTTCCTGAGATCCCCGCATCTCGCCGACTTGCCGCGGTGGTTGCGCTCGCGCTGCTCGGGGGCGCGTTGCTGGCGCTCGGCTATGCCAATCATCCGCTCTGGTGGGCGGCGTGGCTTGCGCCGGCGCCGGCGGTGGCGGCGGTGCTGCTTGCGCCGGCGCGGCTGCGGCTGCCGGT
>NZ_DASVUE010000040.1:0-4624 GCF_036387215.1 Allosphingosinicella sp. | reverse complement strand
CTCGGATCCGAGGGCGGCCCCGCGGCGCTCATCATCACCTACGACGCCCGTTCCCGGAGCCTGATCGCCACTCCGGCAGTGCTCCAGGGCGCCGCCGGCCACAGCCACGAACTGTGGGTGGTACCGGCCTCCGGCGCGCCGCGTTCCCTGGGCATCGTCACTGCCGGACATTCGCGCAAGATCGTCGTTCCGCCCGCAATGCTGAAGGCGATGGGCGCCAACGCCACCCTCGCCATATCGGTCGAGCCCGAAGGCGGCTCTCCCACCGGCCTCCCCACCGGCCCGGTGATCGCCACCGGCCACCTGAACCCCATCTAAAGCCGCATCCGCGGCCGCTCCCGCTCCGTACCTCCTCAAGCAGCACGGAAGCTGCGCCCCAACAGGAGGTCCATATGCGTTCCATTCCCCCCGCTCGCCTGATGTTCACCGCGGCCGCAGCCGCCCTTTCCCTGTCCGCCTGCTCGACGATGGGCGACGGCATGAATGACGGCGGCAAGTCCGGCCGGTCGGCAAGCGCTGAAGGCACCGTCATGGTCGGCGGCGCGGCCATGTATCCGTCGCGGACGATCGTCGAGAATGCGGTCAATTCCCGCGATCATACGACCCTCGTCGCCGCGGTGAAGGCCGCCGGCCTCGTCGAGACGCTGTCCGGCCCCGGCCCCTTCACCGTCTTCGCGCCCACCAACGCCGCCTTCCAGAAGGTTCCGGCGGCGACTCTCCAGGCTGCGATGCGCCCCGAGAACAAGGCGATGCTGCAGAGCGTGCTCACCTATCACGTCGTGCCCGGCAGGCTGACTGCGGCCGATCTGATGCAGCGCATCCGCGACGGCGGCGGTCAGGCGCGTCTCACCACCGTCCAGGGCGGCACTCTCACCGCAAGCATGATGGGCAACCGGATCATGCTGACGGATGCAAAGGGAGGCACCGCCCACGTGACGCAGGGCGACGTCATGCAGTCGAACGGAGTGATCCACGTCACCGATTCGGTCTCGATGCCCGGCTGACCCGAGGGGGCGCCCGCACTTGCAGCGGGCGCCTTACCTCCGCCGTGCAGCCTCAAGCGGCAGCGGCGGCTTCGACCTCCACGGGCCGCGCCCGGTTGCCGGTCACCAGCGGCAGCCGGATCACCGCCCGGTATCCGCCCCTCACCGGCCCCGTCTCCAGCCAGGCGCGATCGCCGTAGCAGCTCACGAGGCGCTGCCGGATGTTCGAGAGGCCGATGCCCGGCCGCGACCGCTCCGGAGCGGCGCTCTTCCTCCGGACCATCGCCCCGGGGGAGGAATTGCGGACGCTGAGCGTAAGCGCCTCCCCGTCCGTCGACGCGGAGACCGAGAGGCTCGCCGGCCCCGACACCTCCGCAACCCCATGCTTGATCGCATTCTCGACCAGCGGCTGGAGGATGAAGTTCGGAACCTGCGCCCGCAAAGCGCCCGGCTCCACGTCGATGTCGATCTCCAGCCGCTCCCCGAAGCGGATCGATTCGACCGCCAGATAAGCGTCGACGCTGTCGATCTCCTGCGCCAGCGGCACGTCCGCCATTGGATCCGCGTTGAGCGAGGCCCTCAGGAACTCGCACAATTTCTCCATCATCTCCTCCGCTTCCTGGCCGCGGCCGAGCACGATCAGGCTGGAGATCGAATTGAGGCTGTTGAAGAGGAAGTGTGGATTGAGCTGGAGGCGGAGCGCGGCCGCTTCGGCGCGGTGAAGCGACGCCTCCGCCTGATGCTGCGAGGCTTCGGCGCGGGCGGCCGCGGCCTCGGCGCTCGCGGCCCGCGCCGCGCTCGCCTCGACATCGCTCCTGAGGCGGCTCGCCCAGAGCAGGCTGAGTGCGAGGCAGAAGGTCCACAGATAGACGATCCCGGCCGTGAACAGCCGCTCCAGCGTCACCTGCAGCGCCCATTTCTGCCATTCCGGGAAGATCGCGAGCGACACCCAGCGCATCCAGTAAAGGTCGAACAGCGAATGGATCGCCGTTGCCGCGAAGATCGCGACGACGAGCAACGGCCAGCGCATGGCCGGCGTCACCGCCTTCAGGTGCCAGCGGAAATTGTCGAGCGTCAGC
This sequence comes from Allosphingosinicella sp., assembly GCF_036387215.1. Classification (GTDB taxonomy): domain Bacteria; phylum Pseudomonadota; class Alphaproteobacteria; order Sphingomonadales; family Sphingomonadaceae; genus Allosphingosinicella. Next base: position 2,562 of record NZ_DASVUE010000040.1, on the reverse strand, counting down.
GTCAGCACGACGCCCAGCACGAACATCGGAACGGAGGCGACGAGATTGAGGCCGAGCCTGCTGTTGCCGAGCAGGAACCCGACGATATCGACCAGCACGTAGCCGAAGCCCCAGATCACCACCGCCGGGCCGAGGGCGGTGTTCCTGAAGCCGTCGCGGAGCCAGGTGTTCAACGCGCGCCGCTCGTCGCCGGCCGGGCGGCGGGAAGGCAATGCTTCAGCCGCCCTTCGGGATCATATTCGGGCCAGCGCACCGCAGTCCCGGTCCGCACCATCTCGCAGCTGAGATCGGCTCCCGTGGGCGTGAGGCAGCTTGCGTTCACCCTCGTATAGGAGGGGCCGAAGGACGTGCACTGGAGCCGCCCCACCGCCAGCCGCGTGAGCGCCGCCTTCGCTTCTTCGCCCGAAGCGGCGGGGCAAAGGTCGGCGCGCGGGCATTTGTTGTCCTGTTCCCGCGCCTCGATGCCGCGCAGCCGGACGACCACCTGCTTGCCCTCCTGGTCCTTTTCGGAGCAGGCGATCGGCCCATCGCCGTCGAAGACGTTGAGGACGGTGCACGGGAATTGCTTGCCGCGCGCGGTATTCACCTGCGCCGGTGCGGCCTCGTGCACCACGTTCACCAGGATGAACAGCAGTGCCGCGGCGATGATGCCGGCGATCGCGACACCGCCGATCCCCACCCTGGTCCTGAGCCTCGTCCAACCGTTCAGCGCCATCCATCCGCCCCACTGCGATGCCGTCTCGCGCCGAGGATCGGGCGGAAAATGCCGCCAAAGCGAAGCGTTCGGAGACGAAAGCGGACGATTCAGCGACGAAAATGCGCCTGCCCGGAATCAGCGACATCGGGCGCGGAGCCTGTTAGTTCTACTTTTCCGAAGGAGGGCCGGTATGGAAAAACGCTCCGCCGCAGCAATCGTCCCCTGCAGCGACCTCGACGAGAGCCAGGCCTTCTACGAGAAGCTCGGCTTCATCGCCGTCGCCGTCTACGAAGCGCAAGGCTACCGCATCCTCCACGATCCCGGAGGCGCCGCAATCCACCTGACCCGAGCGGTTCCAGGCTGGCTGGATCCGGACCGGAACCCGTTCGGCGTCTATCTCTATTCACCCGATGTCGACGCCCTCGCCGCCGGCTTCGGCGCGCAGGCGGAGGACAAGCCCTGGGGACTTCGCGAGTTCGCCGTCTCCGACCCCGACGGGACCCTGGTGCGGGTCGGCTGGGGCTGAAGCCTAGCTCGGCGTCGTCGTCGTCGTTGGCGTCGCGCGCAGGAAGAACCGACCGTCCTCCTCCACGCATTCGTTGCGGACGTCGATGCCGTCCCGCTTGTTTTCCGCATTGGCACGCTGGGCCGCGCGCTCGCATTCGCCGCGGGTCTGGAAGTTGATCCCGTTCCTCGTGTCCTGCCTATGGGTGGCGCTGTTGCCGCCCTGGCTCTGGGCAAGAACGGCCGTCGGGATCATCAGGGACGCGGCGACAAAGGCCGAAAGAATGGTTTTCATGTGCCTTCTCCGGTGGTTGCCTCACCACAGGCAAGAACGGTCAACCCGCCGCTAGGTTGCCGCCGCCCCGGATCCCACGATCGCTCACTCCCCGCCTCCTCCAGCCTCTCCCGTGCCCGCCGCAGCCCGGTCGGTGATCCGCACATGCGCGTCCGTGATGTGGAAGCCGTATCGCGACAGGTCCTCAAGGCACTCGTCGACATTTAGCCCGGGCTGCGCCCTGCCCGCCTCGATCTCCAGGGCCTTGAACGCGGCCCAGGGCGCATAGCGCGCCGGAAGGTTCGCCCCGTCGGCCGCTTCGGTGACGCCGAAGATGCGTCCCGGCCCCCTGAACAAGTGGATCAACATGGCGGCTCTCCCCCAAAACCCCGATCAAGCTACGCCGGGGAAGGACCGCTTTCCAGCCATTGCGACCGGGGCAATCCAAAATCAAATCGCGAACTCTGCCCCGCGGGTTCAGCGCCGCGAAAGCTTCACCTTGTTTATTCCGCTCCTGAAACAAGGAGTGAGGTAGATGAACGTTGCGTTGAAGTTGGCGCTCGCTTTGGGCGCCGCCTCGGGTCTGGCCGGGTGCGTCGAAGAGGCGCGGATCGCCATGCCCTCCGGTCTTGCAGCCTCGTCCGAGCGGGTCGAGCTCACCGGCATGGGCGGCGGCGAGCGCGGGCGCTTCCGCCTCGGCGCGAGCGAAGGCCGCTTCGCCCGCTCCAGCATCAGCGCCAGCTACGGCGGCCCAGTAGTCAGGAATCTCGGCGGCGGAAGCTTCGAGCTCGCCGGCCCCGACGTCGACGGCGTGCTCGAAGGGGAATGCCGCTTCGACGAGGCCGAGATCCAGGCGGGCTCCGTCAGCTTCCCCGCCGAGCGCTTCGCCTATCGCTGCCGCTTCCGCCGCGACGGCCGACCGATCGATGCCGGGCTGATCCTCGAAGAAGTGCCGGCGCGCCCCGGCAAGCTTCTCTCCGGCCGCACCCGCGCCGGCGAAATCCACATGGGCGGCCGTGTCGCGGAGATCCGGCCGATCCACGACATGGCGGGCGGGCGGCTGCCGACCGCGATGCCGCTCGGCTAT
>NZ_DASVUE010000039.1:0-4411 GCF_036387215.1 Allosphingosinicella sp. | reverse complement strand
TCCTCTCCCTTGGCCTTCTTGGCCGAAGCCTTCTTGGCCTTCGGGGCCGGAGCGTGCGAGTGGCCGTGGGCGCAGTCGGGCCCGTGGACATGCCCCTCTTCCGCCTCGATCTCGTGCTCCAGCTCCTCGCGCGTCACGACGCGGTCGGTGACCTCGGCCTGCGAGAACAGGAAATCGACGACCTTGTCCTCGAACAAGGGCGCGCGGATCTGAGCCGCGGCCATCGGGTCCTGGCGAACGTAATCGACGAACTTCTGGCGGTCTTCAGGGCGGTATTGCTGGGCGGCCTGCATGATGAGCTGGTTCATCTCCTGCGCGGAGACCTCGACGCCGCTCCTCGTGCCGATCTCGGAGAGGAGGAGGCCGAGGCGGACGCGCCGCTCGGCGATCGCGCGATAATCCTCGCGCTCGGCTTCCATCTCGGCGCGCGCGGCGGCGGGGTCGGCCTCGTGCGTCGCCTCATGCTCCAGCTGCTGCCAGATCTGGTTGAACTCCGCTTCGACCATCGACGGCGGAACCGGGAAATCGTGCGAGGCGGCGAGCTGATCGAGCAGCTTGCGCTTCATGTGCGTGCGGGTGAGGCCGTTCAGCTCCTGCTCGACCTGCCCCTTGAGGAGCCCGCGCAGCTGATCGATGCCCTCGAGCCCCATCGCCTTGGCGAAATCGTCGTCCGCCTTGGTCTCGCGCGGCTGCTGGACCTCGTTGACGGTGACGTCGAACGTCGCCGCCCGCCCCTTCAGATAATCGACGTTGTAATCCTCGGGGAAGGTGACGTTGAGCGTCCGCTGCTCGTTCGCCTTGGCGCCCACGAGCTGGTCCTCGAAGCCCGGGATCAGGCGCCCCGAGCCGAGCTCGATCGACATGCCCTCGCCCTTGCCGCCCTCGAACGGCTTGCCGTCGACCTTGCCCTCATAATCGACGATCACGAGATCGCCCATCTTGGCGGCATATTTGGCGGGCGCGGGATCGAAGCTCTTCTGGCCGGCGGCGAGCTGCTGCAGCCGCTCGTCGACCACGGCATCGTCGGCCTCGACGGTCAGGCGCTCGAGCTTCAGCCCCTCGATCTTCGGCGCGGGGATTTCGGGGAGCGTCTCGAGCTCCACCGTCACGACCGCGTCCTTGCCTTCGTTCCGCTCCTCGAGCTCGACCGACGGCTGCGTCGCCGGGCGGAGGTTCTGCTCCGCGATCAGCTGCTGGACTCCTTCCTGGACCGCGCTTTCCAGCGCCTGCTGCTCGAGCGCGGGTCCGTGCATCTTGCGGACGAGGTTGGCCGGTACCTTGCCGGGGCGGAAGCCGGGCATGCGGATCTGCGGCGCGACCGTCTTCAGCTCCTTGTCGACGCGGGCGTCGATGTCCTTGGCCGGAATGGTGATCTTGAAGGCGCGCTTCAGGCCCTCGTTCAACGTCTCGACAGTCTGCATGTTCGTAGCCGTACCTTCACTCTCAGGAATATGTTTGGCGCTGGCCGCATCGGATCGACCGCCCTTGCCTCGCTCGGGGAGCCGCCCGCGAAAGCCGTCCCCCGGACGGCTTTGCGTCGTGGCGACTGGTGCGGGCGAAGGGACTCGAACCCCCACATCTTTCGATACTGGAACCTAAATCCAGCGCGTCTACCAGTTCCGCCACGCCCGCCGGGCCGCCGTTCGGCGGGTCTATAGCAGGGCTGACAGCAGGGGCAAGGCGGATGGTTGGGGCGGCGGAAGGGGATGGCCGTGCGCCACCTTTGCGAAGGCCGGTGGATGTGGTGAAAGCTTCGCCTGTCTTAGTCGAGGGTTCGCAATGGGTGGAAAGCGGTCAGTGGTGACTGCCGCTGTCAAATGCTGCACAGTCGCCGAATGGCCGTTACGTCAGACGATGTAGGGCGGTTGATCGAGGCTCTTGCCGGTCACCCGTCCGTTACGCGGAGCGGTGTGCGCTTTGCGCCCATAGTCAAGGCACGGTTTCACGAGATTAGCCCCGGCACCCTGACCTGGGACTGGTGCGATCGGCACCCAGCCGAGCGTGGCTTACGAGCAGGTCTGGCTTACTACGATCTCGATGGTCAGATCGTAGATGTCAACGTAGTCAAATCCGGTAATCTGGTCACGGAGATTGAGCTCTGGCGAGGCGACGACAAACCGATCCAGTCTGTGCCCCAGCAAGCAGACCTATGGGAGATGGTGCCGGGACAAGTCTACTCGCCCCGCACCTGATGTCCGCATGGGTGAAGACCGAATATTGCTCGGCTAGATTGGTCCTCAGCGATGAGGACATCCCGGCCAACAACAAGGACGGCGCTTCCCATCCCGCAGGCTTGAGCGGCCCCAGTCGATCCGCTTCCGTCTCGTCTCCCGCTTCCTGGCGGATTCGATCCAGCAGATCCACTCGTTGCGGGCCAGGGGCGTGATATCCTGCCACGTCGCCAAGGCCTCCGGATCGTTTTTCAACGCTCCGGCCAGGTCAGCGGGTAGATCATGAACGACACCGCCTGCGATGCTCCGCTCGTCCGTCATCAGCAGCTTCGAACCTCCCTCCGGGTATGAAGGCACCTTCCGACCCGGACATAGCCCCCGAACGAGTGGTATTGCGAGAGGCTCCGTTTGTCGTAGGTGGCCTTGGATGCGAGCCCGCGTGCTACTGCTCAATTCGACGGTGGCGACAAGTGCCGCCTGAATCTCCGCCATGGTAGAGGGTAGACATCGGCGCCACTGTCGAAGGATGCCTTATGAGGGGCTTGCTTCCAGCTTGGCTTCATTGGCTTGTCCGCCCAGCATTGCCTCAAATGAGGTGCGAAAGCGTGAGAGGTCGCTGTAGCTAACCAGAAAACGTGCAGTAAGGCTCTGATGGAGATCGGCGTTCTCATCATTCCAGATGGGAGTTGCCAATGTAACAGTCACTCGGATCGTCCCCTTCCCATCATGCGGCGATAACCGCACGCGGAGGTGGCACTGCTCCAAGGCATTACCTGTTCTGGCGAAATATCCGCCAGCTAGTAACGCTCCTCATCGCCACCGATTGGAAACTGACCAGCAAGGCGACAGAACTCACGAAGCTGTTGGACCGCAAACCACGCGGCGCCTCGGCCGCCGAAGCCGTCGCTCTCTACGGTCGCCGACAACTTTCCATGCCATTCGTCCTCGGGCAAGTAAATGAGACGGAGCGAGTTCACATCATCCTTGATAGCATTGCGCTGGATGTCTGCAATGAGTGGAAAACCGACGTTCAGCGGCGAGCGGTAAGAGTGCAGGTTGCGCGGTTTACGAAGATGGCTTCGCGGGAGGACCCTTCATCACCTGCCGTGTCTTTGCCGGCATTCGGCCATTCGACAATCCTCCGCGTGACCCGCAATGGAATTGGCACGTTCCGTCGTCTTCCCACCTGAGATCGGCTCTGTCGCGCCAAAGTTTCAGCGAGCACTCTGCCTCATCAGGACGCAAATCGTACTTGTCCCGATACACCAGCGCGCTTCCCTCCAAGCGCGCTTCTCCAAAGACCGCGCAAGAATGCCCATTGAAAAAGTTCAACTCCAGACTGACCAAAGCGCGGCGCCGGTCGAGTGGAAAAATTTCGACGACATCTGTGGAGTAGTATCTCCCTCCATCAATGTCCCCATTCTTGAATCGATGCGTGTAGCGACCCGCAAGCCGCAACAATGGAGACTGCGGCATAGTCGCTGCAAGAAGGCCAATCGCAGCCGAGACAGCGACAATCATCCGACTGTGCGGTCCCGCCGTTCGCATGCGCCTAGGTCGCAAATCTGGCCCACGTCCGCAATGGGTCGAAAGCAGACGTTCGCATCACCCGCCGGCCGCGCTAGAAGGCGGGTGATGAAAAGGTCTGCAGCCGTCGAACGAGCGTTCGAGCTTGCCCGATCGGGGCAGTGCCGCAGCGTGGCGCAAATAATCCGGCGGTTGCCCGAACAGGATCGGGCGGCGGTGGAGGCGCACCTTGCTGCAGGATCGGCAAGGCGGGAGCTGATCCTGATCTGCAGCGATGCGTGGCTCGCGGCTCGCTAGGCCGAGCAACGTCTCCTTCCCAGCGTGCCTGGTGGACTGCGGATATGGCAGCCGGGGCTGAAGGAATGGGCCGGGGAGCGGGTGGGGAAGAAGATTGCGGTGCGTTCGACTTTCTCTATCGTTTTAATTAGCTCTGCTGCACCGAATCGAGCGGGGGGAACATGCGCTGGTTGATCCGTTTCGCAGCTGTCTGGCTGCTGGCAACTTTCTCTGCGCAATCGAGCGCGGCCGAGCTGATCGTCAGCAATGGCAAGCTCCTCGGCGCAACGAAAGTGCTCGTCAACGGATCCTATTATGATGTGAGCTTCGTCGACGGCACTTGCGCCGCGCTCTTCAGCGGGTGCGATCAGTCGAGCGACTTCTTCTTCCGAACGGCCGCCGATGCTCAGGCCGCCAGTCAGGCGTTGATGGATCAG
>NZ_DASVUE010000038.1:0-3133 GCF_036387215.1 Allosphingosinicella sp. | reverse complement strand
GACGCCATGGTCTTTCTCCTTCCGGTTATACCTCTGCGGGGCCGAGAAGCTGAGCAAGCTCAGCCACCGGTTATGATGGCTCCGCATGTGGAATGGGCGCGCATCTAGAGGCTGGGGCGGCGGAAATCAACCCGGAAAGCGGCTGTTGACAGTCGAACAAAACATGAACATACAGCAGAAACAACAAACTAGGAAACCAATCCAGAGCAACCGCGTTTGGCTGTGGATAAAACAGGGGACAAGCTGTGACTCAAATCGCTGCCGCACTTTTCTTTGCGCTGGTGCTGACCGGGGCCGCCGCGCTGATGCATCTGATGGTCCGCGACTATTGGCAGGAGATCATGGCGGCACTTCGCGGCGAGGTGCTGGTGCGCAGGAGCACGCAGCCCTGGACTCCCCGCGGCCGGCCTAGTGCGCGTCCGCGGCCGGTGGTCGTTCGATCGGTGCCAATGCAGCAGCGCGCTGCTTCCTGATCCGCCCGTAGCTCAGGATGCTGAACGGGATCATGGCGGCGTAGACAAGGGCGGCGATACTCAGCGTCGGCCAAGGTGCGGAGATAAGGGCGCCGCCTATCAGGGCAATCACCACCAGCGCGCCGAACCGCACATGGCTGCGCAGCTTCAGCGAACCCCATGAGAAGGTGGCGAGGTTCGACACCATGAGGAAGGCGCAAAGCGCCGCCCAGGGCGCGACGAGCAGCGGCTCGTGGAAGGCTTCCGATCCGATCCAGAGCCACAGGAAGAGCGGCAGCAAAGTAAGCCCCGCTCCCGCCGGTGCGGGAATGCCCGTAAGAAACCCTGCGGATTTGTGCGGCTGATCGAGAACGTCGATGTTCGCGTTGAAGCGGGCAAGCCGGAGCGCCCCGCAGACGGCATGCGCAAGAGCCAGAAGCCAGCCGTAACGCGCCCAATATTCGTAAGCCGCGTCTTCCGGGCCGGTCACGGTCAGCATCCACTGGTAGAGGATGATCGCCGGGGCGACGCCGAATGCAGTGACGTCCGAAAGGGAATCCAGCTCCGCGCCGAACCGGCTCTGCCCCTTGAGCAGCCTTGCGATCCGCCCGTCCATCACATCGAGAAAAGCCGCAAGCACCACGGCGCCCGCTGCCTTTTCCCATTCGCCTGCAATGCCGTACCGGATTCCAAACAGGCCGGAGCAGAGCGCAAGCGCCGTTATGGCATTGGGCAGCAGCGTGCGCAGGGGAATCCCCTTTGGCCGCCGGCCCGGCTGCCTCACTGGCTGACACCCTCGATCAGCTGCGACTCGCCGACGCGGGCAACGACCGTTTCGCCGGCGAGGGTGCGCTGGCCGAGAATAACCAGCGGCGCCGTTCCCTCAGGAAGGTAGACGTCGACCCGGCTGCCGAAGCGGATGAGGCCGACGCGCTGCCCGGTCGCGACGAAATCGCCCGGCTTGACCCAGGGTACGATCCGCCGTGCCACCAGGCCGGCAATCTGCGTGAAGCCCACGCGAACGCCGTCACGGCCCTCGACCAGGATGTGCTGCCGCTCATTGTCCTCGCTGGCCTTGTCGAGATCGGCGTTCAGGAACTTCCCGGCGATGTAGGCGACGCGGGTGATCTGCCCGGCGATCGGCGTACGATTGATGTGGACGTCGAACACGCTCATGAAAATGGAGACGCGGGTCACCGGCTCGGTGCCGAGGCCGCCTTCCCCCTGCAGCTCGCGCGGCGGCGGCACCGCTGTGATCATCGTTATCAGCCCGTCGGCGGGGGCGACGATCAGCCCCTCCCCCTTCGGAGTCGTCCGGATCGGATCACGGAAGAAGGCGGCAACCCAAATCGTCACGCCGAGCAGAGCAAAGCCGAGCTCGTCCCAGATGAAGAGCAGAAAGGCGAGCGCAATCGCTCCCGAGATAACGACGAACTTCCGCCCTTCCGGGTGAACCGCGGGCCAGCGCCAGCGGACATTGGTGGTGACGATGTCCGGCTTTTGGAGCGATGTCATGGGCCTGCCTTTACGCGCCGCTACCCGCAGGCACAACCAAGGATGCCCTCCGGTTGATCGGCGCGGCGGCTCCGCCTACACGGCCCCCAATCCCTCTTCAGCCAAGGAAAGCCCGAGCCCCACATGGCCAAGATCAAAGTGACGAACCCGATCGTCGAACTCGACGGCGACGAGATGACCCGCATCATCTGGCAGTGGATCCGCGAGCGGCTGATCCTGCCCTATCTCGATGTGGAGCTGCTCTATTTCGACCTCGGTATGGAGAATCGGGACGCGACCGACGATCGCGTCACCGTCGAATCCGCCGAAGCGGTCAAGAAGCACGGCGTCGGCGTCAAATGCGCGACGATCACGCCCGACGAGGCGCGGGTCGAGGAATTCGGCCTCAAGAAGATGTGGAAATCGCCCAACGGTACGATCCGCAACATCCTGGGCGGAGTCATCTTCCGCGAGCCGATCGTGATCGAGAACGTCCCGCGGCTCATCCCCGGCTGGACCGACCCGATCGCGGTCGGCCGTCACGCGTTCGGCGACCAATATAAGGCGACCGACTTCCGAGTGCCCGGCCCCGGCAAGCTCACGATGAAGTGGGAAGGCGAGAATGGCGAGACGCAGGATTACGAGGTGTTCGACTTCCCCTCGTCCGGCGTCGCCATGGGCATGTACAATCTCGACGATTCGATCCGCGACTTTGCACGCGCGAGCTTCAATTACGGGCTCAACCGCGGCTGGCCGGTCTATTTGTCGACGAAGAACACCATCCTCAAGGCTTATGACGGGCGCTTCAAGGACATCTTCCAGGAAATCTTCGACAGTGAATTCAAGGCGCAGTTCGACGAGGCGAAGATCGAGTATCAGCATCGGCTGATCGACGACCTCGTCGCTTCCGCCCTCAAGTGGAGCGGCAAGTTCGTCTGGGCCTGCAAGAATTACGACGGCGACGTGCAGTCGGACATGGTGGCGCAGGGCTTCGGCTCGCTCGGCCTCATGACCTCGATCCTGATGACGCCCGACGGCAAGACGGTGGAGGCGGAAGCAGCGCACGGCACCGTCACCCGGCACTACCGCATGCATCAGCAGGGGAAGGCGACCTCGACGAACCCGCTGGCATCGATCTTCGCCTGGACCGGCGGCCTCAAGCATCGCGGCCGCTTCGACGGCACCCC
>NZ_DASVUE010000037.1:0-5278 GCF_036387215.1 Allosphingosinicella sp. | reverse complement strand
ATGAAGAACGTGAAGCGGGCGGGCGTGCGATGGGAGCGGGAGCCCGATTATTACACCTCCTCGCCGATCGCCCGCAGGGGCTTCTGCTCGTCCTGCGGGACATCGCTCACCTTCGAATTCTCCGACGGGGAGAGCGAGAATCTCGACCTCATCGTCGGCACCTTCGACGATCCATCGCGTTTCCGCCCGAAGCATCATTTCGGTGCGGAGAGCATCCACCGGGCCTGGCTCAATACCGAGGGGCTGCCGGAGATAAGGACCGAGGAGCATAAGCGGCTCGTGGAGCGCTGGATCAAGGCCTGTGGCAAGCTCCCCGACTGAACATAGCTTCGCCGCGCCGGACGGCGCCGAGCTCGTCTGGTACGAGCTTGGAGAGGGGAGGCCGGTGCTTCTGCTCCACGGGCTCTTCTCCAATGCCCATACCAACTGGATCAAGTTCGGCCATGCCGCCGAGATCGCCTCGCGCGGCTTCCGGGTGATCATGCCGGACCTCCGCGCCCACGGCGCCAGCGCGGCCCCGCACGATCCTGCGAACTATCCGGCGGACGTGCTGGTCAGCGACGGCGAAGCCCTGATCGCTCACCTGGGGCTTCAGGAGTTCGATCTCGGCGGCTTCTCGCTCGGCGCGCGTACCGTGGCCGGAATGCTGATCGAGGGGATCCGCCCACGCCGCGCGGTGCTTGCCGGGATGGGCCTGGAGGGGCTGACCGGCTGGGCCCGCCGCCGCGACTTCTTCACGACCGCGATCGATCGGCGCGGGGAGGTAAGCCATGGCGACTCGCACTGGCTCGCCGTCCAGTTCATGAAGACGATGAAGATAGACGTGGAAGCCGCCCGGCTGCTGCTTGCGAGCCCGAGCGACTTCGACGCCGCGAAGCTCGGCACGATCGATGTGCCGACCCTCGTCGTCTGCGGGAGCGAGGATCAGGACAACGGCTCGGCCGAAGCGCTTGCGGCCGCCATTCCGGATGCGCGCTTCGCCGAAGTGCCTGGGACGCATATGAGCTCGGTGACGAAGCCTGAGCTCGGCCGCGCGATCGCCGATTTCCTTTCCGCTTGATCAGCCGCGGTTCAGTCGCGAAAGCTATCCACCGCGCCAAAATCCATTCGTTCGAGGATGTTGCCATGAAAGCCGCCGTTTCCGCTGTCGCGCTCGCGCTGAGCCTTGCCGCCTGCACGACCGCTGCCGCCGACCAGCCCGTGACCAGTGCAGCCGCGCCGCCAGCTCCGGCGGCCGGGACGAAGGCGCCCGCCACGGCCGAAGCTGCACAGGAGTTCGTATCGCGGGCGGAAAAGGAGCTGGCCGAACTCAACGTCATTCAGCAGCGAGCCGATTGGGTGAATGCGACCTACATCACCGACGACACCGATGCGCTTGCCGCTCATTTCGGAGCGCTTAACACCGAGCTCCGGGTCCGCCTCGCCACGGAAGCGGCCCGCTATGCCGAGGTGCCCGGCCTCAGCTCCGATACGAAGCGGAAGCTCGACATGCTGCGCGGCAGCCTGACGCTTCCGGCACCGTCCACCTCGGGCGCCGCCGCCGAGCTCAGCCAGATCACGACGCGGCTCCAGTCCACCTACGGCAAGGGCAAGGGCACGCTTCGCGGGCAGCCGATCAGCGGCAGCGACATCGAAGCGGCAATGGGCACCAACCGGAACCCGGCCGAACTCAAGGAAATGTGGACGAGCTGGCACACCAATGTCGGCACCCCGATGCGCGCCGATTATGCGCGGATGGTGGAGATCGCCAACCAGGGCGCGAAGGAGCTCGGCTATGCCGATGTGGGCGCGCTGTGGCGTTCCAAGTACGACATGCCGCCCGACGAGTTCGCGGCGACCACCGACAAGCTCTGGGGGCAGGTGAAGCCGCTCTACGATCAGCTCCATTGCTACACGCGCGCCAGGCTCAATGCGAAATATGGCGATGCCGTCCAGCCGAAGAGCGGGCCGATCCGCGCCGATCTGCTCGGCAACATGTGGGCGCAGGAATGGGGGAATATCTACGAGATCGTCGCGCCGAAAGGGGCCGGCGACATCGGCTACGACCTCACCAGCCTTCTGAAGCAGAAGAAGTATACGCCCGAGAAGATCGTGAAGACGGGCGAGCAGTTCTTCACCTCGCTCGGCTTCGCTCCGCTGCCGCAGAGCTTCTGGGAACGCTCGATGATCACGAAGCCGGCGGACCGCGAGGTGGTCTGCCACGCTTCGGCCTGGGACGTGAACAACCTCGATGATATCCGCATCAAGATGTGCACCAAGGTGAATGCGGACGATTTCGTCACCGTCCACCACGAGCTTGGCCACAATTACTACCAGCGGGCGTACAACAGGCAGCCGTTCCTCTATCTGGACAGCGCCAATGACGGCTTCCACGAGGCGATCGGCGATGCCATCGCCCTGTCCGTGACGCCGGACTATCTGGTGCAGATCGGGCTTCTGGATAAGTCGAAGGTGCCGTCGGCCGACAAGGATATCGGCCTGCTTCTCAATCAGGCGATGGACAAGGTCGCGTTCCTGCCGTTCGGCCTGCTGGTCGATCGGTGGCGCTGGGGCGTGTTCAACGGCGAGATCACGCCCTCCAATTACAATCGGGCGTGGACGGACCTCAGGCGGCAATATCAGGGCATCACCCCGCCGGTGGAGCGGACGGAGGCGAATTTCGATCCGGGTGCGAAGTATCACATCCCGGGGAACACGCCCTACACGCGCTATTTCCTTGCGCGGATCCTGCAGTTCCAATTCTACAAGGCCGCGTGCGACCAGGCAGGGTGGAAGGGGCCGCTCCACCGCTGCTCCTTCTACGGCAACAAGGAAGTGGGCCGGCGGCTCAATGCGATGCTGGAGATGGGTGCGTCAAAGCCCTGGCCGGACGCGCTCGAGGCGTTCACCGGCACCCGCGAGATGTCGGGCGAGGCGATGATCGAATATTTCCGGCCGCTGATGAGCTGGCTTCAGGAGCAGAATAAGGGGCGGCAGTGCGGATGGTGACGGCCCGGCGGTGACCTATTTCTTCGGCCGGTCGATCTTGATTTCGGCCGCCGAAGGCTCTCCGCCCTTCTTCTGCCGGAGATCGGTGGCGGTGATCGCGGCCGCCATCACCGAGCTCACCTTGCCGTCCTTGCCGCAATTGCGGCGGGCAAGCGCGCGGGTGCCGATATAGGCGCCGGCGGTCGCGGCAAGCGCGCCGCCGATCACCGCCGCGGTCGTCAGCGGATGCCATTGCGAGCCACCGGCGACCGCTTCGGGCGGAGTGGAGTCGTCCGCGCGCTCGCCGCTTCCGCCGGTGCGGTCGTCCGCCATGCCAATCTCCTGAACCCGCTTGAGAACCTTGTCTCAGCAATGCACGGGAAGCATGATGGTTGCGCGCGGGTAAGCGGTTACAGCCGCTCCAGCAGATAATCGGCGCTGCTGACGTTGAACGCGCCCGGCTCCTCGACATTGAGCTGCTCGACGACGCCGTCGTTGACGATCATCGAGTAGCGCTGGCCGCGCGTGCCGAGGCCGAACTTCGAGCCGTCCATCGTAAGCCCGATCTCCTGGGCGAACTGGCCGTTGCCGTCGGACAGCATGGTCACCTTGTCGCCCGCGCCGGAGCTTTCGCTCCACGCGCCCATCACGAACGCGTCATTGACGGCGGTGCAGGCGATCTCGTCCACGCCTTTCTCCCGAAACTCATCGGCCTTTTCGACGAAGCCGGGCAGGTGGCGGGCCGAGCAGGTCGGCGTGAACGCCCCTGGGACAGAGAACAGGGCGACCCGGCGGCCGCTGAAATAATCCTCGCTGTCCACCGGCTGCGGCCCCTCGGGCGTCGCTTTCATGAAGGTCGTCTTGGGAAGCCGGTCGCCAACCTGGATGCTCATCGCCTGTTCCTTTCGAATGGCCGTTTGTCTCGGGCGGCGCTCTAGCAGCCCCCCGCCGCCGCGCCTATAGCCGGGGCATGGACCAGCCCAAGTTCCTCACCGGCCAGCTTCTCCTCGCAATGCCCGGCATCGGCGATCCGCGCTTCGAGAAGGCCGTGATCGCGATGTGCGTCCATGACGAGGAAGGGGCGCTCGGCATCGGCCTCGGGCGCCTCGTGCCGAGGATCGGCTTCCACGACCTCCTGAGGCAGCTCGACATCGATCCGGGCGTCGCGCCGGACGTCGCCATTCACCTCGGCGGGCCGGTCGAGCCGCAGCGGGGCTTCATCCTCCACTCGCTCGACTGGGGCGGCGAGGGGAGCGTCCAGGTCTCCGACCGCTGGGTGCTCACCGCCACCCTTGGCATCCTCAACGCGATCGCGGAAGGGCGCGGCCCAACCCGCTGGATCGCGGCGCTCGGCTATGCCGGCTGGGGCGCGGGGCAGCTCGAGCAGGAGCTGTGCTCGAACGGCTGGTTCGCCACGCCCGGAAGCGACGACCTCCTGTACGGAAGCGACGTCGAGTCCCGCTGGACTCGGGCGTTCAACAGCGCCGGGATCGATCCGCGGCTTCTGACTTCCGACTTCGGCACCGCCTAAGGTCTTGAACTCCGAAGCGTTAACCAGCTTCGGCAACGTTTCGAACATCGCCGGGTGAGACCTTCGTCCTCGGCCGCAACGCGCGGCCCTGTGGACAAGGGGGATTACCGGATGACCAACATCGTTCTGAAGGGCGGCCTGTGCCTCGCCGCATTCGCAATCGGCATTTCGCAGCCCGCCGAAGCGGCGATGAATTGCTGGGACCAGACCCACACCGCGGCCGCGAAGGTGCGGGACCTGCAATCGCGGCTGATGGTGGCGACGATGCGGTGCCGGGCGTTCGGAATCGACGTGCTGCCGCAATATAACGACTTCGTGCGCGTGAACCGCTCGACGATCCAGGATGCGAACGGGCTGATCAAGGCGCAGTTCGAAGCCGGCGTCGGTGCCGCGCTGGGGCAGAAGAGCTACGACAGCTTCGCAACCGCGCTCGCCAACGAATATGGCGACGACCAGACGAGCGTCGAAATCTGCGAGGAAACGGCGAAGGTCGCCTCCGAAGCGATCGCCGCGCAAGGGAGTGTCGACCGGCTCCTGGAGATCGCCGATCGGCTCGGAAGCGCGCCGGCTCTCCCTGGCGGCCGCTGCCCGGTGACGTTCGCTTCGGCAGCGTCCGAATAGCACATATAAAGATATCTTTATATTTGCATTCCGGGGCGGTCGCGACTAGGGGAACCGGCACGCGACCGCCCCACCTTGCCGGCGGTCTTTTCTTTTCAGGAGACCGCTCTTGGCCACTCAGCCGCAGCCCAAATTCGACGATTACGTGATCCGCGACAT
>NZ_DASVUE010000036.1:0-7911 GCF_036387215.1 Allosphingosinicella sp. | reverse complement strand
CTCCGCCGCAACATCACGATCGACGAGGTCGGCGGGGCCTCGCTCTACCTCCTGTCGGACCTTGCAAGCGGCGTGACGGGCGAAATCCACCACGTCGATGCCGGCTACAACGTCGTAGGGATGAAGGCCGAAGACGCTCCGGACATCTCGACGACGTGAGCTTCAACAGCTTCGGACGGGTGTTTCGCTTCTCGACCTGGGGCGAAAGCCACGGGCCGGCGATCGGCGCGGTGGTGGACGGCTGCCCTCCCGGGCTCACCCTCAGCGAAGATGATATCCAGCCGTGGCTCGACCGGCGGCGGCCGGGCCTGTCTCGGCACACCAGCCCGCGTGCGGAGCCCGACAAGGTCCGCATCCTCTCCGGTGTCTTTGAAGGCCGCACGACGGGCACTCCGATCAGCCTGATGATCGAGAATGTGGACCAGCGCTCGAAGGATTATGCCGCCCTGCCGCACCGCCCGGGTCACGCCGACGCGGCCTACGAAGCCAAATACGGGCTCCGCGATCCGCGCGGTGGAGGGCGGGCTTCGGCGCGGGAGACCGCGTCGCGGGTTGCCGCCGGTGCCGTCGCGCGGCTGGTGATCCCTGAGGTGTCGATAGAGGCACGTCCGGTCGAAATCGGCGGCTCATCGGACGAGGCGGAGTGGGAGACGCTGCTCGACGAAGCGCGGGAAGCCGGAAGCTCGGTCGGTGCCGTGATCGAATGTGTCGCCACCGGCGCCGCGCCGGGCTGGGGAGCCCCGGTCTACGCCAAGCTCGACGCCGATCTCGCAGCCGCGATGATGTCGATCAACGCCGTGAAAGCGGTCGAGATAGGCGCGGGCTTCGGCGCCGCTGCCCTCCGCGGCGAGGACAATGCCGATCCCGCCACGGCGGGCGGCATCCTCGGCGGCATCGCCACGGGCGGGCCGATCGTTATCCGCGCCGCGTTCAAGCCGACCTCCTCGGTGCGGGCGCTCGGCGTCGGCGGCAGGCACGATCCCTGCGTCGGCCTCCGCGGAGCGCCGGTGGTGGAGGCGATGATGGCGCTCGTCCTTGCCGACCATAAGCTCCTGCACCGGGCCCAGTGCGGGTAGCGGCTAACGCTTCCGCCTTCCAACGAGCGTCCCCTTGGTTCCGCTCTTCAGCAGCCGGAAGTCGAAATCCGGCCACTCCTTTCGCCATCGCCGCGCAACGACCCGTTCCCCCGGCCGGGCCGCGTCGTCGAGCATCACCACCCCGCCGGGCGCAATGCGATCGAACAGGGTGGCGGCCGCGCCTCGGGTGAACGGGTGGATGGTCCAGGGCGGCCCGTCGATCAGCATGAACTCGATCCGCTCCGGCAGATCCCCATGATCGTACCAGAGGCCCGGCCAGCCGCCTGGGGACGGCCGCAGCGGCACCGCCCGGAGGTCGGCTTCGAGACCGTGCGCGTGAAGCCATTCGCGCGTCGCCTGAACGAATTCCGGATGTTGCTCGAAGCTCAGGAAGTCGCCTCCGCCGGCGAGCTTCAGCGCCTGCGCCACGATCAGGGTCGATGCGCCGGTGCCGAATTCGACGATCGTGCGCGGCTTCTCCGCGAGGATATGGTCCGCCACCAGCGTCAGGAGCCCCGTATCCGCCTTCCAGCTGCCGAGGTTCGGAAGCGCGTCGTGCGGCAGCCCGAGCCGGTCCAGCAAGGCGCGCTTCTCGGCCCTGGTGCCGCCGCGAAGGCTCATCAGCAGCCACGGCCACTGGATCGCGCCGAACCCGAGCAAGGCGGCCCAGTCGCTCAAAGAGCGCCCCTCCGCGCCAACCACCCGATCCTCCGCGGAGCGCGGCAGCAGCCCCGTCGTCTCGCGCGACGTCATCAGTCGGAGAAAGGATCGCGGACGAGGATCGTGTCCTCGCGCTCCGGGCTGGTCGAGACGAGCGCGACCGGAGTCCGAATCAGCTCCTCGACCCGGCGAATATATTTGATCGCGCGGGCTGGAAGCTGCGCCCAGCTGCGCGCGCCTGCGGTCGATTGCGGCCACCCCTCGATCGTCTCGTAGACCGGCTCCACCGCCGCCTGGTCGGCCGTATGGGCCGGAAGATGGTCGATCAGCTCGCCGCGGAGCCGGTAGCCGGTGCAGATCTTGATCTCGTCCAGCCCGTCCAGCACGTCCAGCTTGGTGAGCGCGATGCCCGTCACGCCCGAGACGGCGCAGGACTGGCGCACCAGCACCGCGTCGAACCAGCCGCAGCGGCGCTTCCTGCCCGTGACCGTCCCAAATTCGCGCCCCCGCTCCCCCAGCCGCTGTCCGATCTCGTCCTCGAGCTCGCTCGGAAAAGGACCCGAGCCCACACGGGTCGTATAGGCCTTCACGATACCCAGCACGAACCCCGCCGCCGACGGACCGAGCCCCGTGCCCCCGGCCGCGGTGCCGGCAATGGTGTTGGACGACGTCACGAACGGATAGGTGCCGTGATCGACGTCGAGCA
Organism: Allosphingosinicella sp.; assembly: GCF_036387215.1. Lineage (GTDB taxonomy): Bacteria > Pseudomonadota > Alphaproteobacteria > Sphingomonadales > Sphingomonadaceae > Allosphingosinicella. The sequence goes on along the minus strand of NZ_DASVUE010000036.1, from coordinate 5,469 downwards.
GCACGCCCTGAGCGCCCTCGAACAGGATGCGGCGCCCGCGGGCCTTGGCTTCGTTCAGAGTCAGCCAGACGGGACGCGCATATTGCAGCACGAAGTCGGCGATTTCCGCCAGCTCCCGCGTCAGCGCAGCCCTGTCGATCGGCGGCTCGCCAAAGCCGGCGCGGAGCGCGTCGTGATGGGCGCAGAGGCGGTCGAGCTGCGGCCCGAGCGCGTCCAGATGGGCAAGGTCGCACACCCGGATGGCGCGGCGGCCGACCTTGTCCTCATAGGCAGGGCCGATGCCGCGCCTTGTCGTGCCGATCTTGCCCGCGCCCGAGGCATCCTCGCGAAGCGCGTCGAGATCGCGGTGGAAGGGCAGGATGAGCGGGCAGGTGTCGGCGATCTGCAGGGTCTCGGGCGTCATCGCCACGCCCTGCTCGGTCAGCTTCTCGACCTCGCTCTTCAAGGCCCAGGGATCCAGCACCACGCCGTTCCCGATCACCGAGAGCGTGCCGCGGACGATGCCCGACGGCAGCAGCGAGAGCTTGTAGACCTGCTCGCCCACGACCAATGTGTGCCCGGCATTGTGCCCGCCCTGGAAGCGCGCGACGACATCCGCGCGGCTCGCCAGCCAGTCGACGATCTTGCCCTTGCCTTCATCGCCCCACTGGCCGCCGATGACGGTTACGTTTGCCAATGCAGCAGCCTTCCGGAAACCTGGGGACGCGCCGCCTCTAAGGGCTTGCGGACAAACCGTCCATCATCAGAAGCGAAGCGGCTTTACGACCCGCACGCCGGGCAGCGTCTTCAGCCTCTTGACGAGGTCCACTCCGATCGGATCGTCGACCGACACCAAAGCGATCGCCTCGCCGCCCGTTGCGCGGCGACCGAGGTTGAACGTGCCGATATTGACGCCCGCCTCTCCCAGGGCCGTTCCGAGCCGGCCGATGAAGCCGGGCTGGTCGTCGTTGACGATGTAGATCATCTCGCCGGTGAGCTCCGCCTCGACCCGGATGCCGAATATCTCGACCAGGCGCGGCGCTGCATTTCCGAAGAGGGTGCCGGCGACCGTCTTCTCCCCGTCGGCGGTCTGCACGCTCACCCGCACCAGCGTGTGATAGTCGCCCTCGCGGTCATGCCGGACCTCGCGCACGTCGAGGCCCCGCTCGCGGGCGAGGAACGGCGCGTTCACCATGTTCACCGTGTCCGAATAGACGCGCATCAGCCCGGCGAGCACCGCGCCGGTGATCGGCTTCTGGTTGAGGCCGGCCGCCGCGCCCTCGACTTCGATCGAGACGCCGGTGATGCGCTTGCCTTCGAGCTGCCCGACCAGCGAGCCGAGCTTTTCCGCCAGCGCCATGTAAGGCCGCAGCTTCGGCGCCTCCTCGGCGGAGAGCGAGGGCACGTTGAGGGCGTTGGTGACGCCGCCGGTGGTCAGGAAATCCGCCATCTGCTCGGCGACCTGGATAGCGACGTTGACCTGCGCCTCGGTCGTCGATGCGCCGAGATGCGGAGTCGCGACGAAGCCGGGCGTTCCGAACAGCGGATTGGTTTTTGCGGGCTCCTCGACGAACACGTCGAGGGCCGCGCCGGCGACATGGCCGCTCTCGAGCATCTCCTTCAGCGCCGCCTCGTCGATGAGGCCGCCGCGCGCGCAGTTGATGATGCGCACGCCCGGCTTGGTCTTCGCCAGATTCTCGCGGCTGAGGATGTTGCGCGTCTGATCGGTGAGCGGCGTGTGGAGCGTGATGAAATCGGCGCGGGCGAGGAGATCGTCCAGCTCCACCTTCTCGATGCCGAGGTCCAGCGCCCGATCCGGCGTCAGGAAGGGATCGTAGGCGATGACCTTCATCTTGAGGCCGATCGCGCGCTCGGCGACGATCGAGCCGATATTGCCGGCCCCGATCAGCCCCAATGTCTTGGACGTGAGCTCCACGCCCATGAAGCGGTTCTTCTCCCACTTGCCCGCCTGCGTGGAGGCATCGGCGGCGGGAAGCTCGCGGGCGAGCGCGAACATCAGCGCGATGGCGTGCTCGGCGGTGGTAATCGAGTTGCCGAAGGGCGTATTCATCACCACCACGCCCTTCGAGGTGGCCGCAGGGATATCGACATTGTCGACGCCGATGCCGGCGCGGCCGACCACTTTCAGGTTCGCCGCCGCCTCGATCACGTCGGGCGTCACCTTGGTCGCCGATCGAATGGCGAGGCCGTCATAACCGCCGATGATCGCCTTCAATTCGTCCTTGGAGAGGCCGGGCCGCTCGTCGACCTCCAGCCCCCGTGCCCGGAAAATCTCCGCCGCCTTCGGATCCATCTGATCCGAGATCAAAACCTTTGCCATCATTCCCCCTTAAGCGACGCGCGCTTGCTCGTAGGCCCAATCGAGCCATGGCCCGAGCGCAACGATATCGTCGGTCTCGACGGTCGCTCCGCACCAGATACGGAGCCCGGGCGGAGCGTCGCGGTAGCTGGCGATGTCGAACGCCGCCCCCTCCGCCTCCAGCAGCGACGCGATCTTCTTGACGAGCGCCGCCTGCGCTTCGGCGTCGAGCCCCACACTCTCGGCGAACTTCAGGCAGACGCTGGTGTTCGAGCGCGTCGCGGGATCGACCGCGAGATGCTCGATCCAGGGCGTCCGCTGCACCCATTCGTCGAGCGCGGCAGCGTTGGCGTCGGCCCGTGCCATCAGCGCTCCAAGCCCGCCGAGCCCCTGCGCCCATTCCAGCGCGAAGATGTAATCCTCGACGGCCAGCATCGAGGGCGTGTTGATCGTGTCGCCCTGGAAGATGCCCTCGACCAGCTTGCCGCCCTTCGTCATCCGGAAGATCTTCGGCAGCGGCCAGGCCGGCACGTAGCTTTCGAGCCGCTCGACCGCACGCGGGCTGAGGATCAGCACCCCGTGCGCGCCCTCCCCGCCGAGCACCTTCTGCCAGCTGAAGGTGACGACATCGAGCTTGTCGAACGGCAGGTCCTGCGCGAAGGCGGCCGAAGTCGCATCGCAGATCGTCAGCCCCTCCCGCGCATCGCTGATCCAGTCGCCGTTCGGCACTCGGACGCCGGACGTGGTCCCGTTCCAGGTGAAAACCACGTCGGTCGCGGGATCGACGGCAGCGAGATTGGGAAGCGCGCCGTAAGGCGCCTTCACCACGCTGGCATCCAGCTTCAGCTGCTTGACGACGTCGGTCACCCAGCCTTCGCCGAAGCTCTCCCAAGCGAGCATCGTCACCGGCCGGGCGCCGAGCATCGACCACATCGCCATCTCCATGGCGCCGGTATCGGAGGCGGGGACGATGCCGATCCGGTGCGTCGCCGGCACCCGCAGCACCTTACGGGTCAGCTCCAGCGCATGGCCGAGCCGCGCCTTGCCGAGCTTCGAGCGATGGGAGCGGCCGAGCGAGCCGAGTGCCAGATGTTCGGGGCCCCATACCGGCGGCTTCGCGCAGGGTCCGGACGAAAAATAAGGGCGGTCGGGCTTCTCGCCCGGTCGTTCAGTCATGTTCAACTCTCCTCGCAGAGAGCACGCGCCGCGTTGGGACGGCGTGGCCCGCCCGCGGACTTAAAGCAGCGGGCGGGCCTGTCAACGACAAGTCACTTCTTCCGGAACAGCACCTCGCCCCGGCGCGATACGAGCAGCTTCTCGAACGTCACGGGGTGGAAATATGCTTCGACGCGGTTGCCTTGCGGATCGGTGCCGTAAACCTCGTAGCAACCGCCATCGACCTTGGACTTGCGCACCTGCCACCCCTGCTTCTTCAGCGAAGCCTGGAGCGCCGCCTGGCTCTTCCACTTGGACTGCGGGCCTGCATTGCAGGTCATCTTGCCGGTCGCCAAGGCCGGGCTTGCCGCGGCGAGCGCAATGGCAGCGGCCAGGACGTGATAAAGATACTTCATGCTTGTTCTCCTTGGGTTGAGGGGCTGAAACGGTGCGTGCGGCCGCGGCTGACGAGGACGAGCCGCCACGCCTGGAGCAGAGCGAGCGGCGCGAAGTTCAGGAGCGCGTGCAGATATTTGTCGTGAACGAACATCCAGTGGAGCAGGGTGAGGAACGCCGCCGGATAAGCGAGCCGCTGAAGCTTCTTCCAGCCGCCCTTCAGCGCCCGCATGGAAGCATCGTTGCTGGTCAGCGCGAGCACCAGGAACAGGAAGAAGGCCGCCCAGCCCGTCCAGATGCCGAGCGGGCCCAATTCGGCGAGCACGTTTCGTACCGTCTCCATGTCGAGCAGGTAGAAGAGCAGGTGAAGCAGAGCGTAGAGGAAGCCGGCCACGCCGAGATCCCGCCGGCGCCGGATCAGCCACGCCGTCCAGCGCCTGCCGCGGAAGATCATCGACAGCGGCGTCAGCATCAGCGCCAGGATGATCAATCGCGCCGACCATTCGCCGCTCGGATGGAGGAGGTCGCCGGGCAACATCCCGGCGTCCAAATTATACCTCCACATCATCGAGACGGCAGGCAGCGCCAGCACCGCCCAGAGCAAGGGCTTCGAATCTGCAGCCGGCCTGATCGCGCTCAACACGCGGCCCTCCTAGCTAATTGCGAATGATTATCAAGAGCAGGGACGCCATCCCGGTTGACCCCGGAGGCCCCTCCAAGCAGTCTCTCCGCCGATGCGTAACCCCTTGTTCCTGGCCCTGTTGCTCCTCGCCGGCTGCATCCCCCAGGTGGATGCGCCGGAGAAGCCTTCGAAGGCGCAGAAGCCAGGCGAGCCGGACAAGGCCACGCTTCAATGCCACGCCGACCTTCGCCGCGAAGGCGTCGAATTCCGGATCCTGCCCGACCGCCTGTTCGAGAACGGCTGCACCGCCATCGGCACCGTGCAGCTCAGGGACATCGGCACGCCCGTAACCAATCTCGGCGCGATGACCTGCGTCCTCGCCCGGCAATTCGCCCGCTGGAGCCGGGAGGCGGTGCAGCCCGCCGCCGAGCGTTGGCTTGGGAGCCGCGTCGCCCGCATCGAAAGCTTCGGCACCTATTCCTGCCGGCCCGTCAATGGACAGGCGGGCGGGCGGCTGAGCGAGCATGGACGGTCCAACGCCGTGGATGTCGCCGCCTTCGTGCTTGCCGACGGGCGGCGGGTCACCGTCCTCGACGGCTGGAACGCCGAGGACGAGAACGTCCGCCGCTTCCTCCGGGATGCGCATCAGGCGGGATGCCGCCGCTTCGGCGTCGTGCTGGGGCCCGATGCCAACGCCTATCACCGCAACCACTTTCACTTTGATATGGGACAGGGACCCTATTGCCGCTAAAGGCCCGGCAATGACCGATCCCAAAGCGCCCAAGAGCGTGTTCCATCCCGCGCGCGAAGAAGCCGCAGTCGCCAACCAGCCGACCTCCAGCCCGCAGACGGAGGATCCGGCCTATCGCCTCGCCTTCCAGGACATGGATTTCCTGCTCCGGCAGGATCTGCGCCCGGTCCGGTTTCAGCTCGAGCTCCTGAAGCCCGAGCTTCTGCTCGACGAAGCCGGGATCGAATCCACCTTCGTCTTCTACGG